>JBDZUZ010000057.1:0-21243 GCA_040255445.1 Planctomycetaceae bacterium | reverse complement strand
GGTGGTTGAGCCACTTGGCGAGGACGTCGAGGTCGATGTCGGTCGCCGCGGACCATGCGAAGAGGTCCTCTTTGAAGTCGCGGAAGAATTGGGAGAGGAAGCGGGATTCTTCCTGGCTGAGGGGTTCGAGGGCGCCGGGGGCGGGGGTGTCGGTGTTGTGGATTTGATTGGGTGCGACCATGCAGGGAGCGTACCGCGTGGGGCGGGGTGTGCAAGGGGGCTGATTGGATTTTGGGTGGGTCGGCTGACAGGGTGTTGTCAGTGGGGGTGGGGGTGGCAGCCAGGTCTGAAGCCACCCGGGCACCGCCGGGGCCGCCGGTGACCAGCAATCTCCTTGGGATGTCTGGTCTTGGGCGATGACATTGGGCACATATTGAGAAGCTGATCCAGAACGGCCTTCCGGCCTTCAGAACGCGGATTGTGAGGGAGGCGACAGGGCGGGTTGGTGCGGCGGATGACATTGAGGTGACATTGGAGCGCACCGTGCGGTGACCCGAACGCGGTCAACGCAAGGATCCCCCCGCGGGCGTGTCTTCCCCCGCCGCCCAGAAGGGGATGTACTTTGCGTGCCGGGGCGCCTTGTTGGAGGGGTCGTCATGCCGGATCACTCCGACCTCGAGTGCATCGCGGATGACCGCAGAGGCTTTGGTGTACTCGGCGGCATCGAGTCCGAAGCGGGCGCGGAGCGTTGCGTTGGTCATTCTCCGGTGGGCTACGTACATCAAACCGGCGTGCTGGTACGCAGCGCGGATGCGTTCCTCTCGATTCATGCGTTGGAAAGTGCGCGGCGCATGGAGGGTCGCGCATGTCCCCCTGTCGGTGGCGCGGAACTCGGGTGCCGGTAGCTGGTACATCTCGATCGCCGCAAGCACACGATCGATGCCGCTGCCGAGTTCCTCGCAGATCCCCATACGGCGCATGGTTGATGCGAGGCGCTCGTTCCGAGAGACAGGCGGCATATCAAGGAAGCGGATCGGATCGATGAGGGGCGTACCGGGGTTCGAGATCTCGATGCGGTCCTGGAATATCTCGATGAGCGGACCGGTCCCCGAGATCGAGAAATCCTGATGGATCAGAGCGTTCGCGATCAACTCACGCAGCGCAATCTCCGGGTACATCTTCGTCTCTGTCCGGAGTGCCTGACTGATGTGCACATTGTCCGGGATCTGGTCGTTCACCCATTTGATAAGACCCACGTAGCCGGCCGCGTATCCCTGATCACCGGTCTGTTGTCGGGCGATCTCTGCCCGATCGACTCCTCGGTACACCACCACGCGTACCGCCTTTCTCGCCAGCGTGTCGAATCTGCCGAGAGATCGGGCAAAGAGAAGGGCACCCAGATTCGTGATGACCCAACCTTCCGACTCGGAGCGTGCAAGGCGATCTGCCTGAAAGCGATCGAGAATCTCCCTTCGTGTTTCAGGCAGCGGTTGCCGCATCAACTCGAAGTACGCGGGATAGTCGAGTATCTGCAGCAATTCGGACTCGTCGAGTCTTGTCGCCGCTGCGCCGGATTCGAAGGGCGCACGGGATAGCTTAGCGAACAGCGAGCTTTCCTCTGGTCGTCCTTGCAACTTCGTCTTGGACTCACCGATGCGGATGAAGCGCTCGCCCCGATAGCTTACGGGCAAGCCATTTGCTGCAGGGACTCGGAGCGCCACCACGCGCTTCGTGTTGATGTGGCCTTCCACGATGTTCAAGTGAAGCGAGGGCGAGAGATTTTGGGCGAGGTGAATCAGCAGCGGCTGGCCGCCGCTCACCTTGAACGTCGCCGGGTCAAAGTCGGTCCCGATGATCTCCGCTGGCGAGTCCGAGACTCCCCAAACAATGAAGCCCTCATCGCGGTCATGAAGCGCAGCCGAATTCGCGATCGCAGAGATGTACTCACCGATGCGTTCCGGGTGCGCGTAGTTGCACTTGAACTCAAGCCAAGCGGTCTCGCGGCCATGGCCCACAAGTGTCTGCAGAAGTGTGCTGTTCGACATATGCAGCATTCGGGTCAAGAACTTGATCCGCGACAGACTATCAAGAACCGCAGCCGAAGGCGGTCTCACCCCGGCATCCGCACATACAGCGGTACTTCGCCAAGGTCGGTGAACCCCAGCTTGCGATAGACCGGGTGGCCCTGCTCGGAAGCCTGCAGGATGCCGACGTTGTAGCCGAGCTTGTGCGCGATGCGGAGGGGTTCGGCGGTGGCGTGGGCGCCCAGGCCGCGCTGGCGATGGGTGGGGATGGTGGCGACGCCGTAGATGCCGGCGAGGCCGGATTCGAGGAAGAGGATGGAGGTGGCGACGGGTTCGCCGTCCTTCTTGATCCAGAAATACTGCACGGTGGCATCGGGGCGGGTGTCGCGGGTGATGCCGCCGGCGAAGGCGGCGGCGCAGCGGGGCGGGAGTTCGTAGCCGCGGGCGAAGACATCGCCCCACGCCGCGCGGTCCGCGGCGTTGTTCACACGCTCGAAGGTGTAGCCGGCGGGGAGCGTTGTCGCGGGGATTGTGCTGATATCCGCCGCCATGCAGGGCAGCCCGCCGTGGCGCTCGAAGCCCGCGGCGGTGAGGCGCCGGTGCGCTGCTTCGGGGGCGGGGGCGGTGAAGAGGACCGCGGCGGGGGCGCCGCAGGTGAGCAGCGGTTCGATCGCCGCGGCGGTGGAGTCGGCGGTGATGGGCGCAGCGGGCGCGGCGAAGTTGGCGAAGGGGTGGGGCTCCTTCGTCATGAGGCGGATGCACGCGGGCGTGATCTCTGCGCTGGAGTCGGCGATGAGATGGCGGAAAGCGCGGTCGATGTGCGCGGCGATGGTGGCGCCGAGGTTGGGGCCGGCGGCGGTGATGGAGGGGAAGGGAGGGGTTTTGAGCATGTCGTGGCTCCGGGGAGAGGCGTTTCCGTGGCATCGGCATTCTGCCGATGTGTTGGGCGGGCGTTGCGCAGCGCCGCGTTGCTCGGACGGCGGATGGGTTTGGCTTTTGGGGGAGATCCGCCCCCGTTCGAGGTGCGTGGGTTGAGTCGAGATTCGCGTGCCTCTCTGCCCTGGCCGAGCAGAGGAGATTCAGCGCTGCGTGCGTTCGATTCCTCTGCCCCTTCGGGGCAGTCAGAGTGATGCGATTCGTTCCACGGGTTGCGCACTTCGGGCTGCGCCCGGCGTGCTCCACCCGTGGCTACACCCCTTTGCCCCTTCGGGGCAAGGTGCAGATGAACGGTGTGGTCACGGGGTTTGTGCGCCATCAGCTTGGTTCGGCTCCACCGCCGGCGGCTTCCACCCCACCGGCCGCTCCGCCCTGCGTTCCTGCAGCGCGAGCATCGCCATCGCGGTGCCGTAGTTCGCGCTGCGGTCGAAGACGCGGTCGTTCCAGGAGCCGTCCTCGCCCCGCACTGAGAACAAGAGCTCATCGACGCGGCGGCGGTATTCATCGCGTTCCTGGCGCGGGAGGAGCTCGACGGCCTGGGCGATGTAGCGGTGGGCGAACATGAAGTAGTACGGCGCGACGGAGTAGGGGCCGGTGTGTGTGCCGGGCTTGGCGCGGCGGTCGTCGAGCCATTTCCAGTGGACGATGAAGGCATCGACGCTGCCGCGGACGCGGTCGATGGAGCCGCGGCCGCCGAGGTAGAGCGTGGTTTCGGTGATGGCGATGCGGCCGACGGCGCCGGGGGTGCCGTCGTTGGGGCGGTTACTGGCGTTGCCGGCGTACGACACCGAGCCCGCGGCGTTGCGGCCTTTCTCGAGCACGGTCAGGCCGCGGTCGATGATGGCGGGGTCGACGGTGTGGCCGCGGTCCGCGGCGAGGAAGAGGGCCTGGAGCGCAGCGCCGGTCATGAAGGATGACGGCGCGGAGGGGCGGTCCTTTCCCTGCGATCGCGCGTAGTTCCAGCCGCCGACCCGAGGGATCTCGATCTCGTGCAGGCCCTTTAAGTAGAACGCGGTCGCCGCGGCGGCCTGCGCGGCGAGGGGTTCGGGGATGAGGCCGCGGCGGTCGAGCTCGAGAAGGGCGTGCAGTGCGTAGATGTAGCCCCAGCCGCGGACGTCGTACCCGCCGTCGAATTCTTCGAAGGACATGAGCGGGTGCGAGATGCCGTCGCACATGAAACGGACGCCGCGTTCGATCGCGGCGAGGCGGTCGGGGTCGGTGTCGAGGTTTGGCGCGCCGATGAGCGCGAGGATGGCGATGCCGGTGCCGCCGACCCGGTAGCCGATCGGGATCTTGCCGCCGACGCGATAGACGCCCTCGTAGGGCCACTCGCCGAAGCCCTCGGCGAGGCGGTCGCCTTCCTGCATGGAGAGGAGGAGGCCGACGCCGCGCATGATGGCGTCGTCGGCTTCGGCGGGGAGGGGGGCGAGGAGGGCGGCGTGGGAGCGATTGTCGTCGCTCTCATTCGTGTCGTTGGCGGCGCAGCCCGCGAGCAGCGCGGCGAGCCCGATTGCCGGCACCAGTCCCGTCACGCCGATCGCCCGAGCTCGTCGCATGCACCAACTCCTTCCCATGGCCCGGATCCCCTCCACGGGATCGCGTGGACATGAAGCTACCACGCGGCGTTCTACAGTGAAACCCCGCGGGGCCCCAACGGGCCCGGACTCTTCTTGAAGGCAGGGCCCAGGCGATCGCGACCGATCCAGACCAGCAACTGATTGTGGAAGGTGGCCCGGCCGGTCCGGCGCGGCGGCTCGATGCGCTCGATGCCCTCCGCGCCATGGCGATGCTGCTGGGCGTGGTGCTGCACGCGATCGTGGCGTACATGCACCGGCCGATGGACCGGCTGATCTGGCCGGTGCAGGAGTCAACCGAGCACCGCGTGCTCGATGCGGTGTTCTGGGCGATTCATGGTTTCCGCGTGCCGTTGTTCTTCGTGGTGTCGGGGTTCTTCGCGGCGATGCTGATCGGTCGCCGCGGGCCGCGGGCGTTCTTGAAGAACCGGTGGTCGCGGATCGGCGTGCCGCTGGTCGCGGCGACGTTCACCGTGCTGCCGGTGATGTACCTGATCTGGTCGTGGGGGTGGGTGGAGCGCGGGTGGGCCGCGCCCGAGCACATCGTGCATGTGCGGTTCGGGCCGGCGGTGCAGCCGAACCTGTATGGGTTCGCGCACCTGTGGTTTCTCGAGTACCTGTTGATCTATTGCGTGGGGCTGTGGGCGTTGCGGTCGGCGCGTGTGCGGCCGGTGCTGCCGGCGGGCATGGCGAAGGCGCTGGTGTCGGGGCCGTGGCGCGGGGTGGTGCTCGCGGCGTTCGCGGCAGCGCCGATCGCGGTGTGGCCCGATGCGCTCTTGAACTTCCACAACGGGTTCATCCCGTCGCCGGGGTTGTTCCTGCATCAGCTCGCGTTCTTCGTGGCGGGGGTGGTGCTGTTCTCGTTGCGGGGTGCGATCGCGAAGATCGGGCGCGGCGCGTGGTTCGAGGTCGCGGTCGCGGTGGGGGCGGGGGTGTGGTTCGTGCGGCTGGTGCTGCGTGATCCGCCGGCGGACACGCTGCAGGATCGGATTATGCTCGCGGCGGCGGTGTCGCTGTTCGCGGCGTTCGCATCGTTCGGGTTGATCGCGGTGGGGCTGCGGGTGTTCGAGCGGCTGGGGGGCCTGGGTCGCATCGGGCGGTTCCTGGCGGATGGGTCGTACTGGGTGTACCTGACGCACCCGCCGTGGATCGGGCTGGCGGTGGTGCTGATGTACGAGCGGCCGATGCCGACGTGGGTGAAGGCGGTGATCGCCGCGGCGGTGGGGGCCGCGGGAACGCTGGCGACGTTCGCGGTGGTGCGGAACGCGCGGTGGGTGCAGAGGGTGGGTGTGTACCGGCCGCCGTCGCCGCGGGGTGGCGGCGCGGTGGTTGCACCGGCGGCGGAGAGGCCCGCTACCGTGACGCCATGAGCAACAGCACCCCCGCCGCGGGCGATCGGTACGCACAGTTCCAGGCCTATCGCGCGAAGATGAATTGCCGGATCCTGGGCGACGATGCGGCCCGCGCGGGCGTGGGCGCTGCGCGGCCGGATGGGTCGACGGCGACGGGCGGCACGCTGGTGACGAAGCGCTTCTTCCGGCTCGATGGTCAGGGATACGAGGCGGGCGCGCTGGATGCGAAGACCAAGGAGCTGCTCGGCCTGGTCGCGAGCATGGTGCTGCGGTGCGATGACTGCATCGCGTACCACATCGATCAGTGCGTGAATGCCGGCGCGACGGATGAGGAGTTGTGGGAGACCTTCGACATCGCGCTGATCGTGGGCGGGTCGATCGTGATCCCGCATTTGCGGCGGGGTGTGGAGTTTCTGGATGCGTGCCGGACGCGGGGTGATGCGGCGGCGCCGGCGTGTCCATCGCACTGATGCGAGGCTCACAGCGCGTAGTCAGTCACGGCTCGTCCGCGCGGGGCCGCCTCGTCAGAAGGTCGAGTGCCGCCCGGTCCCGTTCGAGATCCTCGGGTGTGTAATCGAGCCAGACTTTTCGATCGGCGAGCCACTGGTTGGCGGCCCACCGGTTGTCTACGCCAATCAGCTGGCCGACCTGCATCAGAGTGAGCCGCCCCGAGCGGTATCCCTCGATCACCAGAGCCTCGAGCGCAGCGCGGTCGAGATCGGGTCCCCAGGCATCGCGGAGCAGCCTCTCGCTGTCATCGGGGATGTCGAGTTCCAACCTCATGACCGAACGATCGTATTGCGCAACGCATCGGTGTCGTCCGATACCATCCCCCCATGGCCAAGGCCCAGTCCGCGGCGGCCGCTCGGGACGCCGCGACTCAGATCGTTCGCACGCTGCGCGAAGCGGGGCATACCGCGTTCTTCGCGGGTGGCTGCGTGCGCGATGAGCTCCTGGGGCTGGAGCCGACCGATTACGACGTCGCGACCGATGCGCGGCCGGAGCGGGTGCAGTCGCTCTTCCGGCACTCCAACGCCGTGGGCAAGTGCTTCGGCGTGATCATCGTGGCGATCGGCAAGGAAGTGATCGAGGTCGCGACGTTCCGGTCGGACGGTGATTACAGCGATGCGCGGCGGCCGGACCGCGTGACGTTCAGCTCGCCGCGGGAGGATGCTGCGCGGCGGGATTTCACGGTCAATGCGCTCTTTCTGGATCCGTTGGCCGCGGCTACGGGTCCGGCTTCGGCTGATCATCTTCCGGCCACGGCCGTCGATGTGGCGCGCGGAACGCACCCTGGGCCGCGGCGGGTGATCGACCTGGTCGGCGGGCTGGCGGATCTGGAGCGGCGGGTGATCCGGGCGGTGGGGGACGCCGATCAGCGGCTCCAGGAAGACCATCTCCGCGCCCTTCGCGCGGTGCGGCTCTCGGCGAAGCTCGGGTTTGAGATCGAGGCGGCGACCGCCGCGGCGATCACGCGGCACGCGGCGGACCTGAGGGGTGTGAGCCGCGAGCGGATCGGCGATGAGGTCC
This sequence comes from Planctomycetaceae bacterium, assembly GCA_040255445.1. GTDB lineage: Bacteria > Planctomycetota > Phycisphaerae > Phycisphaerales > UBA1924 > JBDZUZ01. The sequence continues at coordinate 13,887 of JBDZUZ010000057.1, read as the reverse complement.
GGCGGATGTTGCTGCACCCGACCCGGGCGGCCGCGGCGGCGACGATCCATCGGCTTGGGCTCGAGGCTTCGGTGCTGCTTGGGGCGGAGGATCTGCAGCCCGGGGCCGCGGCGCTGGCGGGGCTGCCGGCGGATGCGCCGCTCGCCGCGGCGATGGCGGCGTGGGCGTTGGATCTGGGCGGTCGGCCGGGTGATGCCGATGCGATCGCGGACCGGTGGCGGCGGGCGTTGTGTCTGAGCAATGAGGAGACGCAGGACCTGCGGCGGGCGCTGGCGGCGGTTGAAGTTGTGGAGACGATCTGGGCGGGGCTCGGGGTCGCAGCGCGCAAGCGGGCCGCGGCATCGGCGTGTTTCGACGCGGGGCTCGCGGTGGCGACGGCCCGGGACGCGGGCCGCGGGGCGGCGGTGGCGCGGGACATAGTGGAATTGGCGGCGGACGGGGTCGGGCTGGCGCCGGCGCCGCTCCTGACGGGGAACGACCTGATCGGGATGGGGATGAAGCCGGGGCCGGTGTTCAAGGAAATCCTTGACCGGGTGTACGATGCGCAGCTGGAGGGGCGGGTGGCGAGTTTTGAGGCCGCGCGGGAACTGGCGGCGGGGCGGGGCGTCTAGACGGTTGGCGGGCACCTCGTTGCCCGTTTCGGATACGCTATGCGGGGTGTTGTGCCGGCCCCGGGGTTCTCCGGGGAGGCGATCGAAAAGTAGAGTTCCCGGCGGAACGTGGATCCCCCGGGCGAGTCAGACAAGAGGCGACTTCCCCACGGGATGGCTCTCCTTCGCGAAGGGTGGCCCTCGCGATCGAGCGGGGGCGGGGACAGCCGCTCCGACGGCAGCAGTCGGGCAGTCTCACAGACGAGGACATGATCATGATGCAGTGGAACGGGTTGAAGAAGTTCGGACGGGCCGCGGCGGCGGGTCTGCTGATCGCCGTCGGCGGGGTTGGCCTGGTGAACGGCGTTCCCGTGCTGGCTCAGGGCCAGACACAGGCCGAGCCGGGTCAGGACATGCTGATCTTCGCCAACGGCACGGTGATGTACGGCAAGATCGTGTCGGAGACGGCGTCGAGCATCCGTTTCAAGGGGAAGTCGCACGGGCTCGAGTTCGAGACCGAGTACCAGAAGGCGAACATTCTGGAGATCAAGCGGGCGAAGGATGCGCCGGCTGGAGAGGCGAAGCCCGCAGCAGCGCCGGCGGCGAAGAACAGTCCGCGGACCGCTCCGCCGGATGACGATGGGATCCAGCGGCGGCCGTATTACTGGATCACGCTGAATGGCGGGTTTGGAACCGATATCTCTCAGACGCCGATCCGTCAGGCGATCAAGGATGCGAAGGAACAGAAGGCCGAAGTGATCATCATCGAGCTCGACGCCTCGTGGAAGGACGAGATGGGCGAGGAGCTCCCGGACGACACGGCAAACTTCAATCAGATTTTCCGCGCTGAGGACATTGTCCCGATCATCGTCGAGGAGGTGCCGCGGGATTGGGAGAATCCGCCGAAGATCGTCGTCTGGGTGAAGCAGGCGATGGGCGGCGCAGCGCTGATGCCGCTGGTGGTCAAGGACATCTACTTTTCGAGCAACGCCAGAATGGGCGGCTTGGGCGATCTGTCGCTGATGTTCGCGCGGGCGCAGGGCGACAAAGTCGTGCATGAGAAGCTGATGTCCGCACGGCTCGGTCACGCGCAGGGTTGGGCGATCGCGGGTGGGCATGATCCCCGCCTCGTTGATGCTCTGGCTCTGATTCCCTACACGCTGAGCGTCACGTTCGAGAATGGCGAGCCGGTTCTCTACGAGGGGATGCCGCGGACCGCGGGCGATGAACTGCTCACTGACGATGGCAGAGGCGAGAACTTCGACACGGTAGAGCAGCGGGTGCGTGGAGAGACGAACGATGTGCTGACGCTCAACGCGAGAACCGCACGTTTGATCAACTTCTCGAAGGGGACGATCGACACGCGAGAGCAGCTGCTTCGGGAGCTGAATCTGGACCGGGTGGGTAAGGACGTCAGCAATCGCTCCGAGCGGATCCTGTCGGACTGGTCGCGGGGTCTGGAGAACGCGCAGCGGCAGCTTCGACGGCTCCTTGAGGATTTCGCCGAGGTTCGCGTGATGCCCCCGGGCGACTTCTCGGAGCGGACGAAGGCACGCGGTCAGCGGCTACGGATCATCGAGCAGATGATCGGCCTCCTTCGCCGCTGGGGCGAGGGGCTGGATCCGTACTTCCTGTACGGGTATGGGATCCCGTCGGAAGAGGATCTGAACATCATGCGGGAGACGATCAAGCTGGAGCAGTTGAAGGACCGGAAGTGATTTGATCAGTGTGATGTTCTCGAAGAGAAAGCATCCTGAGAGGTACGAAATGTTCACAACAAAGACGAAGAATCCGGCGGTCCGTGGCTTGCGCGTGCTGGCGGCGTGCTTGGTCCTCGCGGTCGTCGGCGGGCTTGCGGACACGGCGAGTGCGGCGGATGTCCTGAAGCTGAAGGATGGTCGGACGCTGGAAGGCGAGATCATCCGTGAGGTCGACGGGTATATCTGGCTGAAGTACAAGCTAGGCGGCCTCGAGCAGGAGACGATGTTCACGCCCAGCGAGATCGTTTCGGTCGAGCGCGGCGCTGAGAGCGCCGCCGCGAACACCGAGCCGGTTCAGAAAGTAGACGAGCAGGCCGCGAAGCCGGCTCGGCCCGGCGTTCCGCGCGGCGCTGTCCTCACCATGGAAGAGATGGTGGGTCAGTACATGACCGCGTATGCGCTCCAGCAGGCGCGCCCGATGCTCGAGGAGGAGTTGGGCAGCGAGGGCGAGCGGATCGTCGTGCTCCGGGTCAAGTCGGGCGGTGGGTACACGCTCGAGGTCCAGAAGCTTCTCGATGAGATTCACTTCAACTACAAGCCACGGTTCCACACCGTGGGGTGGATCGACTCGGCGATCTCCGCCGCGGCGATGACGTCGCACATCCTGGAGGAAATCTACTTCACCCCGCAGGGCAACTATGGCGCGTGCACCGAGTTCATGGGTGCGTCCTACATCGCATCGAAGGGACGGAGTCTTGAGGAACGCCTGCACCAGATGGAGAAGGTCTCGGCGCTCTCCGGGTACGACTACAGGCTGATGCGCTCCATGCAGATCGATGACCCGCTCTCTGTGACTGTGACGCCGGACGGCCGCGTCGACTACTACCAGGATGAGGAGTCCGGCGACATCCTTGTGAATCGGAAGGGCAAGATCCTGACGCTCAACGCAGTGACGGCCGAGAAGATCCGATTCTCGCGTGGCACCGCTGCGACGCTTCCCGAGCTGACCAAGGCGATGGGTTATAAAGAGATCGACTGGATCGGCAAGGACGAGCCGGGAGTTCTCTGGCCGGTGACAAAGGCGGAGCGATGGACGCAGCAGTACCGCCAGAAGACCGCGGAAGACGAGCGTCGTCTTGGTGAGTACATCACCAACTACCAGCAGCAGGTCGCCGCGGCAACGCAGGTTCCGCGTGATCAGCGGGGCGCTTTCGTGAATCGCGCACGCGCGAGTCTTTCCCGAATCGTTTCGATGACTCGCAACAACCCGGCGTTCCTGTACTTCACCTTCAACATGCCCACACGCGAGGATTTCGACGAGTGGATCGAAGATCAGGAGCAGTTCCTGCGTGACCTGATGCGGTGATGCCGCGGCGGGTACGTTGGACCAGGAAAGTCTGAGAACAGGGGCCCGGCGCGAGCGCCGGGCCCCTTGTTTTTCCTGCGGACCCGCCGCCGCGGTCTATCATGCCCGGCCCCGGTCGTTCACGGGGAAGTGCGTTCTCTGCACGCGGTTCTTGAGGCGCTTTCGCGCCGCATTCCTGATCGAAGACCCAACAGCGCGGAGCCCCCATGTCCACGACAACCACCCGCCACGGCGGCACGCAGCAGGCTTTTCTTCCCGCGGATGTCGACGCTACGCGGTTCGCCGCCGTCGAGCCGTACTTCAAGCAGCTCCTCGAGCGGCCCGTCGCCGGCGCTGCGGAGCTGGAGCGGTGGGTGATCGACCGCGGCGAGCTCGAGGCCGCGTGCAGCGAGGCCCGCGCGAACCTGTACATCACGATGACCTGCAACACCGACAACGCCGAGGCCGCCAAGGCCTACGAGCGGTATGTCGAGGAAGTCGCGCCGAAGCTCACGCCCGCGTTCTTCGGTCTCGACAAGCGGTATGTCGAGATGGCGGCGCAGTTCCCGCTCTCCAAGGCGCGGTACGGCGTGTACGACCGGGCGGTGAAGGCCGAGGTCGAGCTCTTCCGCGAAGAGAACGTGCCGCTGCAGACCGAGTTGGACAAGCTCACGCAGAAGTACGACCACATCGTCGGCATGATGACCGTTGAGTTCGACGGCCAGGAGCGGACGATGCCGCAGATGGCGCGGTACCAGGAGATGACCGACCGCGCGGTGCGCGAGAAGGCGTGGAAGACGGTGATCGAGCGGCGCATGCAGGACCGCGAGAAGATCGACGAGATCTTCAACCAGCAGATCAAGATCCGCGACAGAATGGCGAAGAACGCGGGGTTCAAGGACTTCGTCGGCTACGCGTTCAAGGAGAAGCACCGCTTCGACTACGGCGTGAAGGAGTGCGAGGAGTTCCACAAGGGTGTCGAGGTGGCGATCGTTCCCTTGATGCGTTCGGTCGAGGCCGACCGCGCGAAACTCCTCGGCGTCGACAAGCTGCGTCCGTGGGACCTGTCGGTCGATGTGAAGGGGCGCGGCCCGCTGCGGCCCTTCGAGGGCGGCACGCAGCTGATGACCAAGGCGGTGAACGCCTGCAGCCGGCTCGATCCGCGGCTGGGCCAGATGCTCGCGACGCTGGGCGACGGGGCGAACACGATGGGCGCGCGCAACGGCGCGTGCCTGGACCTCGACAGCCGCAAGGGCAAGGCGCCGGGCGGCTATCAGTACATGCGCGACCGGGCACGCAAGCCGTTCATCTTCATGAACGCCGCGGGCCTGCAGCGCGATGTCGAGACGATGGTGCACGAGGCCGGGCACGCGTTCCACTCGATGCTGTGCATCGATGAGCCGCTGCTGGCCTACCGCCACAGCCCGATCGAGTTCGCTGAAGTGGCGAGCATGTCGATGGAGCTGCTCACGATGAATCATTGGGGTGGCGCGAATGATTTGTTCTACGAGAATGAAGAGGACTTCGCCCGCGCCAAGCGCGAGCAGCTCAAGCACAGCGTGATGCTGCTGCCCTGGATCGCGACGATCGATGCGTTCCAGCACTGGATCTACACGCACCCGATGCACACGCCCGATGAGCGGCGCCAGGCCTGGCTCGCGCTCGATGCGCGGTTCGGCACCAGCGCCTCGTGGGACGGGTTGGAGCAGTACCGGCCGCACATCTGGCAGCGGCAGGGGCACCTCTTCCACCACGCTTTCTACTACATCGAGTACGGCATCGCGCAGCTGGGCGCGCTGCAGCTCTGGCTGCACTCGCTCGAAAAGGGCGAGAGGAGCGCGGTCGAGGCGTACCTCGCCGGCCTGCGCCTGGGCGGCAGCAAGCCGCTGCCGGAACTCTTCGCCGCGGCGGGGCTGAAGTTTGAGTTCGGTCCGGATGCGATCAAGCGGATCGCGGACCGGGTGAACGATGAGCTGGCGAAGCTGCCGGAGTGAGCGACCGCGTAAGTGCCATCGGCCGTGCGACAGGCCGGCTGCTTTGAGCCAGCCTGTGGGGATCTGCCGGAGCCGAGGGTGCCGTGGTTGCTGAGCCCAATCCACAGGCTCGTGCAGAGCCACGAGCCTGTGGCACGCCGCGAGTCGCTGACATAAAGAGCCCGAACGAAAAGCCCCGGCCGATTGGCCGGGGCTCTCTTCATTCAGTTGCGTGTTCCGCGGCGATCAGCGGCGGCGGATACGCGATGCGATCCCGGCGAGGCCCAGGCCCGCGATACCGGCGAACGCGGCGGGCGGGAGCGGGATCACGATCGGGTCTGCGGTGAAGACGACGTTGTCGATGCGGTTGTTGCCGGCGCTCGAGTTCGTGGTGCCGCCGTTGAAGGTGATGCGGACGAACACGCTCGCGGCGTTGTCCAGTGCGCTGATCGACGAGAAGTCGAAGGTCTGGAGCGCGAAGGTGCTCGCCGGTGTGTAAGCGGAGCCGAAGTTGGTGAAGGTGGCGCCGTCGGTGGAGTATGCGATCTGATTGCTGTTGAAGCCGGTATCCGTCCGCTGCGTCACGAACGTCATCACCAGGTTCTCGAAGTTGCTCGTGGAGATCTGGAAGGTGGCGTTGCGGCCGTTGTTGGCGCCGCCCGTCCCGTTCTGGAGTGAGAGCGCCTGGCCGGCGATATCACCGCCCTGCGCGTTGCTCGTCGATCCGCCGAAGTACTGCACGTTCGCAGCGACAAAGTTGGTCGTCAGCGTGCCAGACCCGGTGCTCACGCCAAGTCGGTTCGCCGAGTCGTTGAAGTTCCAGTACGCGATCGTGTCCGCCGACGAAACGCCCGCGGCCGCCGCGACCACCACACCCATCATCAGCCCACGCATCGGGTTCTCCTCTCGAACAGATCCGATTCCTTTTCCCGCGTGGCGAAGGTAGCGGTGGTCTGGCTCATCCGCCAGTCACACGGTCGGGCTTTCGCGCAACCTGAGCGCGAACGCGCCGGGAGCCGAAGCAAACACCGAGTCAGACTCGTGCAAGTGCTGGTCGCGTCTGCGGCTTTGGAACAAGGTTGTGCGGGGTGCAGAGCGGCCGTGTGAGGTTCAATCGCGCCAGTCATCGCCGGGAATGATGCGTCGCATGAACCCATCGAAGAGGGGAACCGTGAAGGCGGTATCGCCGTGGCTTGGGCTGTAGACCATGCCCTTGGCGATCAGCGAAGCGCGCACGGGTCCGAGAGATCGAACCGAGCGACCGGCAGCCGCGGCGACATCGCCCGAACGGTGCGGTCCGGGGCCAAGTTCCGCCATCGCCCGCAGGTAGCGTCTTTCCGCGTGACTGAGTCGATCGAACCGGACGCGGAAGAATCCGTCATCGAGCGCCGCCGTGACAGTCCTCGTCGCTCGTGCGACATCTTCCAGCGTGATCGGTGAATGGTCCGCCGCGTCCCAGACGTGCTTGCCCCACTCCTGCAGGAAGTACGGGTAGCCGTGTGTCTCGCGGACGATCTGGGTGAGCGCTTCCGGCTCGATGCGGACGCCCTCATCGAGCGCGGGCTTCTCGATTGCGCGGCGCGCTGCCTCATCGGGAAGCGGTCCGATCTCCGCGAAATCGAAGAGCCGCTCGGCGTAGGACTTGGCGCGGCCGAGTTGCCCCAGCAACTGCGGCAGCCCCGCTCCGATCAACGCGACCGGGAGCGACTGCTGCGAGATGCGGTGCAACGCTGTCACCAGCGATGCGAGTTCCTCCTCTGCGACATACTGCAGTTCGTCGATGAACATGACCAGCGCCGTCTCCGCGCCCGCGGCCGCGGCGCCCGCCGCGGAGAGCAGGTCCTGCAGGTCGTGCTCGAGATCGCCGTTGTCGGCGAGGCCGGGCTCGGCTTCGAAATCAATGCCGACCTCGATGTCGCTGTACTTCACCTTCAACGACTTGGCGAAACCTGCAAGCGCTCTGAGCCCTCGACGCGCGAGATCCTGGGCTCGCTCGATGCGCGACATCGCGAGCAACGCCAGGCGGAGCTGAGGAGCGAGTATCGCGGGGAGGGACCGAGACTCCGGAGCTTCGACCCGCATCGTGGTCATACCCGCGGCCATCGCGTCGGCCCGCATCCGGTCGAGCAGAACGGTCTTCCCCACGCCGCGGAGCCCGATCAGGAGCACGCCCTTGGCCGGTCGACCGAGTCGGACCCGTGCGATAGCGACCGCCGCGTTCTGAAGGAGTTCATCACGTCCGGCGAGTTCGGGTGGAGGCGTTCCGGCGCCGGGAGCGTATGGGTTGCGTACGGGGTCCATGGGAAAAGTATAGCGAAGTTAGCGAGTTTATCCCACGAGGCTAAACTCGCTAAACTCGCTATACACAAAGAAAAACCCCTGCTCAGTAGGTCTGAACAGGGGCTCGATCGCTTGTCAGAATGATCAGAACGAGACCTGGACCTGCACTCGGAAGACGAGCTCGTTGTCCTCCGACTGGCCCAGGAACCCCGTCGCCTGGTTTGAGACCAGCGGCGAGGTCCCGCCGAAGACCGCATCGGTCGATTCGAGGGCCCAGCCGACCTCGCCGGTGAGCTTCACGGCGTGGCTCTCGGGGATCATGTAGTAGTTCGCGCCCGCGGTGACGATGTAGCTGTCGTCCGCATCGGCGAAGGCGTCGTCATCGAGCCAGATCGCATCGAGGCGGCCGAAGAGTTCGGTCTGGTCGGAGATGAACACGCCCGCCTGCAGCACGCCGCCGAAGGTGTCGGTGTCCGCGCCGCCGTCGGCGTCGACCGTGCTGCCGTAGAACGCGGCGAAGCCGTTCCAGCCGGCGCCCTCGACCTGTGCATCGATCGTGTACACCAGCGTGTCGACATCGGCGGTGCCGACGGTCTCGCCGCCGGACTGATAGTGCACCGCGCCGCCGAGCAGCAGGCCGAAGTCCTGCGTCCGCCAGCTGGTGAAGTCGTCGAAGCGCTTCCAGTCAACGCCGGCGATCTTCGCCTCGACGCGGCCGGTCAGAGCGAAGTCGGCCTCCGCGCCGCTGGTGAAGGGCGTGTTCGCTGTGCGCAGGCCGTCGGAAATCACGCCCACCACGCGGAAGGACTCGGCGCGGTACTCGACCTCGACGCCCTGGCTGAAGCCGGGGCCGAAGGCCCAGCCCGCGACCGAGCGGTCCATGGCGAGCTGCACGCGGTCCTCGACGATGAACTCGCGGAGCAGCGGCAGGCGGACCTGCCCGCCGCGGATCGACCAGCCGCCCTCGAAGGCGTGCTTGACCCATGCCTCGTCGAGCGTGAAGGCGCCGGGGGAGCTGCCGCCGTTGAAGTTGCCGCGGACGCGGAAGGTGGTGTCCTGCCCGCCGACGTTGCCGGACATGGCGACCTTGATGGCGCCGTTGCTGAAGCCGGTCGTCAGGCTGTCGTCGCCGGGGGTGGCGTCGTCGTCGCGGCTGTTGACCGTGAAGCGGAACTGCGCGAAGCCGCCGATGTTGAGGCGGTTGGCGCCGGTGGCATCGGACATATAGAAGAACCGGTCGTACCCCGCCGCGCCCACCGAGCTTTGCAGTGCGCTGCCGCGTCCCGCGGCGTCCGCGACCATCTCCGCGGCGTACGCGCGGTCGCGGTCGAGGTTGGCGTTCTGGGCGGAGGCGGTCGCCGCGAGGCCGCAGACCGCGGCGAGCGAGGCGGCGGCGAATCGTCCGATCGTGCTTCTGTGCATCATGATGTGATCTCCATGTCCGGTGCCCATGTCCGGTCCCGATGTCCGGTCCCGATCTCCGGTGGGGGGGGCCGGTCGCGGGCGGGTCCTTGCTGTGCGGTCCGGTGGCGGCCTCCGGGGGGACTGAATGTACCCCATCGGCCCCGCGGCGTCCCGGCGGACAGCCGCGATCGAAGACCGCGGGAATGCACCTGCCGGGTGGCGGGCGGTCGTGGGCGGGCGTCCGTCCAAACGTATCTTTAACACAACCGCAACCCAACGACACTGATTGGCGCCGGGGGTCTTCCTATTCTGAACACGTCAAGAACCGCGTGGGGGGCTGGGAACCCCGCTGCAACCCGTTCACTGCCAAGCGTTTGCGGAGTGTTAAGATGGCCGGCCGCAAGCACATCCTGATCGTCGATGACGAACGCGACCTCGCCGAGCTGCTCGTCTACAACCTGCGCAAAGCCGGGTACGAGACCACGGTTGCCACGGGGGGCCGTCAGGCTCTCGAAGCGATCGCCGCGAACACCCCGGATCTGGTGCTCCTGGACATCATGCTCCCCGAGCTCTCCGGGACCGAGGTCGCCAGCCGGATCCGGTCCAACCAGGCAACCGCCAACCTCCCGATCATCATGCTCACGGCGAAGGGTGAGGAAGTCGACCAGATCGTCGGTCTGACGGTCGGGGCTGACGATTACGTGCCCAAGCCATTCTCGATCAAGGTGCTGCTGGCGCGGATCGAGGCGGTGCTGCGGCGGACGCGTCCGGGCGGGGGCGATGCCCGCATGCTCGCGCTGAGCGGCGTCAAGGTGAACCCCGACACGCACGAGGCCTTCGTCGACGATGAGCCGATCAAGCTGACGCTGACCGAATTTCGTCTGCTCTCCGCGCTGATCCAGGCCGCGGGCCGTGTGCTCAGCCGCTCGGCGCTGATGAACCGGGCGATGGGCCCGGGCGTGACGGTGACGGAGCGCACGATCGATGTGCACATCACCGCGATCCGCAAGAAGCTCGGGCCGCACGCCAACATCATCAAGACGGTCCGCGGCGTGGGCTACCGCGCCACCGCGGACACGACCTCCGACGCCGACGAGACGATCTCGTCGATGAATTGAGATGCGGTCGCGGGCGGGGATCGGCGCGGGGGTGTCCGGTGTTGGGGTGTCCGGCGCGGCCTTCCTAGAATCAACTGTCCATGGTCCCGCCGGTCGAACCGGCCGCGCGGCCGCGTTGTTCGCCCGTTATTCACTCATGTCTCGTCGCGACTTATTCAACGACATCGGCGCGATCGTGCTGATCTGGTGCGCTCCGCTCGCGGCGGGGATCGCCGCGGCGTCGGGCGCAGAGGGATCGTTCATCGTCGCGCTCGCGGTCGTCTTCGCCATCGCGACGACCTGGTTCGTCTCCACCCGCATCATCCGCGGGCGTATCAGCCGGCGCGAGGAACTGGCCGGGGCCGTCGAGCGGCTGATCGCGCTGCTCCCGCCCGAGGAGCGTCCCGAGGGGATCGCCGCCTCGCAGAATGTCGATCATCTGATCGATCAGATCGATGAGGCCGAGCGCGACCTCGCGCCGCGGCTGCGGTCGCTGGCCCGCGATGCCGCGAACTTCCGCGCTGCGCTAGAGGCGGTGGAATCGCCCGTGCTGCTCGCCCGCGCCAACGGTCAAGTGATCTTCGAGAATGGCGGCGCGCGGAGGTTCTTCCAGCACCGCACCGCCGCGATCTCGGGCGCGCATGTCGAAGATCTCTTCACGCAGGCCGAGGTGATCGCTCTGCACAGGAGCGCTGCGGCGGGCCGCACGGACCGTGTGCAGATCCGCATCACCACCGGCGACGGGCCGCGGGTGTACCAGGTCTACGGCTACCCGGTGCCGATCACGTACGACGGCGGCCAGGAAGCCGGCGCGATCCTCACCATGCGCGACATCACCGAACTGGCGATGGCGGTGCAGCTCAAGACCGACTTCGTGGCGAACGCGAGCCACGAGTTCCGCACGCCGTTGAGCAGCATCCGCGCTGCGGTCGAGACGATCGAGGACTCCGCCGCGGACGATCCCGCGATGATCGCGCGGCTGGGCGGGATCATCGGCGGGAATGTGAACCGACTGGAGGAGCTGGTCCGCGACCTGCTCGACCTGTCGCGGCTGGAGAGCCCCGAGGTACAGGTCCAGCCCGAGACGGTCCGGGTTTCCGAGATTGCCGCGCAGCTGCACGAGCTCTTCCAGCCGGTGCTCAAGGATCGGCAACTCGCACTCGAGTTCGATCTCGCGCCCGCGCTCGACCGGCTCTACACCGATCGCAAACTGTTCACGCTGATCCTCAAGAACCTGATCGATAACGCGACCAAGTACGCGTACGAGGGGTCGACGGTGCGTGTGGTGGGGAGCGCATCGTCCTCGCCCGATGCGGCGCGGCGGGGCGCTGCGCGCATTCAGGTCATCGACCGCGGCGTGGGCATTCCCATCGGGATGCAGTCGCGGATCTTCGAGCGGTTCTTCCAGGTCGATCTCTCGCGGAGCGGTCAGGCGCAGCGCCGCGGCACGGGCCTGGGCCTCGCGATCGTCAAGCACGCGGTCAAGACGCTGGGCGGCTCGATCGGTGTGCACTCGATCTGGAAGGAGGGCACGACGATGACGATCGATCTGCCCAACTCCGTCGAGGCGGGTACGCGGGAGAACGCCCGCTCGGCCCGTCAGGGCAGCGGCGCGTAATCGACGCCCGAGAGCCGACCCAGCCGCGCCCGCACCGCGTTCACCAGGCGCTGTTCTTTCTCGCGGTTGCCGAAGCGGCCGACGCGTGCTTCGAGCTTGATCCCCTCGGGTCCGCCGAGCCCGGTGGTGGCGCCCACACCCTCGACACCTCTGGTCGCCCGCGCGCCCGTCGACCGGCTCACGATCAGCACGGCGGGTTCATCGCCGATCGTGCGAAGACGGAAGACGCGCCGGTCCGCCTCGGCCGGGAGCGTCTCGACGATGCCCATTTCGGAGATCTGAACTCCGTGAAGGACGGCGGCGTCGACATCGTTCCAGTCGGCGATGACCATGGCGGTCTCGCCGCGGGTGGCCATCAGACCGTTGCCGGTGCTGGGGCCGGAACAGCCCCCGGCCAGGCTCGCGGCCAGCGTGCCGATCAGGGCCGCGGCGGCGACAACCGCGATGCGGAGCGGTGCGTATGAGAACCCGGACACCCGGCGAACGGAATTCAACGGCCGCGTCGCCAGGCACATAGGATTCTGCCCGGGCGTGGTGGTGGGCCAGGTGGTGGTTGCGGTGGCGTCCGGGGCCGTGGTGGTCCGATCGTTGGAGTGGGGCTTTCGCATCGCGGCGGTCCTCTGGGCGGCGGGTCCTTTGGGAGACCTTTGGGAGATCAGTTCCGGGTGGAAATCAATATCAAGGTCCCGACGGGCGCGGAGCGGGTGGCTGTCCTTGGCGCCGCCGACCGCAATCTGAAGATGCTCCGCGAGACGCTCGGTGTCGCGGTGGCCGCGCGCGAGGATCGCGTGACCATCTCGGGCGAGCGGACGCCGGTGGCGATCGCGCGGCGGGTGGTGGAGCGGCTGATCGAGTCGGCCCGCGACCGGCGGCCGATGTCGCGGCAACAGGTGCTGGACCTCATCTCCGATGAGGCCGCGCACATGCACGATGCGCTCGAGGGCAAGATCCCGTTCCCCGAGGGGGAGGAAGGGCACAGCAGCCCGCGCGAGTGGGACGGCCGGCTGCATGTGTACGCGGCTGGCCGGCCGGTGCGGCCGCGGACGCCGAATCAGGAACGCTACCTGGAGGCGATCCGGCTGAACGACCTGGTCTTCGCGATCGGCCCGGCGGGCACGGGCAAGACCTATCTGGCGGTCGCGGCGGCGGTGCACCTGCTCAAGCTCGATCTGGTGCGGAAGGTCGTGCTGGCGCGGCCGGCGGTGGAGGCGGGGGAGAAGCTCGGCTTCCTGCCCGGCGGCATCGAGGCGAAGGTGAACCCGTACCTGCGGCCGCTGCTCGATGCCCTGCACGACATGGTCGATTTCCCGACCATCCGGCGGTTCATGGACAACGACGTGGTCGAGGTGGTGCCGCTGGCGTTCATGCGCGGGCGGACGCTGAACAACGCGGTGGTGATCCTCGATGAGGCCCAGAACACCACGCGCGGCCAGATGAAGATGTTCCTGACCCGGCTGGGGCACGGGAGCAAGATGATCGTGACGGGGGATGTGACGCAGACGGACCTCCCCGACCCGCGGGATTCGGGGCTGATCGACGCCGTGCGGCGGCTGGGACGGGCCCCGGGCGTGGGTCTGGTAACCCTCGAGCGGTCCGATGTGGTCCGGCACCCCCTTGTGCAACGGGTGATTGACGCGTACGGTGAGCAGGACACCGGCCCGACGGGCCAGGCCCTGGAGCGGGCGATGCGCGAGACCGAAGCACCCGATACGGATGTTTCCGAGACCGATGCGGCCCCCGCCGGCCGCGAACCCCGCGGCTGACCGCCACTTCAGGCATGCCCAAAGACGCCACCAAGACCGTGACCCGCACCGGATCCCTCGGCCGCCGCCTCCGCGGCCGCCGGGGCGATGCCGCCGCGCGGGTGTCGTGGCGGGAGC
>JBDZUZ010000232.1:0-3908 GCA_040255445.1 Planctomycetaceae bacterium | reverse complement strand
ACGCGCCAGCCCGGCGCGGTGCAGCCGCGCCCGGTACTCCATCTCGTCGATCAGTACGAGATTCATCCGGTCCAGCACCACCAGCAGGCGGTCCAGGTGCACCGGGTCGACCATCTCGTCCGGCAGCGTGTTGTTCAGCTCCTCGTAGCTGAGCCACGCACGCTGCTGGGCAAGGTCGAGCAGTTGACGTACAGCGGGGTGAAGTTCGCCGATCACATGCATCTCCTGCACTTCTTCCGCTCGCGTTCCCCATTCGATCACGGGGTGTGGGGAACGCGCTCCCATCCTTCTCACGCCGCCGCGCCGTCGTCCGGACGCACGCGGCACTCCGAATCCGTCAACGCGGCCGCGGCAGCACCTTCCGGTCGCCGCCCGCCGCGATATGTGTTCTTCGCAGTTCGATCCGCTGCGCAAGCTCTTCCTGCGAAACCGTCGTCGCCCGCTCCAGCGTCGCCCGCCTCAGGCACTCACGCCAGTGGCGATTCAACCGCTCCCGGTCCCGGTCGGTTTCGACATCGATCCGCGACGCCAGCGAAACCGCAGCGTCCTTTGTGGTCAGATCCCGAGCCTCGGCGAGCACCGCGGCCAGATCCGGCCGCGACCCGCTTTCCCCTAATCCCGCGATGGTTTCCGCCAGGCGGCTCAGCAAGCTCCAACGATACGCCCCGGGCGCGATCAGGTCCCGCTCCGACGCCTCCATCGCGTGAAAGAGAGCCCCGTCGCACAGGATGCACCCGAGAAGGTGCTCGGCGGGGGTCAAAGGGGCCGTGTGGATCGGCGGGAGACGCTCGGTGTCGTCCGACGGACCCGGGCCATATTGGCTCTGGCCGGAAGCCCGCACCGGGGCCGAACGCCCCGCCGGGATCGCCCGCTGGATCGTCGCCTCATCGACCCGCGAGACTTCCGCCAGACGCCTGATGATCAGTTTCTGCCGGATCGGGGGGACATCCTTGAGCCCAAGCTCGACCAGCCGCGCGACCTCCTCATCGATCGCCCGGCTGAGCGCTGCGATCCCCGCGCCCTCCAGCCGCGACCGCAGCCGCGCAAACCGGAACTCGAGCAGGTCGACCGACTGATCGATCGCCTGCTGGAACAGCTCGCGGCCGCCGTCGCGCTTCAGCAGCTCATCCGGGTCCTTCGCATCCGTCACACTCTTGAGCGTCGCGATCCGGACATCGATCGCCTCGCCGAAGAAGACTTCGACCGCCCGCTCCGCCGCCTTCTCGCCCGCCTGATCGCCGTCGAACAGCAGGACGACCGTGTCGCACATCCGCCGCAGCACCGCGGCGTGGTCCCGGGTCAGGGCCGTGCCCAGCGTCGCCACCGCGTTGGTGATCCCCGCCTGGTGGCAGGCGATCACGTCCGTGTACCCCTCGGTCACGATCGCGCGGCCCGCCCGCTGGATCTCCTTCGCCGCCTGGTGCAGCGCGTACAGCGTGCCCGACTTCTTGTACAGCCGCGTCTCGGGCGAGTTGACGTACTTGGGCTCGTCCTCGTCGTTGATGCGCCGACCGCCGAACGCGATCACGCGGCCGAGCTGGTCTGTGATCGGGAACATCAGCCGGTTGCGGAAGGTGTCGTACAGCCCGTCGCTCTGCTCGCGCTTCTTGAGCAGGCCGGCCTCGACGAATGCCTGCGGCAGGAGCTGCTTGCTCCGCACCGTCAGGAGCAGCCCGTCCCAGCGGTCGGGCGCTGCGCCGATCATGAACCGCTCGCACATCTCGCTGGAGATGCCGCGCCGCTCGATCACCGCCCGCGCTGCCGCGCCCAGGTCATCACGCTTGAGCACCGCCCGGAAGAACTCCGCCGCGGCGCCGCTCGCCTTCAGCAGGTCCTGCCGCGAGATCTCGCTCCCGCCGCCCGCTGTCGCGCCGCCCGCCGTCTGCCGCGGCGGCGTCAGTTCGATCCCCGCCTGCTCCGCGAGAAACTTGAGAGCCTCGCGGAATTCCATCCGGTGGAACTTCTGCACAAAGCTGAAGACATCGCCGCCGGTCCCGCACACGAAGCAGTGGAAGATCTGCTTCGCGGGGATCACGTTCATCGAAGGGGAGTGGTCGTCGTGGAAGGGGCACAGGCCGACGAACTCGCGGCCGCGCGGCTTGAGCGCCACGTGCTGACCCACGATCCGAACAATGTCGGAAGCGTCGCGGACCTTCTCAAGGTCACCGCGTTCGCGGGGGCCGTTCTCTCCCGACCAGATCTCGCGCACAGTTTCGCCCACTCGTGCAGTTCCGGGACCACGCCTCGAATCGCCCATAGACCCGAGGAACAAAGCGTGGAGCCCACGCAAAACCGGCCACAGCCCGCGGCATGTGATCGCCCGCCCGCTTCACGGGAAGACTCGAACCTCTTCTAGTGCCAGACAAAGAACTCGTAGAACCAGACGCCGCGATCTGAACCGATCAAAAGCAGTCGAGGCCTGGACGCGTCCCGCGCGAGTTCTGGTCCGATTGGGCTCTTCGGCCGTCCGGCCTTGCCCGCGGACCCATTGAAGGGAGCGGCCCTGCTTCCACCAATGGAAACCGTAGCACGGAAATCGCGCCGGGCAACCAATCCAGCCGGTTGATGCAATTCATGCTGCAAACTCCGCCCTGTTTGACACGGGCCGGGGTCCGCAAATGCCACCCGCCCGAGAATCGGCCAGGCTCCTGCGCGGCGGCCCGGCGCGACCCGCGACCGCGAGCGGCGAAAGATCATCCATGGCCACCGACCGCCCCCAACCCGAACGCCGCCGCGTGCTCTACTCCGGACGAGTGCAGGGGGTCGGCTTCCGGGTCACCGCGGTGGGCGTCGCCCGGGGTCGGCCGGTCACCGGCTGGGTCCGCAACGAGCCCGACGGCCGCGTCTACCTCGAGGTCCAGGGCGAGCCCGCCGCGCTCGATGACTACCTCGCACAGCTCCGCTCGGCCATGTCCCACAACATCCGCGGCACCGACGCCGCGGCGATCCCGGTCGAAGACGGTGAAAGCGATTTCAGTATCCGCCGCTGACCGCCCCCTGCTGAACCAACTGGTCGAGTTACGCGGCAGTCTCACCCCATCCGCGCCCGGCCAAGCTCCGAAGGAACAACCGTGCTTTTCCTCTTCGATATCGACGGCACCCTCATTCGCACCGACGGCGCGGGCATCAAGGCCTTCGCCCAGGCCGGGATCGACCTCTTCGGCGAGTCCTTCTCGATCGAGGCCGTCGAGTTCGCCGGCCGCCTCGACCCGCTGATCATCGGCGATGCCCTCCGCGCCAACGGCGTCGAGGACACGAGCGACAACCGCCAGCGCCTCCGCATGGGGTACACCGAGCACCTCACGCGCATGCTCGCCCTCCCCGGCGGCGGCCGCGCCCTCCCGGGCGTGCATGACCTCCTCGCCCGCCTCCGCGTTCATGAAGCCGCAACGCTCGGCCTGCTCACCGGCAATTACCAGCTCACCGGCGAACGCAAGCTCCGCGCCTGCGGCATCGACCCCGCTCAGTTCCATGTGAAGGTCTGGGGCGATCACTCGCCACACGATCCGCCCGCCCGCGACCACCTCGTCCCGGTCGGCATCGACCGCTACCTCACGCTCCGCGGTGTTGCGGTGGGGGGGCACAGCGTGGTCGTCATCGGCGACACGCCCCACGATGTCTCCTGCGCCCGCGCCGGCCGCTGCCGTTCGCTGGGTGTCGCCACCGGCAAGTACTCCCGCGAGCAGGTCGTCGCCTCCGGCCACCCGGCCGAGAAGGTCTTCTACGAGATCTTCGGCCCGGACCTGTGGCTGCTGCAGGGCACCGACGAGAGCTGAGCCGATAACCGCTGTCCCCACGCCACGAGCCCCCGCCTCTCCTTCTGGGAGTGAGCGGGGGCTCGTTCAGGTCGGGTCACCGGGGGTGGTGGTGCTCCGACGCCGCGCGGATCGGTGGGTCAGCGGATGGCG
>JBDZUZ010000056.1:0-21371 GCA_040255445.1 Planctomycetaceae bacterium | reverse complement strand
CCATCGACGCCGCCGGAGTTGTCGTAGTCGCCGGGGCAGTCGGGGGGCGTCAGGCCGTTGACGAAGAGCGAGACGGTGTTGCTGTCGCGGTTGGTCACCGCGAAGTCGACCGTGCCGTTGCTGTCGATATCACCCATCGCGATGTGGCCCGGGCGGATGCCGGCGGCCATCTGGGTCGCCGGGCCGAAGCCGGCGCCGTTGCCGTCGAGCAGCGAGACGTTGTTGCTCGACTGGTTGGTGACGATCGCATCGAGATCGCCGTCGGCATCGAGGTCCGCGACCGCGATCGAATCGGCATCGAGCCCGCCGGTGGGGAAGTTGTTCGGCGCACCGAAGACACCGCCGGTGTTGTAGAGCACCGTGGCGAAGTTGAGCGCGATGTTGTCATCGCTGGTAGCGGCGATGATGTCGACCGTGCCGTTGCCGTCGACATCGCCGGTCGCGACGCCCTCGGGCCGGGTCTGGAAGCCGGTGGAGTACGCAACGCCCGGGCCGAATGCGCCGCCGCCCGCGTTCATGTGCACCGTGACGTTGCGGGCGTCGTGGTTGGTGATGACCAGATCGTTGAGGCCGTCACCGTTGAAGTCGCCCGCCGCGGCGGCCCGCGGCTCGAGGCCCGCGGCGAAGGTCTGCGAGGTCAGCACGCCCGCCGCGTTGCGGATCACCGTGAAAGTGTTGTCGTCGCGGTTCGCCACGGCAAAGTCCGTATCGCCGTCACCGTCGAGATCGGCGGCGGTCATACCGCGGGCTTCGTTGCCCACCGCCGCGCTCGAGCCGGCAGTGAACACGCCGCCGTTGTTGATGTACGCTCGGATCTGGTTGATGTTCTGCAGCACGACGACCAGGTCCATGTCGCCGTCGCCGTCGAGGTCCGCCGCGGCGATGTCCTCGACGCCGGTGCCCGAGCCGGTGAGAACCTGCACGGGGGCGCCGAACGCGCCGCCACCGGTCCCCAGGTAGATCGAGATCTTGTCGGGGTTGTCGGTGGTGACGGCCAGGTCGTTGATGCCGTCGCCGTTGAGATCGGCGATCGCGGTCGCCGAGGGCCGCTGGGGCGCGCTCACGGTGGTGCTGGTGAAGGCGAGCTGCGCGTGCGCCGTCGCGGCGAGCGCGAGTCCTGCGGTCAGCGAGAGTGTCGTGGTGGTTCGCATGGCTGAATCTCCCTGTGGTGTGTGGTGTGCCGCGGCGTTCAACCGTTTCGCGGCGGGCGTGTCGCCCTCGGCAGTGGCATGCGGCGCGTGACGGTGTCGTCTGCCATCGCGAACCGAAAATTCTCTGTGGATCGTGCGTGCCACGGAAAGCGCAGAAAAGCGCCCGGGCGACCGTCGCGGGACCGCCCGGGCTTGCAGGAAAGGGGCCTGGTCTGGATGTTCCGGGGCTGATCGGCGTCGGGGCCGCGGCCTTCATCCTGCATGCGATGTATTGCCGCGGCCGCTGCCATCGGTATTCTGTTACTGGCCGGCGTGTGGGAGCGTGTGCGATCCATGAGTGAACCCGAAGGACAGTCTCAGGCGGTGACGAGCCTGCTGAGCAGGGCGAGCGCCGGCGATGCCACCGCGACCAACGAGCTGTTCCCGCTGGTGTACGACGAGCTCAAAGCGATCGCGTCGGCGCAGCTCTCCAAGGAGCGTCCCGGGCACACGCTGCAGGCCACCGCGCTGGTGAACGAGGCGTATCTGCGTCTGGTGGGGCCGAGCGACCGGGGGTGGGAGAACCGGGCGCATTTTTTCGGGGCAGCCGCGCGGGCGATCCGTCGCATATTGACCGACCACGCGCGCGGGCGGAACCGCGTGAAGCGGGGCGGGGGCGATGCGCCCCTGTCGCTGGACGAGTCGCTGGTATCGGCCCCGGGCCGATCGCTCGACCTGGTCGCGCTCGATGAGGCTCTGGAGGAGCTGGCGGCGATGGATGAACCCAAGGCAAGGCTGGTCGAGCTGCGTTTCTTCGCGGGGCTCTCGGTCGAGGACGCCGCAGCCGCACTCGGTATCTCGCCCCGCACCGCGGCCCGCGAGTGGGAGTTCGCCCGCGTGTGGCTCCACCGCGAGGTGAGCAAGGGGGATAAGGACGGGGCGGGGGAATCGGCGCCGTGAAGCGCGAGAAATGGAAGCGCGTCGAAGCGATCTTCAACGAGGTCGCGGAGCTGCCCCGCGAGCAGCGGGCGGCGGCGCTGCTGTCGCTCGCCAGCGGCGATCAGGATGTGATCGACGAGGTCACGACGCTTCTGCTGGCGCAGGAACGGTCGACGGGGTTTCTCGAGGAGCCCGCGCTGGGCGCGGCGTTCGATGTCTCGGACACCGGGCGCCACGAGGACGATCTGCTCGGGACGACGGTCTCGCGTTTCACGGTGCGGTCGCGAATCGCCGCGGGCGGGATGGGAACGGTGTACCGCGCCACCCGCACGGAAGGCGGCTTCGAGCAGGTTGTCGCGATCAAGGTCGTGAAGCGCGGCATGGATTCGGAGGAGATCCTGCGTCGCTTCCGGCTGGAGCGGAGCGCGCTGGCGGGCCTGGAGCATCCCTCGATCGCGCGCCTGATCGACGGCGGCGCGCTCCCCGACGGCCGGCCGTACCTCGTGATGGAGTTCGTGGCCGGCGTGCCGATCGACGCGTACTGCGATGAACACCGGCTCGGTGTTGACGAGCGGGTCGCGCTCTTCGAGCGTGTCTGCGATGCGGTGCGGTTCGCGCACCAGAACCTGGTGGTGCACCGCGATCTCAAGCCCGGCAACATCCTCGTGACGCGCGAGGGCGTGCCCAAACTTCTGGACTTCGGCATCGCCAAGGTGCTCTCCCGTGATGCGGGCAACGCGATGACGATCGCCGAGGAGCGGCGGTTGACGCCCGAGTACGCCAGCCCCGAGCAGATCGCCGGCCGGCCGGTGAACACGACCAGCGATGTGTACGCGCTGGGCGTGATCCTTTACGAACTCCTCAGCGGCGGGCGGCCGTACCGGTTCGAGACACGCACGGCGGCGGAGATCGAGCGGATCGTGCTGGACCAGGACCCGCCACCGCCCAGCGTCCGCGTGGCCCGGCTCGATGCCGACGCGGCGCAGCAGATCGCGGCGCTGCGGGCCACGACCGCGGCGCGACTGATCCGGAGACTGCGCGGCGATCTGGACACGATCGTGATGATGGCGATGCGCAAGGAGCCGTCCCGGCGGTACGGCGGGGTCGAGGCGCTCGCCGGCGATCTGGCGCGCGAGCGCGACCTGCTGCCGGTGACGGCGCAGCGGGACACATTCGGGTACCGCGTGTCGAAATTCCTTCGGCGGCACACGGCGGGTGTCGCCTCCGCGGCGGGCCTTCTGCTGATCGCCGCGGTGGCGATGGGGGCGATCATCTCCGCCGCGGACCGGGTGCGCCGCGAACGCGATGAAGCGTACCTGGCGCGCGATCAATCCGAGGCCGTCGCCGGGTTCCTCGAGCAGACTCTCTCGGAGGCGGATCCCTACCTCTCCGGCCCGGACATGAAGGTGATCGATCTGATCAACGCCGCGGCGGACCGCGCGGTCGCGGAACTCTCCGACCGGCCGCTCGTGCTCGCGGGTGTGCGGTCGGCGATCGGGCGGGCGTACCTGGGGCTGGGCCGCTTCGACGAGGCCGATGCGCAGTTCACGGCCGCGGAAGAGGTGCGCGGGGCGCTGCTCCCGGAGGGACACCACGATGTCGCCGAGAGCATGATGGACCGGGCGACGCTGTACCACGCCACCGGCCGCTCGGCGGAGGCGGAGCCGTTGATCCGGCGCGCTCTGGCCCTGCACGAGCGTGAGCGTGGCGCCGAGAACCTGGACACGGCCCGGGCGCTCAACGATCTGGGCGCTGTGCTCCGCGGTCAGCGGAAGTTCGATGAGGCGATGGAAGTTCACACGCGGGCGCTGGCCATCCGCCGCGCCCGCGCGGCCGACCACCCGCTGCCCGTCGCCGAGAGCCTGAACAACATCGCGGGCGTGCAGTTCGCGAAGGGCGATCTGGACGCCGCCATCGCATCGCTCGCCGAGGCGATGGAGATCCGCGAGACCCGGCTGGGGCCGAACCACGCGCTGACGATCCAGACGCTGCAGAACCTCGCGGTGATGTACGGCTACGCGGAGCGGTTCGGCGAGGCGGTTGCGACCTACAAGACCGCGCTGGAGCGGGGCGAGGAGGCCTTCGGACCCGATCACCCCGCGCAGGCCATCACCGCCCGCAACCTCGCGGTCGTGTACTACCTCACGGGGGAGTACGCGCCCGCGGAAGGGCTCCTGCGGCGGGCCCTTTCGATCCAGCAATCGCGCCTGGACGAGTTCGATCCCAGGCGGGTGACCACGCGGCAGTACCTGGGGCTGTGTCTCTCCAGGATGGGTCGGCACGCGGAGGCCGTGGAGGAACTCCAGCGGGTGTTCGCCCGAACGGCCGAGGCTCCCCACCTGGCCCGGCTGCGTCCCGCGGCGGGCGAAGCGCTGGCGACCGCCCTGGAATCGTGGGGGCGGGATGAGGAGGCAGCGGGGGTCCGTGAGCGTCTCGCGGCGGAAGCGGCGGCCCCGGACGGGGGTTGAGTGGTAGAGCCGCGGCTGGTGCTTCCCTCGGCGGAGTTGCCCAGTTTGCCACTTGGCGGGGGTGATGACGGCCGGGAACTGCCCGCGTTCTGTTCAGTCGGCGCGAAGCCGGGCGTAACTCGTTGACAACGCGGGCTTTGGTCGTACGCTCAGTCTGCGTGCCATGGAGAGGGCGCGCTCTTTACTGCCAGAGGACACGGGTCCGTTGGTCCGGGGCTGGGCGGCGTGAGGCCGCCGGGCGTTGGCGCCGGAAGCGGGCGAAACGAGAGATGGCCGGCGGCCAGACCGCCGCGGCCGGTGAGAAATCCACCCCCGGAGGTATCCAGATGAAGTCTTGGAGCGTTTGTACGCGCAGCGCGATCACTGTCCTTGCACTCCTCGCCGCGGCCGGCTCGGCCCAGGCGCAGAATGTGGTCATCAGCCAGGTCTACGGCGGCGGCGGCAACAGCGGCGCCACCCTGACCAACGACTTCATCGAGCTCTTCAACCCCGGCGCGGTCGCTGTCGACCTCACCGGCTGGTCGGTGCAGTACGCCTCGTCCGGCGGCAGCTTCTCGAGCAACATCACCGTTCTGAGCGGCTCGATCCCGGCGGGTGGCTACTACCTGATCCAGCAGGCCCAGGGCGCCGGCGGCAGCCAGCCCCTTCCCACGCCGGATGCGATCGGCACGATCGCGATGGCGGGCGCGAGCGGCAAGGTCGCGCTGGTCAACAACAGCACAGCCCTCTCCGGCTCCTGCCCTCTCGCCTCGGTCGTCGACTTCGTCGGCTACGGCGCCGCCAACTGCTTCGAGGGCGCGGGCGCCACCGGCGTGCTCAACAACACCACCGCGGCGATCCGCCTCAACGACGGCTGCCAGGACACCAACAGCAACACCGCTGATTTCGCCGTCGGCACGCCCAACCCGCGCAACAGCGCCTCGCCCACCACGACCTGCGGCACCGGCACCGCACCCACCGGCACCGGCGGCGCAACGCCCACCGAGCAGTGCCCCGGCTTCGATGTGGTCCTCACCGTGCAGGTCACGCCCGGCGCCAACCCCACCAGCACCGGCATCACCGTGACCGCGGACACGACCGACCTGGGCGGCTTCCCCGGCCTGCAGATGTTCGATAACGGCGTCTCCCCCGACGCCACCGCCGGCGACGGCATCTACTCCGCCAGCGCGACGATCCAGTCGTTCGTGACCCCCGGCCTGCGCAACGTCCCGATCGAGATCAACGATGCCCAGGGCCGCACCGGCCTGGCCTCGGCCCCGGTCACGATTCTCAACTGCAACCCGCAGGCCTTCGGCACGGCGACCCCGGCCGGTGTCTGCAACGGCGGCACGACGCTCTTCACCGTCGAGGTGACGCCGGGCATCCAGCCCGACTCGACCGGCATCGAGGTCACCGTCGACCTCTCCGAACTGGGCGGCAGCTTCACGCAGCAGCTCTTCGACGACGGCACCAACGGTGACGTCACCGCCGGCGACAACATCTACTCGCTTTCGTACACCTTCGCCGCCAGCGCTACCCCGGGCTTCCGCGACCTGCCCGTCTTCGTCATCGATGATCAGTTCCGCACCGACTCGGCGATCATTCCGGTCGCCAACGGCGACTGCACCCCGTCCGACAGCACCGTGGTGATCAGCCAGGTCTACGGCGGCGGCGGCAACAGCGGCTCGACGCTCACCAACGACTTCATCGAGCTCTTCAACCGCTCCAACAGCCCGGTTGACATCACCGGCTGGTCCGTGCAGTACGCCTCGGCGACCAGCACCGACGGCTTCACGCAGAAGACCGATCTGGTCGGCACAATCCCCGCCGGCGGGTACTACCTGATCCAGCAGTCGCAGGGCGCCGGCGGCACCCAGCCGCTCCCGACGCCCGATGCGGTCGGCACGATCTTCCTGAGCTCGACAGGCGCCCGCATCGCCCTCGTGCGTGACGGCACCCTGATCGGCGCCGACTGCGAGGCGTCGACCGTCGCCGATCTCGTCGCCTACGGCAGCAACGCCGCCTGCTTCGAGGGCGTCGCCCCGGCTCCGGGCACCACCAACCCCTTCGGTGTCATGCGTGCTGAGGGCGGCTGCCAGGACTTCGACAACAACTCGCTCGACTTCGCCCGCGTCGAGCCGATGCCGCGGAACAGCGCTTCGCCGCTGAACCCGTGCGCCGGCGGCCCGACCTGCCCCCCGTGCGCTGCGGACTTCGATCAGTCCGGCGGCGTCGACGGCGATGACATCGCCGCCTTCTTCAACGACTGGCAGGCGGGCGCCGAGTGCGGCGACGTCGATGGCTCGGGCGGCGTCGACGGCGACGACATCCCGTTCTTCTTCATCCGCTGGGAGGCGGGCGGCTGCTGAGCAGTCCGCTGACGACAACGAGTGAATGCTTGTCCGAGGGCCCGTCGCGCATGCGGCGGGCCCTTTTTCATTGCGTCCTTCCCAGCGACGATCGGACCAGATGCCTCTCTGCATCGACCGCCGGCCGATCCCCGGAGACCGCGGGTCCGATAGGGATCGTGATCCCCTTGGAACTATCGGAACTGCGTCCACCACGGGCGACTCGCGGGGCAACCGGCCGATTTTGGGCTTGAACTCTCAGCAAACTGGGTAGTTTGCTTCGGTCCGGAAAGGCCTCGGAGGGAGGTCTCACAGGACACAGATTCATGTTGCGGCGGCGCACGCGATCGCGGCGTGCTCCCCGCCGCGGGTCCCACGCCCCCCTCCGCGTTTCGGGAGCTCTGCCAATGTCGGTGACTGTGTCCTCCAGCGTTCGAGCTGTCGCTGCCGTCGTCTCCGCGTGCGTCGTGGCCCCGGCCCTCGCCGATGGCAACGCCCCGATCGTCTCACGCCAGATCACAACGAAGATCGATTCGGGCCCGCTCGCCGCGACCGGCGCCGGCGTTGAACCGCAGCTCGTGACAACGCTCGAGGTCGCCGCCCCCGGGTCGACCTGGCTGAGGCTCGACCTCGCCGGCACGATCCTCCCCGGTGACGCAGCCTCCAACGACGCCTTCATCGTGATCCGCTCGGGCCTCGACGGCGCCGAGCAGTATCTCGACCGCGACTCTCTCACGCAGTGGTCCTTCACCTCGGCCTACTTCAACGGCGAGTCGGTCACGATCGATGTGTACGCCCGCCCCGGTGTCGGCGACGCCCGCATCGTGGTCGGCGGCGTCTCGGCGAGCGCTGCAGACCCCTACGCCGGCCGCTCGATCTGCGGCCCCACCGACGACCGCGTGCTCTCCAACGACCCCGCCTCGGCGCGGCTGCTCCCCACCGGCTGCACCGCGTGGCTCTTCGATGACGCCAACCGCACATTCCTCACCGCCGGCCACTGCGGCACCGGGACCGGATCGGTCGTGCAGTTCAACGTGCCCCTCTCGACCTCGACAGGCGGCCTGCAGCACCCGCCGCCCGAGCACCAGTACCCGCTCGATCTCGCATCGGTGCAGCGCGGGTACACAGTGATCGGCAACGACTGGGCATACTTCGGCGCGTTCCCGAACAGCAACACCGGGCTCACCGCATACCAGGCGCAAGGCGCGAACTTCCGCCTCGCCGCCGCGGCCCCCATCCCCGCCGGCCAGTCGATCCGCATCACCGGCTACGGCACGACCGGCAGCGGCGTTCCTCGCCAGTGGAACCAGGTCCAGAAGACACACGCGGGCGCCTATGTCTCGCTGAGCGGCACCACGATCCGCTACACGCCCGACACCACCGGCGGCAACTCGGGCTCGGCCGTGCTCGATGAATCAACCGGCCTGGCGATCGGCATCCACACCAACGCGGGCTGCAACAGCTCCGGCGGTTCGAACCAGGGCACGGCGATCCAGAACGCGGGCCTGCGACTGGCGCTGCTCGCGCCGCGCGGGGTCGCCGGGAGCGGCGTCGCAGCGCCCGGCGGCGACATCTTCATCGCCGGCGATATCAACAACAACTTCGGCACGATCAACGCGGCCACCGGCGGCTTCGGGGCCATGCGGAGCGTCGGCCCGTTCGTCGAGGGGCTCGCCTTCGACGCCGCGGCACAGCGGTTCGTCGCCATCGATCAGGCCAACACCCTCTACACCATCGACACCACCGACTGGGCCCTCTCGACCATGGGCCCCATCACCGGCGCCACGGGCACGCTCAACGGTCTGGCGATGAACCCGACGGCCACGCGGCTGTGGGGCATCGTCCAGGCGACCGGCCAGCTGCACGAGATCGACCCGGCCACGCTGATCGCGCAGCCGGTGGGCGCTCCCTGGGGCGGGCGCATCGGCTGCCTCGAGACCATCCCCGGCTCGGGCATGCTCTACGGCATCGATGACGCCACCGGCGGATCGCGCCTGGTCCGCATCGATCCCGCCGACGGGTCCGTCGCTGTCGTCGGCAACCTGGGCGCCGGGGCGACCGACTGCAACGGTCTGGCCTACAGCCCCGCCGATGGTTCGCTCTACACCGTCGATGCGGCCAGCGGCCTCGCGCTGCGGGTCAATCCCAACACCGGTGTGGCCACCGTCATCGGCGCCAGCGGCGGCGTTTTCAACGCCAGCTTCGGGATGGCAGCAAGGATCCCGCGGCCGGCCTGCCCGGCGGATATCGACCGCTCGGGCGGTGTCGATGTCGATGACCTGGCCGCCTTCTTCGATGCGTGGCAGCGCGGCCTGACGCCGGGCGATTTCAACGAAGATGGCGGTGTCGACGGCGACGACATCCCGGCCTTCATCAACCGCTGGCAGGCGGGCTGCTGAGCCGTCCTCCTTCTCGGACGCTCGGGGCCGGGTATCGCCCGGGTTCGGTCGCGCACCGCCTCGTTTTCCCGGGGATCGGTCGCTTTCTGCGCTATATTTGGGCGTCGACGGCGGGCTCTAACCCCCGTGGCGTTCGGGGGTTGGAGGCGCTGGACCCATGCTGAGCTCGCGTGCTGTTGTTCTGTCCCTGTCGGCCGGGTGCCTGCTGCCCTTGTCGGCCGCTCACGCGCAGCTCCGGGTCGTCGCCTGGAACATCACCAACTACTCCGGCGGCCGCACGGCCGACCTGCACACCAGCGTCTACGGCCTCTACCAGGGCCGCTCGATGTCGCCGGATGTGATGGCGATCCAGGAGGTCTCGAGCGCTTCGGCCCTGTCGCAGCTCGTCGGCATTCTGAACACCGCCCCGGGCAGCCCCGGCGACTGGGCCGCCGCGCCCTTCATCGACGGCCCCGACTCCGAGAGCGTGCTGGTCTACCGCACCAGCAAGGCCCAACTGATCGCCACGGTCGTCGTGGCGCTGGGCTCGAGCGACGGCGAGAACCAGCCGCGGAACACCTACCGCTACGACATCCGCCCGGTCGGCTACAACGCGCCCGCGGCGACGGTCGGCATCTACAACGTCCACCTCAAGGCGGGTAGCGCCTCGAGCGACAACGCCCGCAGACTGATCGAGACAACCCGCATCCGCGACAACGCCGCGGGCATCAACACCAACGGCCCCAACACAGCGCTCCCCGCCGGCTACGCGTTCATGATCGCCGGCGACTTCAACGTGCAGAGCTCGGGCCAATCGGCGTACCAGCAGCTCGTCGGCGAGCTGAGCATGCCCTCGAGCCGCTTCTTCGACCCCATCAACACGCCGGGCTCGTGGAACAACAACTCCGCGTTCCGCTTCGTCCACACGCAGGACCCCGTGGGTTCGGGCGGCATGGACGATCGGCACGACCAGATCCTGGTCTCGGGATCGCTGATCGACGGCAACGGCTTTGACTACATCGGCAACGCCTCGATCGCCTACAGCACCAGCACCTGGAACGACCCCAACCACTCGTACCGCGTTTGGGGTAACGACGGTACCAGCTTCGATCAGGAACTCCGCACCACCGGCAACACGATGGTGGGCCCCGCGATCGCGCAGTCGCTCAAGACCATGGCCGAGAACGGCGGGCACCTGCCCGTCTTCATCGACATGCGCGTCCCCGCCAAGATCCAGGCGACGCAGACGATCGACTTCGGCGATGTGACGCAAGGAGCCTTCGCGTTCCAGTCGCTGACCGTGACGCACGCGGGCAACACCGCGCTCTGGACCGCGCAGGGCCTCGACACGCTCCGCTACTCCTTCGGCGCGATCGGCGATGTGCAGATCTCGACCAGCCCCTCAACGCTCGCTCCGGGCGCCTCCTTCCCGCACTTTGTCATCCTCAACACCGACACCGTCGGGCCCAAGTCCGCGGTGATCACGATCACCACCAACGACCCCGACCGCCCGACCGTCGATGTGACCGTGACCGGCCGCGTGGTCGCCGCGAACACGGCCCCCACCGCCGATGCGGGCCCGGACCTGATCACCACCGACCTTGGCTTCGACAGCGTCGAGACCGTCACCCTCGATGGCTCGGCCAGCTCCGACAGCGACGGCACGATCATCGAGTACCGCTGGCTCGCCAACGGCGAGGTGCTGGCCGTGGGCCCCGACCCCACCGCTACCGCGGCCTTCCCCCTGGGCTCGACCACCGTGACCCTGCGCGTGACCGATAACGGCGGGCTGACCGACGAGGGCGAACTCGTCGTGACCGTCAACCCCGGCTGCCCTGCGGACTGGGACAACTCCGGCGGGATCGATGGTGACGACATCGCGGCGTTCTTCGCCGACTGGCAGGCCGGCCTTGCGGACCCCGACTACAGCGGCGGTACCGACGGCGACGACATCACGGTGTTCTTCGCGGCGTGGGAAGCGGGCGGCTGCTAACGGGATTTCCCCCGGGCTTGGTGCACCCCGCAAGGCTGTTCGGGTTGCGTCCTTCTGAGAGTTTGATTCAATGTGTCCACAGGTTGCGTGAAACGGCGGGCGAGATCCTGCCGTAGGGGAGGCAGTCCCACGCCATCCGGGGGGATCGCCGCGTGCGGGGTTGTACGCGGCGAGCGGGCGGCGCTGGGAGGTATCGCGGTTCTATGGCCCTGTTCCGGGTCCGCCGCGATGACCGGGGTTGGGTTCGTTCTCTCTGGTTGAGGGCGGACAGGTCCGATGGGTCGAAGGGTTGGGACGCGGGTGGTTCTCACATCGCGTCCGAAGAAATACAGGGGTGATGCATGAACTCAGCGAGGAATCGCTCGCGTTGTGTCGGTGTCCTGACCGCGGCGATGCTGGTCGCGGCGTGCGCTCAGGCGGTGGCCGCCTCGGGCGTGGGCAACGCCGAAGAGGGTGCGCTGCTGGCGCAATACCCCGGGCTCTCCGCCTCCAACTGGAACGGCCGGACCACATCCTTCTACGGCCGCACGATGAACGTAGGGTTCGATCCCCAGGCTCTCGCCGCGGCGTGGGTCCGTGATCATGCCGCCGCCTTTGGCGTCGCCAACCCCGACCTGCGGGCGGTGCGTTCGCACGAGGTCTCCTACGGCAAGTTCCACGTCGCGATGTACGAGCAGTACCTCGACGGCGTGCCCGTCGAGTTCGGCCGCCTCCGCGTGCTGGTGCAGAACTTCGCCGACCACAGCGCGGTGGTCCTCGCCTCCGCCAAGCTCGCCGAGCCCCCGGCACAGGGCTTCCGCCCCGTGACGCTCGCGGCCGACGCCGCGGTCAAGTCCGTGCAGCAGCGGCCCGAGTACAACGATCTCACCGAGTGGACCAAGGCCGAGCTGGTCGTCTTCTTCGGCGAGGGCGACCTGCCGCACTGGATCACGCCTGTCAAGGCGTGGAAGTTCGTCGGCGAGCTTCCCGACCCAGACCGCTACCAGAAGTACTCCTTCTTCGTCGATGCGGGGACGGGCGAACTGATCTACGTCCGCAACGAGAAGTACGAGGTCGATGTCACCGGGCGTGTCATCGCGAACGCGACGCCCTCGCCCGCGGGCAACGCCGCGGCGGATCACTCCGGCAACCCGCCGACGCAGCGCGGTGTGCCCAACATCCTCGTCCGCGTCAATGGCGGCGCAGCGCAGGGCTACACCGATCCCGACGGCAACTTCACGATTCCCTGGGCCGGCACGGCCCCCGTCACCGTCGAGGCATCGCTGGGCAACGGCCGCTGGGCCCGGGTGCAGGAGCAGAACGCCGGCGTCGCGGTTGAAGGCGCCACGACGAACGCAACTCCCGGCACACCCGTTGATCTCCTGATCAACCCGACGCCGTCGGAGTTCACCACGGCGCAGACCAACGGCTTCATCCACCAGACCATCACGCACAACCACTTCAAGGACCGTGCGCCCTCGTTCACCGCGCTCGACACGCAGCTCCCGGTCAACACCGGCGTGAGCGGCACCTGCAACGCCTTCTACAACGGCACTTCGACCAACTACTACAACGTCGGCGGCGGCTGCAACAATACCGCCTTCAGCTCCGTGGTCGCGCACGAGTACGGCCACCACATCGTCAACCGCCTCGGCCTGGCGCAGGGCGCCTTCGGCGAGGGCTTCGGCGACACCATGAGCCTGATGATCTATCAGGACCCGGTAGTCGGCCGGTTCTTCCGCACTAATGGCGGCGCGGTCCGCACGCCCGCCACCGCCAACCAGCAGTTCCCCTGCTCGTCGAGCGCGATCCACACCTGCGGCCAGATCCTCGGCGGCACGCTGTGGGACATGCGCAACAACTTCGTGACGCGGCACGGCTCGACGCTCGGCATCGAGCTCATCCGTCAGCTCCACATCGACTGGGCGCAGATCACCCTCGGCGGCCAGGGCCTCAACTCCGCCCACCCCGACATGCTCATCGAGTGGCTCGTCACCGATGACACCGACGGCAACCTCTCCAACGGCACGCCCAACTACTGCGAGATCGTCGGCGGCTTCGCGCAGCACGGCATCACGGCCGATACCGGCTTCACCGGCGTGCTCGATGTCGCCTTCGACGGCGGTGTGCCCGAACTCGTGCCCCAGGACCGCACCAGCACGATCGATCTGACCGTGACCGGCAACGGCGTTTCCATTACGCCCGGCCAGTCGCGGCTCTTCACCAGCGTCGGCGGCACAGGCGGCTTCACCCAGACCGCGCTCGCGTTCCTCGGCGGCGACCGCTACCGCGCCACGTTCCCCGCGGCGGACTGCGGACAGACCATCGAGTTCTACGTGCAGTTCAACATCCCGTCGCAGGGCTGGGTCTCCTTCCCCAGCGACGGCTGCTCGGCGCCCCGCCCGCTCTCGACCATCGCCGGCTCGGGCGTCTCCGAGCAGCGCGACGACTTCGAGTCCGACCGCGGCTGGACTGTCGGCCCCAACACCGCGACCACCGGCATCTGGGAGCGCGGCGTTCCTATCGCGACGGGCGCGCAGCCCGGCTCCGATGTCAGTGAGAACGGCACGCAGTGCTTCTTCACCGGCAACGATCCCTCCGGTTCGCTCGGCGGCAACGATGTCGACGGCGGCTTCACGACGCTGACCTCGCCCAACTACGACGTCTCCACCGCGGCCGACGCCGAGATCTCCTACTACCGCTGGTACAGCAACGGCGCGGGCGCAACCCCGTTCACCGATATCTTCACGATCGATGTCTCGGTCAACGGCGGCTCGACATGGACCCGCGCCGAGACCATCGGGCCCTCGGGCGCCGGCACCACCGGCGGCTGGGAGTTCGCTTCCTTCCGCCTCAGCGATCTGGGCCTCGCGGTCAGCAACCAGGTCCGCGTCCGCTTCATCGCCGATGACGCCGGCTCGGGCTCGATCGTCGAGGCCGCGGTGGATGAGTTCGCGGTCCGCGCGGTCCAGTGCGATGCGCCGCCCGCGTGCCCGGCGGACTGGGACGGCTCCGGCGGCGTCGACGGCGATGACATCACCGCCTTCTTCACCGACTGGCAGGCGGGCGACGCCGACATCGACCAGTCGGGCGGGACCGATGGTGACGACATCACCTTCTTCTTCACCCGCTGGCAGGCGGGCTGCTGAGGAACAACGAGAGTGCTTCAGGGAGGACGCCGCGACAGCGGCGTCCTCCGCTTTGTCGTGATGGAATCGAGCATGCCGGTTTGTACAGGCGGGTTGGGCCTGTCAGGTCTCGGGCGCTTCGTGGCGCCGCACCGTGTCAACAGAACGATCGGAGAAGTGATGCGCAAGTCCGGGATGACAAGGACGCTGGGGTTGTTCGTGTGCGCCGGTTCCGCGGCGATCCTCCCGCCCTCCGCGCTCGCCGGCCCCGATCCGTGCGACACGCCCGAACTCGCCGAGCCCTCCCTCTGCGGCTGCGGTAAAGCACACATGCTCCGCACCCGCCAGGCCGCCGGTTACACGATTGATGATGCCCGCGGCTTCACCCCCCGCGAAGCTCTCACCGACACCGACCTCATCAGCAACGACCTGGATATCGAGGTCTTCCCCTCGACCGAGCGCATTACCGGCTCGAACACGATGCGAGTCCGCTCGATGGTCGACGGCCTCACGCAGTTCACCTTCATGCTCCGCAGCAACTTCACGATCACCTCAGCGACGCTCAACGGCGTCACGCCCGTCACCGCGACCAGCGTCGGAAGCTACGGCCGCCGCGTCACGCTCGACCGCCCGTACAACGCCGGCGAGGAGTTCACGCTCCGCGTGGCCTACGACGGCATCGCCGTCAGCCGCGGCTTCGGCTCGATCGAGTTCCAGACGCAGAACGGCTGGCCCGTCGTCGCCACGCTCAGCGAGGCGTACTTCGCCGCGACCTGGTGGCCCACCAAGGACGGCGACTTCGGCCAGCCCGGCGACAACAGCGACAAAGCCACGCTCCGCTTCGCGATCACCGCGCCCAGCGACCTTCGGTCGGTCGCCAACGGCCTGCTCGAGAGCGCACTCCCCGTCGCCGGCGGCAAGACCAAGTACACGTGGGTCACCAACTACCCCATGGCGACCTACCTCGCCGCGTTCTGCACCACGCGGTACAACACCTGGACCGTCCCCTTCAACTACACCGACGCCAATGGCAACCCCGCCTCGATGCCCGTCGAGTTCAACATCTATCCCAACAGCGACACCGCCAGCAACCGCGCTGCGTGGGAGAAGTCGATCCCCATGCTCGCCGTCTTCGGCGATCTCTACGGCGAGTACCCCTTCATCAACGAGAAGTACGGCATCTACCAGTTCCCCTTCGGCGGCGGCATGGAGCACCAGACCAACTCCGGCCAGGGCGGCTTCGGCGAGAGCCTGACCGCGCACGAGCTCGGCCACCAGTGGTGGGGCGACGCCATCACCTGCCGCACCTGGAACGACATCTGGCTCAACGAAGGCTTCGCAACCTACAGCGAAGCGCTCTGGGAAGAGTTCAAGCCCGGCTCCTCCGGCCGGACCGCGCTGCACAGCGCCATGAGCTCCCGCCGCCCCACCAACCTGGGCGGCAGCGTCTATGTCTACGACGCGAGCAACATGAACCGCATCTTCAGCAGCAACTACAGCTACCGTAAGGGCGCCTGGGTGCTGCACACGCTCCGCAAGTTCGTCGGCGAGCAGCAGTTCTTCGACATCCTCGCCGAGTACCGTTCGCGCTACGAAGACTCCGCCGCGACCACCGATGACTTCGCACAAGTCGTCACCGATCTCACCGGCCGCGATATGACCGACTACTTCCAGGCCTGGGTCTACCAGTCGGGCGCGCCCTCCTTCGAGTACGGACTCGAGGAAACCACCATCAACGGCCAGCGCTACGCGCTCGTGAGCATCCGCCAGACCGCGCAGACCGACTGGGGCCTCAACGGCATCTTCCCCTCGCGCCTCGATGTCGTCGCCTCGACCAGCGCGGGCTCCGCCTCCACCAGCGTGCTCTCCGCCGCGCCGATCGTCCACGCCGTCGTGCCGATCCCCGCCGCGACCACCTCCATCGCCATCGACCCCGAGAACTGGGTGCTCACCGACGAGAAGACGCTCCGGACCTTCGTCCCCGGGCCGCCCGCGCTCGTCTCGATCTCGCCCGCGCCCAACGCCTCGGTCGACGCCGGGCCCCTCACCATCACCGCCTGGTTCTCCGAGCCCGTCACGCTCGGCCCCGGCTCGTTTGTGGTTCTCGGACCCTCCGGTCCTGTCAGCGCGACGCCCACGCTCCTCGACGGCGGCCGCCGCCTCGACTTCACCCTCGCCGCGCCCGAGGCCGGCCTGCACACCGTCCGCCTCTCCGGCGGCGGCGCGACCACCGGCATCACCGCGACCCGCTCCGGTCAGGCCCTGGACGGCGAATTCAGCGAATCGCTCCCCAGCGGAGACGGCCTCCCCGGCGGCGTCAGCGAGTGGTCATTCACGGTCGCCGGGGTCTGCCCCGCGGACTGGGACCGCTCCGGCGGCGTCGACGGCGACGACATCGCCGCCTTCTTCACCGACTGGCAGGCCGGCAACGCCGATTTCGACGGCTCGGGCGGCACCGATGGCGACGACATCGGCGCGTTTTTCGCCAGATGGCAGGTTGGCTGCTGAGCCGCGGCGAGTAGACTGCCCGCTGAGAGATCCCCGGTTTTCCGGCCACGAACCGCCGGCTCGCCGCGGCGAGTGGACGCCGCGGCCGCACACCCCCCGGGGTCGGTTGGAGGTTCGATGAAGATCGGTCCCATGCGCAGCGGCCCCGCGGCCGCGTTCGTTGCTGTTTCGACGCTCCTCGCCGCGGCGGGTGTCGCCTCAGCTCAGTCCGCGACGCCCGCGGCGTTCGTCTGCAACAACGGCAACCTCGAAGGCAGCGTCAGCGTCTACACCATCAACCCCGACGGCTCGCTCAACTTCATCGAGAAGGTGATCACGGGCGCCCGCCAATCCGGCGAACCAACCCACCCGGGCAACAACGCCTACTCGATCTCGATCACCCCCAGCGGCCGCTTTCTCGCCACCAGCCACGCGACCGCGCTCACCACCGAGCAGATCACGATCCTCGAGGTCGGCAGCGATGCCCGCGTCTCGATCTACGCGACCGCGACGACGCCCGACAGCCCGCTCGACTTGGGCTGGATCAACGACACCACGCTCGCCGTGACCCGCACGCGCACCAGCGGACCTAACGACGTCATCGTCTACCGCTGGGACGAAGCCGCCCGCACGCTCACCGAGATCGACCGCGATGCGACGCCCGGCTTCACCAGCAACCTGCTGGTCTCCAACAGCCGCAACCACGTCTTCGCGCCCGTGTCGCCGCTCGGCGGCGGCGGGAGCTCGATCGTGACCTTCGCCGTCCAGCCCGATGGCACGCTGGTCGAATCGGACTTCATCTTTACCGATGGGGCCTACCCGCTCGGGCCGGGCCTGTCGCCCGACAGCCGGCACCTCTACGCCGGCAGCGGCACGAGCTCGGGTGGCAGCCGCGTCACCGGTATGGCTTTCGATGACGAGAACGGCGCGCTCAATCTGCTGTTCGATTCGCCCTACCCCTCGCCGGGCAGCTCGCCCAAGCAGTGCGTGGTCTCGCCAGACGGGCTCTGGGTCTTCGCGGGCCACGGGTCGGACGGCACCATCCGCATCTTCAGCCGCGATGTCGCCACCGGTTCGCTCACGAGCACCGGCAATCTCTACGACGTGGGCAGCCAGAGCTCGCTGGGGGACATGAAGGCGCTGCGTCTGGGCGACCTCGACCTCCTGCTCTTTACCGACAAGGAGACCTTCGACGGCACGCCCCGCGGCACGTTCAGCGCGGAGATCATGCCCGACGGCACGCTCCGCATCATCACCGAGCGACTCGATGGACTCGGGATCAGCCCCAACGACATCGCCGTATGGGCAGGGCCGCAGACGCCCCAGTGCCCGGCCGACTGGGACGGTTCGGGCGGTATCGACGGCGACGACATCACCGCCTTCTTCGCCGACTGGCAGGCCGGCAACGCCGACATCGATGGATCGGGCGGGACAGACGGCGACGACATCACGTTCTTCTTTGTCCGCTGGCAGGCGGGCTGCTGAGCCAGTTTGAACGGACACGCATCGCACGCACAGAAAGGGCGAGACATGTACAACCGGACTCTTGCGGTGTTCGCGGCGGCGGGCGCTGTCGGCGCGATCGCCGCGCCCGCGGCGGCACAGCTCGAACTGCTTCTCTCGGACCGCGCCACCGATTCGCTCTGGCGCCTGGTCGACCTCAACAACGACGGTGTGATCCAGGACCCCGCCGAGGTCTTCCTCTTCCATGACGGCGCCAATGCCGCGGGCACGCTGGGCATCCAGAACA
This sequence comes from Planctomycetaceae bacterium, assembly GCA_040255445.1. Lineage (GTDB taxonomy): Bacteria > Planctomycetota > Phycisphaerae > Phycisphaerales > UBA1924 > JBDZUZ01. The sequence goes on along the minus strand of JBDZUZ010000056.1, from coordinate 2,792 downwards.
TCAACACCATGGCCGTCCGCCTCACCGACCGCTTCGTGGTCGGCGGTGATCAGGTGAACCGGAACCTGTACTGGTTCCAGGACATGAACACGGACCAGGACGCCAACGACATCGGCGAGAGCCTGGTCGCGGCGGATGCGGGCAACCTCTCGGGCGTCAGCTTCGCGTTCCCCACCGGCGCGGCGTTCGACAGCGCCGGCCGCCTCCTCGTGGTCAACGCGGGCAACGGTTTCGGGGCCGACGGCATCTACCGGCTCGACGACCTCAACAACGACGGCGACTGGATGGACGCGGGCGAGGTCACCAACTGGGTGCTCAACGGCGGCTTCGGCGGCGGCAACGGCCCCTTCAGCCCGCAGGAGATGGTGATCGACGCCGCGGGCGTCGGGTACCTCCGCAACAGCAGCGCGAACCTCCACGGCATCTACCGCTTCGAGGACATCAACAACAACGGCGCCGCCGATGATGCCGGCGAGTTCACCGTCTTCTTCGATGCGACCAACGCTTCGGGTATCGTCCCCTCCGCCGGCTTCGCGCTCGAGTTCGATGCGACGCGGCCGGGCGCCATCTACACGCTGCAGATCGCCAGCGGCGGCCTCGACCAGCTCATCCGCGTCCAGGACCTCAATAACGATGGCGACGCCCAGGACGCCGGCGAGGCCGCGATCGTCTGGAGCGAGGCCGCCTCGGGATTCAGCGCCATCGATGTCGTCAGCCTTGACACCGGCGAGGTCTTCATCACCGACAATTCGGGCAAGAAGATCCTGCTCCTGCGCGATGTCAACAACGACGGCGACTTCGACGACGCCGGCGAGGTCAGCGACTGGTTCGTGAGCACCTCGAACACCGTCGGCGATGTGCGCCAGCTCGCGGTCTACCGCCTCCCGGTCGCGACGTGCCCGGCCGACTGGGACGGGTCGGGCGGCATCGACGGCGACGACATCACCGCCTTCTTCATCGACTGGCAGGCCGGCACCGCCGACATCGACGGCTCGGGCGGTGTGGACGGCGACGACATCACAGTGTTCTTTGATCACTGGCAGGCAGGGTGCTGAGGGGAAGGGACAGAGGGACAAAGGGACGAAGGGACAGAGTGGGGGAAGCAAGGCACAGAGGCACGAAGGCACAGAGGCACAAAGTGCAAAACATCATGCCGCTTCGCGGCAACGACCCGCGTACTCAGTAGCTCCCGTTTCCCCCTTTGTCCCTCTGTCCCTTTGTCCCTCTGTCCCTTGCCTCTGTGCCTTTGTGCCTCTGTGCCTTCGTGCCTCTCTCAGGAACCTCCCCATGCCCACCCGCACCATCACCGTCCTCGCCACGCTCTGTGCTCTCGCCGGCGCTGCCTCCGCGCAGTGGACCGACAACACGCAGGCGAACACGCCCATCGGCGTCGCCGTCAACGCGCAGGTGCAGCCCAAGATCGCCGCGACCGCCGATGGCGGCGCGTACATCTCCTGGTTCGACAACGCCGCCGGCGGGTACGACGTCCGCCTCCAGCGTGTTGACGCCGCGGGCAACGCCCAGTGGGGGCCCGATGGCATCCTCATCGCCGATCGCTCCTTCAGTTCGACGCAGGACTACGACCTGACCGTCGACGCGGCCGGCAACGCGATCGTCGCCTACCGCGCCGATGCCAGCGGCACGACGGAGGCCGCGGCATCGCTCGTCGCCCCCTCCGGCCAGATCCTCTGGAGCCGAACGGCCAGCGCATCGGGCGGCCAGTTCATCGGCGCGCCCAAGGCCCAGCCTGTCACGAACGGATATGTCGTCGGATGGACGCAGAACGGGCAGCTGTATCTCCAGCGGTATGACGCCGCGGGGACCGCACAGTGGAACCCCGCCGTCACCCGCGCTGCCACGGTCGGCAGCCTCGGGCTCGCGGACCTGGTCGCCGGCGGCGGCGGAGATGTGATCGTCTCGTGGGTCCACTACACCGGCAGCAACCCGATCCTCAGCAACAAGCACCTCTACACGCAGAAGTTTGGCGACGACGGCGAAGCGCTCTGGCCGGTCAGCGGCAACGGCGCGGGCCTGCCCGTCTTCGACGGCAACAGCATGCAGAACGGCTACTTCCCGACGATGCTCAGCGATTCCGCCGGCGGCGCGGTCTACGCGTGGTACGAGGTCGGCAGCGGCCGCAAGGCCCGCGTGCAGCGCGTGAACACAACTGGTGTTGAGCTCTTCCCGCACAACGGTGTCGCCGGCGACAACACCGCCGGCCGCTACGGCATCTCCGCCGCGGCCGCCTTCGACCCCGCCACCGGCTCGACCTATCTCTTCTGGACCGACACCAACACCACCCAGTCGCAGTGGGGTCTGCGGGCGCAGAAGTTCGACAGCGCGGGCGCCACGCAGTGGGCCGCCGACGGCCGCGAGATCCTCGCGCTCTCGCCGCTCCAGAACGCACAGACCACCGCGCTCTCGCTCCCGACCGACCTGGGCCGCGGCGCCGTTGTCTTCTACAACGAGCAGCCCGGCAACACCCGCCTCGTCGGCTACGCGCTCGACCCCGATGGCAACGATGCCTGGGGCAACGCCGCGGCCGAGGTCTCGGGCGTGCTCAGCGGCAAGTCCCGCGTGTGGGCCACTTCCGCCGCGGACGGCGGCTCGCTGATCGTCTGGTCCGACGGCCGCGCCGATTCGGGCGATGTCTACGCCCAGCGCATGAACCCCGACGGCACCGCCGGCCCCGGCACACCCAACTGCCGCGCCGACTGGGACGGCTCGGGCGGCATCGATGGCGACGACATCGGCGCCTTCTTCGTCGACTGGCAGGCCGGCACCGCCGACAT
>JBDZUZ010000055.1:0-21672 GCA_040255445.1 Planctomycetaceae bacterium | reverse complement strand
GATCGAGTCGAAGAGGCGGGGTCCGGGCCCGGAGGGCGGGCTTGGCCGCCGCGAACGGGCCGCACTTGACGGATCGGTGATACTCGCGTGGGAAGGGTAGAAGCGCCCGGGGTAACGGTCCTCGGCGGGGGCACCTATCAGGTTCAACCGGTTCGGGGGCCGCCGCGGGCGGCCGGCGGCCGGGGCTCGGTCTATCTGGAGAGAGACATGACGGGTACGTTGCGCTGCGTGGCTGCGATCGGGATCGCGGCCGGGTTCGGGCTGTCGGGCGCCCATGCCTCGATCACCGGGGTGTACGACATCTCCTTCGACCGCACCCGGAGCGGACTGTCCGGCGGTCTCACCGCGCAGGCATCCACCGCCGGAACGCTGATCGGCAACTACGACCCGGTCGAGAACCCGACGGGAACGCGCACCAAGCCGGGCCTCTTCGGGACCTTCGGGTCGACGGAGAACGTGGCCGTGCCGGTGACACTCGGCGGGACCTTGGGCGGACCGATCGCGACGCCGACGACCGGCGGGCTCCGACTCGACGCGGGGAGCGAAGGCGTCGGATCCGTGAGCGGCCTGAGCGCCGATCTGCTGGGCGGCGGATCGCTGGCGCTCCCGCTCTCGATCACGCTCTCGACCGAGGCATTCCGCACACGCACGCCGACGTTCCTGTACCCGGGCGGCATCCCGATCACGGTCCCGCTGGGCGAAGCGACGGTCACACAGTTGCTCTTTGAACAGATCGGCGCAGCGCCGGCAACATTGACCAAGCAGCCCGATGGATCGACGCTGCTCGAGTCGGCGGTTGTTGCGCTCTTCACTGTGCGGATGGATCTACTCGGGAATCCGGTGGATATCCCCGGCGCGCCGGTCGTGATCCCCATCAGCGCATCGCTCCGCGAGCAGAACGGTGCGCTCGCGTTCTCGCAGTCACGCCCCATCGATCTCGGTCAGACCGCCAACCCCGATGTCGAACTCCCCGCGATCCCCTTCGCGCTCCCGACACTCACACCGGATACGCCCGCGAATGTGATCCTCTCGCTGCGGCTCAGCGAGATCTCCGCAGCGCTCAACGGTGCATGGACGGTCTCGGGCGATGGCGTGCTGGTGCCCGCGCCATCGGCGCTTCTTGCCGCCCTTCTCGGCGTCTCCGCGATCTCATCGCGCCGCCGCCGCGGGACCTGAAAGAAAAAGTTCCGTACACACGCCCAATTTGGGGTTTCGCGGCCCGTACGCACCAGTTACGGTGGAACTCACGCTGGGGAGGGGTAAGAGCGCCGGCATGGGTCTGGCGCGCCTTGGCGTGGAGTTCCATCGAGAGAACACTCTGGGAGGTTGTGATGCGCAGTTTCACTGCAGCGGCCGCCGCGGCGGTCGTCGGGTTGTCTATTGGTATCGGTTCGGTGCACGCACAGGCACCGCTCCCTTCTTCCTTCACGTATCAGGGTGAGTTGGATTCGGGCGGAACCCCGCTCAACGGAACAGCCGACCTTCGCTTCAGCCTCTGGGATGCGGCCGCGGGTGGTGTGCAGATCGGAGCGACGCTCCAGGTGCTCAACCAGAACGTCGTCGATGGCAAGTTCGCCGTGCAGCTCGACTTCGGTCTCGCCGCGTTCAACGGCGATGCCCGTTACCTGCGGATCGACGTGCGGTCGCCGGCGGGCGGCGGCGCGTACACCACGCTCACGCCGCGGCAGCTGCTGACGGCCGCGCCCTACGCGCTGTACTCGCTCAACCCGGGCCCGCAGGGACCGCAAGGCCCGGCCGGGCCGCAGGGGCCGCAGGGCGCTACCGGACCGGTGGGACCCGTGGGTCCGCAGGGGCCGCAAGGTGCACAGGGCGCGCAGGGTCCGCAGGGCCTTGTCGGACCGGTGGGACCGCAGGGACCGCAGGGCCCCGCGGGCGCTTCGCCGTGGCTCCTCAACGGCCTGGACACCTACTACCTGCAGGGTGAGGTCGGTATCGGCACCAACACGCCGTTCTACCCGCTGCACATCATCACGGAAGCGACCGCGGGCATTTGGAGCCGCAACGACAGCACCTCCGGCGTCGCGTACGGCGGACGGTTCGAGACCAACGGCGACATCGGCCGCGCTGTGTACGCGCAGGCCTACGCAGCGACCGGTGGCAGCTACGCCGGCCGATTCGTGAACAACAGCGATCAGGGCACGGGCTTGCAAGGTCAGGTTTCCTCCAGCACAGGCACGACCTACGGCGTCCGCGGCGATGCCAGCAGCCCCGATGGCTACGCCGTGTACGGCAGCAAGACATCAACCAGCGGCACGAACCCGGCGGTCGCCGGTATCAGCGCTTCGCAGAGCAGCTCTTCAGTCGCGGTGCTCGGTGAGATGACGACGACCTCCGGTGGCGGCTTCTCTTCGGCGGTGCGTGGTATCCACAACAGCACCGGCGGCGGTGGTATCGGCGTCTGGGGCTCGCACGCGGGCAGTGGCTGGGGCATGTACGGAACCTCCGCAAGCGGTATCGGCGTGTACGGAAGCTCCACCGACAGCCGCGGCGTCTACGGCTTCGCGGGCGGCACGGCGAACACCGCGGCCGGCATCTACGGCCAGACCAGCAGCGCGGCCGGGTACGGCGGCTACTTCCGCAACACCGGCGGCGGGGTGGCGCTCCGCGCTATCGGCACGATGCAGTGCGATGTGCTGCAGATCCTCGGCGGGTCCGACCTCGCCGAGAACTGCGAGGTCACGCACGCCGATGTCGGCCCCGGCATGGTCGTCATGATCGATGCGGACACCCCCGGCGCCGTCACGCTCGCCCAGGGCGAGTACAACAAGTGCGTCGCCGGTGTGATCAGCGGCGCGAACGAACTGGGCGTCGGCATGGTCCTCTCGGATCTGCCCGATGCCAAGAACAGCATGCCGCTGGCGCTCAGCGGCCGCGTCTGGGTCCACTGCGACACCAGCGAACGCGGCATCGAGCCGGGCGATCTGTTGACCACCTCCGCGACGCCCGGCCACGCCATGGCCGTCGCCGATCACAGCCGCGCCCCGGGCGCCACGATCGGCAAGGCGATGACGCGGCTCGAGAAGGGCCAGACCGGCATGGTCCTCGTCCTCGTGAACCTGCAGTAAGCCAACGAGGAGGACACACCATGAGATTGCATTTCACTCGACCCTGGGCGGCCGTCGCGGGCATCGTGCTCGCCGCGGGTATCGCCCACGGTCAGAACCTTTTCGGCCCCGCCGAGATGCCCGCGGATTTCCGGATGCGTCCGGAGATCACCGCGACGCACCCGACGACGGTCAACCTTGACCTGCTGTCGGCGCAACAGCCCGGCGGCAAGTTCACGCTCAACCTGATGCCGGGTGTCGAGTACACCGCAACTGTCCATCGCGTCGAGCGACGCGGCCCGGACAGCTACACCGTGGCCGGGCGGCTCGCGGGGTTCGACGAGAGCCTGTTCGTCTTCTGTGTCGAACAGGACGTCGCCGCGATGATGGTCGACATGCCTGTCGAGCGGAAATTGTGGCGGACCCGCTACGGCGGCGGCGGTGTGCACGTTGTGTGCTCTGTCGATGCCCGGCTGATCCCGCCCTGTGACGGCGGCGTGATGCCGCCGGCGCAGCCCGCGCTCCCGGGCGCGCCCAACGTAGCGCCCAACGGCCAGCCGGATCTTCCCGGCGGACCGGGCGGACCGGTGGGCGGCGATCCGGCCGGCGTGTGCAGTGCGCCGCAGACCGTCTTCGATGTGCTCATCGTCTACACCGATGATGCACGCGTGGACGCCGGCGGCACCGCCGCGATCCAGGCCGAGTGCCAGCTCGCGATCGAGACCACCAACGAGGTCTATGCCAACAGCGGCATCCTCGCGCGGTGCCGCCTCGTGTGGCGTGGTGAGGGCGCATACACCGAGACGGGCAGCTTCCTCGACCACCTCAACCGCATCACCAACACCAGCGACGGGATCCTGGACTGGGTCCACACCCGCCGCGACGACTACAACTGCGACCTGGTCGCGCTCCTGGTCGAGGACACATCATCGGGCGGCATCGCCTGGTGCCAGGCCTCGGCGAGCAGCGCGTTCTCCGTCACGCGGTACGACATCGCCTCGAGCGCGTACGTCTTCGCGCACGAGATCGGTCACAACCAGGGCTGCGCCCACGACCGGCAGAACGTCGACTGCTCGGGCTCGCACAGCTACTCCTACGGCTGGCGCTTCTTCGGCAATGATGGGACGCAGTACCGGACGGTGATGTCCTATGCCCCCGGCAGCCGGATCCCCTACTTCTCCAACCCCAACCGCAACTTCCAGGGTCAGCCCACCGGCGTGCCGATCGGCCAGACAAATGAGTCCTATAACGTCAACACCATCAACATCCGCCGCGGCACGATCGAGGGCTTCGAGGCCACCCGGTTCGACATCTGGGTCGACTTTGGGTTTGGAGGTCCGTTCGAGTTTGGTATCTTCAGCTTCCCGTACAACACCCTCGCCGAGGGCGTGAACAACATCGGGCAGGGCGTGGGGGCCTCCGAGTTGCCCACGCTCTGGATCAAGGAAGGCCAGAGCAACGAAACCCGCACGATCAGCGACCCGATGCAGTTGAAGTCGTGCGGCGGCATCGCGACGATCGGAGGTACGCCATGAGAAACCAGTTCCTTCTGTTGATGATGGCGGTGCTCACGGCATTGCTCCTGACGCCCGGTACCGCCCAGGCTCAGCCGTACGACATCAACTGGTGGACGGTCGACGGCGGCGGCGGCGAGGTTTCGGGGGGCACATTCGTCCTCCGCGGCACCGCGGGCCAGCCCGATGCTGGACCGGCGCTCACCGGCGGAGCGTTCACGCTCCGCGGCGGGTTCTGGGTCGGAACGGGCACCGGCGGCCCCACCTGCGCACCCTGCGCGGCGGATTACGACCAGTCGGGCGGCGTCGATGGCGATGACATCGCCGCGTTCTTCGACGACTGGCAGGCCGGCGAGCCGTGCGCCGATGTCGATGGGTCCGGCGGCGTCGACGGCGACGACATCGGGTTCTTCTTCGACCGTTGGCAGGCCGGCGGCTGCTAGCGCCGGCCGGGCAACGCCCGGAGACGTTTAAAGTGTCCATTCGACGGCCCCGCGCACCAGCGCGGGGCCGTTTTCGTTCCGGACCGGCTCGTCGGGCGGATCGCGGCGGCACGCCCCCGCTGGGTGGGTTGAGTTTTTCCCGCGGCCAACGGACACTGGTCCGATGCGGCGCACCGCACCCGCTTCACCGAAGAGCGGGGCCGTGCTGCTGAACTCTCAGGGACCCCTCGTTGACGCACGAACAGACCGCCGCCGAGCCGTGGTTGCAGCACCAGTTCCGCCGCGCCCCGGTCTGGGCGGTCATTGCCGCGGGGCTTGTGCTGGCGGTGCTGTGTTGGGCCGCGGCCGGGTGGCGACTGACCGAGCGGCAGGCCGTGCTGGACCTGGAGGGACGGAGCCTCGTGCCCGGCTGGAGCCTGCGCTGGGCGGGGCCGTCTGGTGCCAACGGTGTGTGGCTAAACCTCTCAGAGGCGGTCGAGGGCGAGACACTCGAGATCGAGATCGGTGATGCCCCGCCCGGACAGAGCGATGCCTGGCAATGGCTGTACCGGGTCTCAGTTGCCCAGCCCGATGGCAGCACTGTCGACATTCCGCTCAAGCCGCTGGCGGACACGGCGGATGAAGCGGTGCGGACGGGCCCCTGGCGCGATTTCACGGACGGCCCGGGCATCGTCTACGGCGGTGCGCCGGGCGGCCGCCTGAGGCTCCAACTCCCGGCCGGCCCTGTCACGATCTACACAGCGAGGACGCCCACCAGCGGCACGCTGATCGTCCGTTACGCGGGCGAAGAGCATCGCTTTGATGCGAACGCCCCGGCCGTCGAGTCGCTGACGATCCCGCTGCGGCGTCGTTTGATTCCGGACGCCCGGTATCCAGCGCGGCGGGTGGTGGTGCCGGCGCGGGGCATCGAATCGCTCGAACTCGTAGGCGGGGTCGGGGCGTGGGGCGGGTTGACCGCGTACTCGGCGGTGATCGAGACGCGCATCGCGGGGATGTTGCTGGCGCGGCAGCCCGTGCTGTGGCGGGGTGATGATGCAGCGCAGGACGCCGCGGACGGGCCGAACCAGCGCGTGACCGCCGAGGGTGGCGCGGTTGCTTCTGTCGAGCGGCAGGACGATGGGGTCGTTCGGCTCCGGGCGGCGATGCCGCGTACACCGATCGCGGTGCGCCTCGCCGGGCTTGGGGTCATCGCGGCGTGTGTGGTGGTGTGTACTGTCGCGGCATGGCTGCTCATTGTGATCAGGCCCGCGAGTGGCGCTCGCGCCGCGCCCGCGGCGGGGTCGCGGCCGAGTCGCCAGCTTGATGCGTGGTTCTGGACGGCGCTCGCGGTGATCGTCGGCGTGCGCATCTGGATGGCGTGGTGGGCGCCCCCGCTGCTGACGGCGGACTCCTTCGACTACATCGTGGGCGGAGCGCGGTTCTTCGAGACTGGTGACTGGTCCGTCTTCGGCGGGTGGCGCGTGCCCGGGTATGGGTTGTTTCTGGGCATCTTCTGGACTGCCTGGCCGGCGTGGGCGGTGGCCGCCGCGGCCGGGCAGGCGGCGCTGGGTGTGGTGACGGCGGTGCTCTGCCGGTCGATGCTGCTGCGCATCGCGCCCGCGGCGTGGGCCACGGCGGCGATGCTGCTGGTGGGGCTGGATCCCGAACTGCTCGCGTTCGAGCGGATCATGCTGAGCGAGGCGCTCTCCGCGTTCCTGCTGACGCTGATCGCCTGGATCGTGGTGCGCAACACGGCGCCGCGGGGTTGGGGCATGACGGTGGTGTCGGCGGTTGTCATAGGTCTGTGCTGCGCTGCGCTCGTTTACGTACGGGCGAACTTCCAGACCATGGTCCTGCTTGCGCCCGCGGGGCTGCTTTTCGCGGTGTGGCGGACGCGGGGCGATGCAGCGCGTGCGATCATCTGCGCGGCGGTCGCGGGGGTCGTGATGATCGGGGGGATCGCGCCCTGGCTCGTGCGCAACACGAGGGAGTACAACGAGACCAAGATGGTCGTCCGTTCCGAGTTCGCCAAGGTCGTGTTCCTCTGGAACAACCGCGACTTCGACATGAATCAGACCGCCGTGCATACGTACGCCGACTTCAAGCGGCTGCGCGATCGGCGTGGCGCGGGCATGGAGGTCTGGGGGTACACCGCGGAGCTCTCGGAGCAGGCGCGACGGGACACGAACGGCGAGCCCGCGAGCGTCTACTACGACCGACTCTGCGGCGTGCTCGCGGCGGAGTCGCTAGCGCGCAGGCCGTTCGATGTGCTTCAGAGCAGCGGGAAAGCGCTCGCTACGCAGCTTGGGCTCTGGGTGCAGGGCCGGCTGACGGGGAATCAGGCCAACGCCGAGCTGGCCGCGCCGTTCCGCGGCACGTGGCAGCACACCGCCGGGAACATCCTCTTCGATGCCTCGACCCTCAGCAGTCGCTGGGACCGGGAACTCGTCGGAGAAGTCATCAACCGCGCCGCCGAGCCCATCGCGCCGCTCAAGACCTCGCCGCACGCGGGGACTTTCGATGATCTCTTCGGCGGGTACCGCTTCCTGCGGCCGCTGCTGGCCGCGCTGATGATCATCGGCGGTGTGATCGCGCTGCGGCGTTGGGATCGCGTGGTGGTGATCGTTGTGATGATCGCGACCGCGAACGCGGCGGCTCTGGCGGTGCTGCTCTACTGCCCGCTCGAGCGGTACAGGATCGCGATCACGCCGCTCATCGCGGTGGCGGCGGTGTACGCGCTGTATCGGCTGGCGGCGTGGTCGCGTCGATCGGCGTGACCGCGGCGACCGCCGCGGCGGACCGGCGCAGGCTCCCCAGCGCCTTGCCGCCCAAACTCAGCAGCCCGACGACCGCGAGGAACCAGTAGCCCACAACCAGATACAGGAACGAGCCGGCGAGCACGAGCGGCTCATCGACCACGCCCCGGAGCAGGAACACCAGCACCGCATCGCGCGTGCCGATGCCGGCGATCGAGATCGGGAGTGCGCCCACCAGGACACCGAGCGGCAGTGCGCCCGCCGCCTGCGCCGGGGTCGGATCCGCGCCGACAGCGCGGAGCAGCATCGCGAAGAGACCGATGTTGACGGCCCAGCAGGCGAGCGCCACGACGAACGCCGCGGCGGTGTGAGCGGGGCGAGCAAGCAGCCGCTGGGCCGGCTCGCTGAGGCCTGCGCTGAGCTTGGACATGCGCTGCGGGAGGAGATTGGGCGCCCAGCGGAGGAGCGCGAGCAGTGTCGCCGCGGCGGCGAGAAGTGCGACGGCGATACCCGCGACGGCCGCCTGACCGGAGACCACAGCGGCGACCCCGGCGATCGATGCGAGCGCGGCGATATCGAGGAGGCGCTCGATCACCATGACGCCCAGCATCGGGCGGATCTCGTCGCGGTCCCTGGCGATGAAGACGGCCTTGATGAGGTCGCCCGCGCGAGCGGGGAGTACGGCGTTGAGCGTGAGCGATGCCATGATCGCCGACCAGCAGGCCCGGAAGGAGCGTGGTCGGCCCGAGGAGCGGAGCAACCACCAGAGGCGGAGTGCGATCATCACCGTGAGCAGGACCGCCGCGGCGACCGCGGCGAGCAGCCAGCGTCCATCCGCAGCGCGGACCGCGCGAGCCGCCGCGGCGATATCGACCGTGCGAACGAGCAGCGCGATACAGACCGACATCCCCGCCAGCGAGAGCGTGATGCGGAGTGTGCGCTTGAGCGATTCACTGCGGGCCGCGCGTGCCGGGGGCGCCGGACGTGCTGGAGCCGGCTCGCTCATGCGTTGCCGCGCCGGGCGTTGATCAGGTCGCCCAGCAACCCCAGGCCCAGGAAGTTCATGCCGCTCATGAAGAGCACACCGCTGGCGACATCGGGCACTTCGCCGAGCACGAGCTTGCCCAGCGTGCCGACGAGCACGCCCATGATCATGAGGATGACAGCGAGCGTGCCGAAGACGGGGAGCGGGCGGAACATCATGATCGTGCGGACGACCAGGAAGAAGAACCGCAGCGTGTCACGGATCGGGCGGATGGTGCTGCTGCCGACGCGCTTGTAGTAGTCGATGGGCAGATAGTCGACGGCGAGGCGGTTCACGTGCGAGGCGATGGTGATCGTCGTCGTGAAGCTGAAGCCGTTGGGCAGCATGTTCCAGACGCTGTAGACATGGCGGGCCCAGACCGCGCGCAAGCCGGAGTTGAGGTCCTTGATGTCCGCTCCGGCGAGCCAGCGGGCGTAGCGGGTCAACATCCACTTCGCGGGCCGGCGGATCATGGGGATGTTGACGTTCGCCCCGATGCGGGCCCCCACCACCATGTCGGCGCGGTCGAGGCCGGCGACGAGCTCGGGGATTCGGTCGTTGGGGTAGGTGCCATCGGCGTCGGTGATCACGATGCGGTCGTACTTCGAGGCCGAGATGCCGCGCTTGAGCGAGCCGCCGTAACCCTGGTTCCGCTGGTTGTGCAGCACGCGGAGGTTGCTCGTGGTCTTGGCAAGCTCATCGAGCATCTCGCCGGTGCGGTCGGGGCTCGCATCGTTGACGGCGATGATTTCCCATGCGTGCGGCACCTGCTGCATCGCCGCCTGGACCTGCGCGATGGTCGCCTCGATCGCGTTCTCCTCGCGGTAGCAGGGAATCACGACGGAAACGCCGGGCTCGGTGTGGGTGCTGGGTGCGTTCATTGTGTGGTTGAAGGAGGCTCAGTCGCGGAGCCCGTGGCCGGAGCCACGGTGGTAGGTGCGGGTCCAGAGGCGCTGGCCGTTCTCGAGCGGCAGCTTCTTGAGGTCGGCGTGCTGCCAGCGGCAGAGCACGGACTCCTGGTAGACGTTGCTATTGGCGACGTAGATGCTCGTCGCATCGGAGCCGACCGCCAGCCGCTTCGCGGGCAGATCGTCGGGGATGCGGTCTTCGACGGTGACGCTGTCGGCCGCGAATCGGATCGTGCGGGTCACCTGCCACTGCGTCGTCGGCTTGCCGGTGATCAGGATCTTCTGCAGCGTGCTGCGGACCAGGTTGGCGTTGAAGCGGCCGACGGTGATCATCGCAGCGCGGAAGATGATGTTGGTGAAGGGCGTGGGCAGTTTGTGCTTGCGGTAGCAGAGCGGTGTGGTGACACTGAACTCGCCGCGGTTCGCATCGGCCTTGACCGGCGAGTCGTTGAGTACGAGGTGCGAGACCACGGTCTTGCCGTCGTCGAGCTGCGCGATGATGCCGGTGTCGGATGCGACCGGCCCCTCGCTGTCGAAGACCTTGATCACGCCGCCTTTGCTCAGGTTCGCGACGGCGTGGTACGGCCGCGCTGATTCCTCGCCGGAGAACCGCACGGCCATCTTGCAGCCCGGCATCCAGCGGGTTTCCGCCTTTGCACGGTCCTCGGCCATCGGCCGCGGCCGGCGGGGCGCAAAGTCCTCCCACGCATGCAGGAAGTCATAGACGTAGTGCGCCGTCATGCGGTCGTCATCGTTGATGTACCGTTTGCCCTTCATCGCCCCCGCGAGGAACCCATCGGCGATCTGGCCGGCCTTGTCGGTGAAAGGCGCCATCAGCTCAAAACCGTGCGGGTAGAAGTGGTAGGTGTTGCGGCTGCCGTACTCGCCGCCGTACGACCCATCGGGGTGCATGAAGTTCCACGCGAACTCGACCGCCTTGACGAGCGGCTTGATGAGCTCGTCATCACCGAACGCGCGGCCGGCCTTCTTCGCCCGCTTCTGCACGAGCTTGCCCAGAAAGTCGATCGAGCAGGTGTGGTAGCCCGGGTCGGCGCCTTCGTACTCCTGGAACCAGCCCTCCTGCTTGTTCTGCCAGGAGATCGTGAGCGCAGCACGATCGTCCGCGACGCGCCGGTGCTTCTCATCACCCGTGATCAGGTACACGTTGTACGCGGCGAGCGCCGCCAGCGCCTGATGGTTCGCGAGCTGGCCGGTCTCGTTCTCATCGGCCAGGTGCTCGACGCGCTTGGCGAAGAGGTCGACGACCTTCTCATCCTTCATCCCCAGCACCTGGTACGCCTCGCTCGCGGCGTACAGGCTGAAGACCAGCGCGCCCATCGCGCGTTCGAACGGGAAGTAATCGTCGGTCGTCCCGTTGGGGTACGAGCTGGGGATCATGTAGCGCACCGCGCCCTCGGCGAGCTCGCGGATGCGTTCGACGCCGCGGAACGGGTTACCGGGGTAGTCCTTCGCGTAGACCAGCGCGAGCGGGAGCACGAATTCCTGCGACATGCCGCAGGGGAAGTCCATCGTGCGGTAATGCCAGAACGCGCGGTCGAAGCACCCGAAGGTGCGGCTGAAGGGGTTGCGGTCGATCAGGTGCAGCAGCCGCGGGATGTAGGGGAGCGCGAGTCGCGTGTAGATGTCGCGGGTGGGTGTCTGCGTCATGGCACTGTGAGCGCTCGCCGTCGGGGCCTGTGCTGTCGTCATCGCGTGTTGGTTCCGCTGTCTTCGGGGGGTCGTCGCGCTGCGAAGACCTGGTTGACCATCATCAGGTTCAGGATCGGGATCGGCGCGATCAACGCATCGATACGCATCGCCAACCGCGGCGGCACGCTGATCTTGAGGTAGGGCAGGAAGCCCACCGGCGCGAACATGAATGGCCGGTACTCGAGGGGCTCGAGCCCCGCCTTGAGCGCGAGCTTCGTGAACGCCTGCTTGTTGAACTCCATCGTGTGGTGCTCGTCCTTGTGGAGCCCCACAGCGCCCGAGACCTTGTCCCAGAAGGGAGACGGGCAGGTCGCGATAAAGATGCCCCCGGGCTTGAGGTACTCGCGCACCCGCACCGCCATTTCGGCGGGGTTGTCGAGGTGCTCGAGCACCGCCAGCGCGGTGATCAATTCAAACGATCCGGGCTTGAGTTCATCGATCGGCTTGGTCACATCGCCGCGGAGCAGCCGGCAATGGTCGGGCAGGTCGCCCGCCGCGGCGATCAGGTCCGGGGCGTACTCGATGCCGATCGACTCTTCCGCGCCCAGCAGCCGGTGCAGTTCGGCCATGGTCCGCCCCTCGGCCGCGCCCATGTCCAGGATCCGCGGGGCGTGGGCGAAGCGGCTGAACTTGCGGTAGAGGCGGTAGGCGATGAGGGCCCGGCTCTTGTAGCGGAAGACCAGGTGGGGCCGGTTGAGGCGGTCGCGGGCGTAGGACGCGTCCATGACACCCGCCCCGGCGGTCTGGACCGGAGTCGTCGGTTGGGTGGCGGTCATGCGTCGGTGTCTCGTAGGCCGCGGCGTCGGCCGATCGGGCGGCGGAGAGCGCGGGGAGCCGGGGATGGGTCGGGTCGAGATAACGAACCCGAGCGCCGAGCCTTGATCGCGGCCGCGAACAGGACCAGCTCGGGAAAAGGGCGGGGTGGGATTCGAACCCACGAAGCTTGCGCAACGGATTTGCAATCCGTCCCATTTGACCACTCTGGCACCCGCCCGGGCGTCCATTCCGGGGGGCCAAATGGCCCTCCGCAGAGCGAGAGCAACCATAGCTGAACCGAAGCCCGCGGGCGAGTGAACGGGGCGTGTCTGCCGATGATGAGCCGGGACGGTTAGGATCCAACCGCCGCGCCGGCCTTCCGGTCGGTGCGCGGCGGGCTTGCGGGGCGTTGTGAGACAGGCAGCAAGAGTGCTGGGCATGAGGAGCGCACGGATGGCGAAGAGCAACCGCACACGCTGGACCGCGATCGCGGCCGGGCTTGCCGTCTCGACGGCCGTGATCGCGCAGCCGCCGGTCAAGGAAGAGCCCAACCCGGCCCGTGACCCCGCGCTCAACGACCCCTCGATCGATGACGACCTCCTCGATCAGCAGCGGCGTCGGCCCAAGACCGATCCGGTCGCGCCCACGCCCGCGCGGCCGCCGCAGCAGGCGGTGCCGGGCCTTAACCCCGGGAGCGGCCTCGCACCAGACCTCCGCCAGATCGGGAGGCCCACCCGCGTCACCCGCGTCTATCCGGAGGGGACCTTTCTCGCCGGCCGCACGGGCACGCTGATCCGCACCGCCGGCGGCGATGCGATCTTCCTGCCCGACTCGGCGGAGGATCAACCCGGAGCCCTGCGTTTGCCTGACTCGCCCATGGTGCTGCTGCCCTGCCAGAAGCTCGGTCAGCTCCTCGCGGTCACGCAGTCACTCGGCGACTCGGCGCGGGTCTCGGTGAGCGGGCAGCTCTTCGCGTACCGCGACCGTCAGTACATGCTGCCGACCGCCTTCGCGATGGTCCGCGAGACCAACGGCCAGCAGACGCCGGCGTCCCAGACCCCCGCCGCCCAAACCCCGGCAGACCAGACCCCGGCAGACCAGACCCCGGCGGCGGTCACGCCGACGACGGAGGCCCGCACCGCCGACGACCCGGAGGTCGCGGAACTCATCAAGGAACTGGAGACCGAGCGCGGCCAGCGGCTGATGCAGTCGCCCCCCGCGGCGGAGACCACCGAGGGCGAGAATGCCGAGCAACCCGCGCTGACGCCCGAGGGCACGGTCATGACCAACCGGCGTGGCCGGATGGTGCGGCTCTCGGGCGAGAGCGGCCGCTTCGCTTTCATGTTCGACAACGGCCCCGACAGCCCGCGCGAGGCGCCGCTGGTGCTGCTGCCCAGCCGGCTGCTGCAGAGGATGGAGTCGGTCGCCGCGACGCGGGGCGACGAGATCGTCTTCAACGTGAGTGGCCGGGTGCTGGTGTACGACGGCCGCAACTATCTGCTGCCCACGCTCTACCGCGTGGAGCGGAACGATTCGGTCCGGCCGATGCAGTGACGGCCGCTTGAACGACAACGCTCTCTGAAAACGAAGAGGGGTCGCCATCGCGGCGACCCCTCTGTCCTTTCCGCATTGATGTCGGAGCAGATCAGCCCGTCACGGGAGCTGAGCCCTCGACCGGCCGGTCCTCGAGCGCGAAGGCCTCTCCGGACTGCGTGCGGACACGCTCGCCGGGCATCGGGCTGAACCGCGAGCCGTAGAGCGGGACCTTGCGGTTGGGGATGCCCTTGCTCAGGAGCGGGGCGACGGCCAGGACGCCCGCGAAGATCGCGATCGAGGCGATGAGCTGCGGGACCAGGCCGCGGAGGTCGAGGTAGACCAGCACGCTGACCACGATCACCTGCGCGAGCGCGAGCGGGATGATGAACTGCCATGCGTTCATCATGATCTGGTCGTAGCGAAGGCGGGGGATGGTCCAACGGATGACCATCGAGAAGATCACGAGGAAGGTGACCTTGCCGAAGAAGACGCCGAGCTTGACGAGCACACCCAGGAAGCCGGTGGGCTCGGGGGTCGTGAGCGGGTCGTTGATGAAAGGGAGCAGCTGGTAGCCACCAAGGAAGAGCAGCGTGAAGAACGCGGAGCTGGTGACCAGGTGGGCGTACTCGGCGAGGAAGTAGAGGGCGAACCGCATCGAGGAGTACTCGGTGTGGTAGCCGCCGACGAGCTCCTGCTCGGCCTCGGCGTTATCGAAGGGGGCGCGGTTGGCCTCGGCGAGGATCGCGATGAAGAAGACCAGGGCCGCGACCGGCTGGGCGATGATGTTCCAGCCGTTCTCGACCTGGTAGCGGATGATGCCCTCGGGCGTCACCGTGCCCACCAGCAGCAGGACCGACAGGAGCGCCAGGCCCAGCGGGATCTCGTAGGAGATCATCTGGGCCGTCGCGCGGAGACCGCCGAGGAACGAGTATTTGTTGTTGCTCGCCCAGCCGCCCAGCGTGACGCCATAGACGCCGAGGGCCGCGACGGCGAGCAGATAGATGATGCCGATGTTGACCTTCGCCCCGACGATGTGCACCGGGCCGTCGGTCACCTGACCGAGCAAGGGCAGCACACCGTCCCACACGCCGCCCCAGGGGATCACCACGAACCCGATCAGGGCCGGCACGATGATGATCGCGGGCGCCAGCGTGAAGAGGATCTTGTCCACGCGGCTGGGCGTGTAGTCCTCCTTGAGCATGAACTTGATGCCGTCGGCCAGGGGCTGGCCCAGGCCGATCGCGCCTTTGAGCTTCGAGAGGAAGGGCAGGCCGAAGTCGAAACCGACCCGGTTGGGGCCGAGGCGGTCCTGGATGTACGCCGACACCTTCCGCTCGGCGTACACGAGGTAGGCGACGAGGATCAGGATGACGTGGACCACCAGCACGATCGTGATCGCGCTGACGACGAGCTGGCTGGTGATGAAGTCGGGGAGCTGCATAAGGGTCCAACTGTATCGGGCGGGGGTGGCGGGTTCCAAAGTCCGACCGCTGTCGGTTGCCGCCGGGGCCGGGACATAGATCAGTGCCGCGGCGGGGCCTTGCCCAGGATCCGGCGGACGATCTTGCGGGCGGCCATCCGGCCCAGGAGCGAGCCGCCGAGCTGGTCGGCCATGGCGACCTTGTGTTCGAGGGTCGGCTCTGTGCCTGGCGCCGGGCCTGATACCGGGCTTGATACCGGGCTTGATGCCGGGGGTGCCGGCGGAGGCGCAGGGGTGTGTTGCGGCGCGGCCAGCAGTGCCGCGGCGAGGGGGAACCGGGACTCGAACGGGCCGCCGTACCGGAAGACCAGCGACCGGAGCAGATCGGGCTCGACGGCGACATCCGGTGTCGCGGCCGCCTGAATGAGCGGTTCGGGCAGCACTGCGCCGGGGCCGCGGGCGGCGATCGCGGACCAGACCAGTCCGACCTCGCCGAGCGGGCCCAGCGAGTTGTCGAAGAGGTCGATGAGGAGCCGGTCGGGCTCGGTGCGGACCAGCACGCGGCTGGGCCGGGCCCCATCGCGGAAGGGGTAGAGCTCGGGCGCGAGGTCGATGGGCAGGCAGTCGACACGGTCGCCGCGGCCGAGCCATGTACCCGCGAAGGCCAGCCGCTCGCGGTTGGCCAGCGCGGCCGCGCACGATTCCAGCCATTCGCGGGCGGGCACATCACCGGCCCACAGCACAGCGATGGCGTTGAATGTGCGGACACTGCTGGGTTCGACGGGCGAGCCGTCGGTGTCTGTGAGCAGCCAGGAGCGGCCGCGGTACCAGAAGCGCGCGGCGGACGGGTCGGCGGGGCCGAGGACCAGTGTGCGTTCGGGCGGGCGCGACATGGCCCGCAGCGCTTCGAGCGTCGGGCGGGCGGTCTCCAGACCATCGGGCGCGGCCACGAGCACGAGTGATCGCGGTTTGCGCATGCTGCCGGCGGCGAGCGGGCGGCGGCGCATCGGTCGGTCGTAGAAGTCACCGAGCGGTGTCTCGGCGACCGCGTAAGGCCGGCGGAGGCGGCTCCGAAGCGCCGGGTCATCGAGCATGCGCTCGATCGCGGCGAGCAGTTCATCGGTGCGGCCGCGGTAGAGCAGGCAGTTGCGCTCGTGCTCGAAAAAGTCGCGGAAGGCGGGCAGGTCGTTGACGATCAGCGGCACGCCTGCGTCATACACCTCGTGCAGCGCGTAGCAGAACGACTCGAAGCGGTTGGGGAAGACCGCGAGCGTGGCGTTTGCGAGATGCTCGGCGATCTGCGCGTGCGAGAGGTGACCGGTGAAGACGAAGCGGTCGGCGTGCTCGGGCGGGATGAGCGTCTTGAGGTACGCGGTGTACGACTCGCCAAGCGGGCTCTCGTGTCCATCAGGCCCGATGAGTTCGAAGGTGACATCGAGCGACGGCCGGCGGCGGAGGAGCTCGACGCCCGCGTGCACGAGTTGGTCGACACCCTTGAACTGGAACATGCGGCCGAGGAAGACGATGCGGGCGGGCTCGGCTGCACCGCGCTCGTTGGTGTCGCGCGCTCGCGGGGTGTCGAACCCGGCGCCCTTGGGCGGGATCGACTCGATCGCGGCCTCGGGCGGCAGGCCGTAGACGGGGGCGCACGCGGCGGCGAAGAACTGGCGCGTCGGTGTGAGAATGGTCTCGGCCAGGTGCAGCGCTGCGCGCTCGATCGCGTGGAGCTGGTGCCGCTGCATGTCGAAGTTGCGGACCGCGGACATGCGGTCGATCAGTTCGATCGGGCCGTGGAGGCGCGTTGCGAGCACGGGCGTGTCGTTGGAACGCTCTCGGGAGAAGAGCCGGCGGACCAGGTGCGCGTAGCCGGGGCCGCAGTACTCGAAGAACTCGATCACATCGGGGCTGTGCCGGTCGATCGCTCGCTGCACAGCGCGGTCGAAGCGGAGGCTCTGGCGGTGGAAGAGCGAGAGGTTGTCGATGCGGTCGAGCCCTGCATCCACCGCCTCATCCGCGACCGCCACGACGTGGCACGCCTCGGGGCGGGGCAACGCGAGGCGGTCGATATCGCGGAACTGCGCGATGGCGTCGGGCGGCGCATCGATGACGAAGACGATCTCGTGCCCGCGCTCGAGCAGGCTGCGGGCCGCGTGGTGCAGCAGCACACCGCACCCGCCGCGGGTGGTCGGGTGGATCTCGTAGGTCACGAAGCAGATGACCGACATGGCGAGCGGTCTCCCGCGGCGTGGCTCGGCGTGACTGGAACGTGACGGCAGCGCTACTCAGGCGAGGAATCGTTCGACGGAGGCCTTCGCCGCGGCCTGGTACTTCGGCGCGTACGCGGCGTAGGCCTTCATGATGTCCTCGCGCTCGGCGATGACACGCTGGGCGTACTGCGCGATCACTTCCGCGCGATCGGGGAAGGGAACGACCAGACGCTCGGCGAGATACGGATGGTCCTGGAAGAGATGGCTGTTGGGGCCGATGAGGCAGGGCACGCCGACGCTCATGCTCTCGAGCGGCACCATCGGGCAGCACTCGGTGAAGGTGACATAGAGCGTCAGGTGCGTCTGGCGGATGCGGGCGAAGAGGTCGTCGATCGGGAGCGTGCCCGCGCTGAAGAAGGACCGCTGGATGCCGAGCATGTCGGCCAGTTCGGAGGCCCGCTCTCCGAGGCCCGCGGCGTGGAGCCGGGCATCGGGGATGAGCGCGAGCGCGGCGAGCATCGGGTTGGGGCTCTTCCAGATCGTGCCGCTCATCCAGACGCCGATGTGGTTGCCCGGCTGCGTGATGGCCGGCGGGCTCGCGGGCGTGCCGGGGATCGAGTTCATCACGAAGGCGGCGTTGACGCCGAGCTTCGCGAGGACTTCCTCCATGCCCTTCTTGACGGTGCCGATCCTGGTGACCAGCCCGTCCCTGGCGGCCTGCACCCACATGCGGAAGATGTGCCACACGTAATCGTCGGACCACTGGACGTAGTTGCCGTGCCAGAGCAGATCGCAGCGGATCCCGCCGTCGAGCCTGCGGACAGCGCGGACGAGTTCGAGATGGTTCTCATCGCCGCCGGAGAAGACCAGGTGGCGGACGCCGGACTCGACGAGTGTCTGCGCGTGGAGCTCGATCGCCGCGGCATCGACCGCGTGCGGGTCCTCGGCGGCGGTGGCGGGGACGGGGTAGGTGACGTCGAAGAGGTTGGTCGTGGAGCTCTTGATGCCCAGCCAGCGGGGGCAGAAGACCGCGGCGGTGGTGGTGTTGTTACGCTTCGCTTCGGCGATGAAGTGTTCCTGATCGCGGGTGCGTGCGGGCGCTGCCGGGGCTGGGGCGTGGACGCCGTTCGTCGCGGGCTCGGCGGGGAGGCGCGGCTCGCGGCGGACCATCGGTGTGCGGGCCGGGTAGATGCGGAGCTCGCCGCCGTCTTGGGCGAAGAGATCGATCGTCTCGCTGCGGCCGTTCATCTCGACCTCGATGCGGCCGCTCCAGGGGTGCATCATGAAGCGGAGTTCGGGGTCGTTGGCGCCGACCAGGCTGAGCTCGCCGCCGGTGCCGACCAGGCACTTGCCGTAGGGGAAGTTGTGCTCGCTGCGCTCGCTCCAGGCTTCATCGTGCACGATGAAGTCCCAGGGCATGGCCGGGTCTCCGGCGTTGCCGTGGGCACTGAGCAGCCAGGCCTCGCGGCCCTTGGACTCGGGGTTGGAGGACTCGAGCAGGCGGATGTTGATCAAGCCCGGCTCGCCCTTGATCGTGCGCTTGAGGAACCGGATGAACGGGGCCTTGCGCAGGCGGGAGGCGAGCTTATAGGTGCCGGAACGCTTGATGAACTCGAGCTCGAAGGCCTGTTCGGCGACACGGTCGACGATGCGGTCGAGCGCATCGGGGGCGTGCAGGCCGTTGCCGGCGGGATCTTCCTGGTGCTGGGAGAAGAGCGAATCGCGCAGGCCACGGGGGTCGTTGCGGGAGAGGACGAAGCTGCCGTGCGGGCGGCCGATGTAGTCCTTGAGCAGCGCCATGCGGACCAGGCCGAAGCCGGCGAAGTCGTCGGGCGCCCAGACCGCCAGGTGCTCCTCGTGCTCGTTGCCGTACTGGGCTTCCTGCGGCCAGTCCTCGCCCAGGGGGATGTTGACGATGACGTACTGCGACTTGTCGAGCGCGGTGCGGAGGAGGCCCTCCCCCACTTCCTTGGTGAAGTGCTCGAGCACATCGCCGAAGATCACGACATCGAAGGGGCCCTCGAGCGTGGGCAGCACCTTGGCCGCATCGCCGACGTGGATCTGGTTGTAGAACGAGCGGTGGTACTCATCGATGTTCTGCGGGAAGACCTCGATGCCCTCGACGCGGACCTTCCAGTCGTTGCGGAAGACGCGCTGGTACCACACATCGCAGAACTCGCGGACGACGATGCCCCAGCGGCCGAAGCCGACACCGACATCGAGCACGCGCATCGGCGCGATCTTCATCAGGGCTTCGACGCAGAATGGGATCTGCTGCCAGTTGCTCGTTCCCAAGGACGGTTACCTCTTCTGGAGTGATTCGATGCGGCGGAGCGCCTGCTCGCTGCGGTGAAGGTACTGGTCGAGCCGCTGCTGCGTGGCGACCCACATGCGGACGGCGTGCTCGGCGCTCGCCCTGGCGGCCTGGCACTCCTGGCGGAGGGCTGCCGCGCCCGCCTGTTCTGCGGCGAGCTGCTGCTGCAGGTTGGCGATCATCGCCTGGGCCTCGCCGGCGGCGCGCTGGGCCGCCTCGACCGCGGCGGTCGCCTCCCCGAGGCGACTCTCGAAATCGCGCGTTCTGGCCGACATGTCGTCGGTCAGGGCGGCGACGCGTGCGGTGGCATCGGCCGCGGCGGCCTCGGCGCCCGCGGCGCGGCGCATCGCTTCATCGGCCGCGGCCATGGTCGACCAGATCGTCGGCTGGAGGTCTTCTTCCATCTTCCGGCACTGGGCCAGGAAGAGCGGTGACCAGGACCACGCCTCGGCGGACTCATCCAGAATCACGCGGTAGGGCGTGTGGACCTCGTACCCGCGGGGCAGCACCTCGCAGGCCCGGCCGAGCTTCTCGTAGGCGGCGGGCAGGTCGTGGTACCAGCAGCCGCCGTGCTCCTGACCGACGAGGTTGTAGCCGGGGCTGGTCTCGAGGTGGAAGACCTCGCGCCTGGCGATGCGGAGCAGTTCCTTGAGGACACCGGGCAGGTGCTCGGGGCTGACATGCACCAGCACCTCGGCGGAATAGACAATGTCGAAGGCGCCATCGTCGAAGGGGAGGCGGCCGACGGGCTCACCGACGGTGATGTGGTCCTTGATCCAGGCGTGATCGGCCCAGGTGGCGCAGCCGGAAACCATGGTGGCGCTCTGGTCGAAGCCGTAGACATCCACGCCCTCGATCCGCCGCAGGTTGCGGAGGTGACGGCCGGGACCGCAGCCGAACTCGAGCACCCGCGCGGGGGCGCGGTGCGCGATGTACTCGGTGAGCATGATCTCCTGAATGTGGTAGAGGACCTGCTGCTTCTTGCGGCGGGTGTACTCGGCGGCCCAGCCGGCGCCGTGCTCGCGCCAGTAGCGGAAGTTGGGCTCTTCGTGGGTTGTGGGCCCGGGGGGCGTGCCCGTCATCGCGGCGTCCTGGTCCGTCGTTGCGGGGGAGCGCTCGTGCGATGACTGGTCGAGAGACTGGTCAAGCATTGGGGAGCGGCTCCCACTCCGTGGTGACTGGTTCATGGAACTTATAGTGCACGGGCCGCCTGGGGTTGGCGAGCACCGCGAACGCCGCGCACCCATCGACCTGATCGAACAACACGTTGTCCGACCGGTCGGGCGTGGTCACGCGGTGAAGGGCGAAGCATACCCCGAAGCTCCCGGGCCGGAGCCGATTCTTGAAGGTGAATCGGATGCGCCCGCGAGACCCCGCCGCGAGCGGGGGGAGTTGGGCGTTCTCGTCCGCCAGGGTCGTCCCCATCAGGTCGACGCCGGTCATGTCGCGGATGAGGAAGCTCGCCGACAGGTGATCCACATCGATGTGCGACCGGAAGGTCACCTCGACGCCGATCGTGTCATCCAGTTCGAAGGCGCGGCAGGGCTCGCCCCGCTCGTCGACCACTTCGACCCGCTCGATCTGGACGTGACCGGTGCCGTAACGGGTCTTGCCGGCGACCGGGGTCGAGAACGCCACGGGATTACCCAGCTTCGCTTGCGCGGCGAGCGCATCGCGGTTGCTGCTCTCGCGCATGAATGCGAGGTACAGGTCCGTCGCCCGCTCGGCGGGGCCGAAGTACCGCGGCTGGCCCTTCTCGAGGAAGAGGGCCTTGTTGCAGACGCTCCGCACCGCATCGGGCGAGTGGCTGACAAAGAGCATCGTCATGCCGCTGTCGCGCAGCCGCCGCAGCCGGGCCAGGCAGCGCTGCTGGAAGCCGATATCGCCGACGGCGAGGATCTCGTCGACGATCATGATCTCGGGCTCGATGCTGAAGGCCACGGCGAAGGCCAGCCGCGCCGCCATGCCGCTCGAGTAGGTCTTGAGCGGCTGGTCCATGAACTCGCCGATGTCGGCGAACGCCGCGATCGCGTCGGAGCA
>JBDZUZ010000054.1:0-21713 GCA_040255445.1 Planctomycetaceae bacterium | reverse complement strand
AGTCGTCGTTCCTCGGCCGCTACGGATCGCCCGTGAAGCCCGCCGCGATGCTCGGCAAGGCGCACGACGGGCTGGGATTCGGTCGCTTCGGTGACGCCGCCGCCGCACTTGGCGGTGACTTCCTGCTCAAGCCGGGCCAGACCGTCACGCTGCACTACCTGCTGGCGATCGATACCGATGTCGAGGCCGTCACACGCCTGATCGACAAGTACCAGAGCCCCGCGGCAGGCGAAGCCGGCGTGCAGCGGGCCGAGCAGAGCTGGATGAAGATGCTCGATTCGGTGAACATCCGCTCGAAGCGTGATGACTTTGACCTCCTCAACAACTACTGGCTGCCGTACCAGGCGATCAGCGGCCGGCTGTGGGGCCGCACCGGGTTGTACCAGCAGTCGGGCGCCCGCGGCTTCCGCGACCAGCTCCAGGACAGCCAGGTCTGGCTCCCGATCGACCCCAGCGCTACGCGTGACCAGATCTTGCTGCACGCGACGAGGCAATTCGTCGATGGCAGCGTGAACCACTGGTGGCACGCGCTCGCGGACTTTGGTTCGCACACGGCGTGCAGCGACGACTACCTATGGCTCCCGCTCTTCACGGCGATCTACATCCGCGAAACCGGCGACCTGTCGATCCTGAAGGTCAAAACGCCGTTCATGGATGACCCGACCGAGGTCACGCTCAAGGAGCACTGCCACCGGTCGATCCGCCGCGCCTTCGAGCGCACGAGCCCGCGTGGCATCCCGCACATCGGCTCGTGCGACTGGAACGACGGTCTCTCGGCGATGGGTGTCGAGGAGAAGGGCGAGAGCGTCTGGGTCGGAATGTTCCTCGCATCGATCCTCGATGACTTCGCGCAGGTTCTCGAACTCGACGGCGATGCCGACAAGGCCCGCGAATACCGCGAGCAGTCGAAGAAGTACGCCGCGGCCGTCAACGAGCACGGCTGGGACGGCGGCTGGTACCGCTACGGCACCAAGGACAGCGGCGAGTGGGTGGGTTCCAGGCAGAGCCCCGAGGGCAAGATCCACCTGAACCCGCAGACCTGGGCGATCCTGACCGGGATCGCGAGCGAAGAGAAGGCCGAGATGGCGTGGGCCGCGGTGAAGGAGCATCTTCTCTCGCCGTACGGCCCGCTGCTGCTGGCGCCCGCCTACACGCAGCCCGATCCCGATATCGGTTACATCACGCGGTACAGCCCCGGCAGCCGCGAGAACGGCGGCGTGTACATGCACGCGGCGACCTGGGCGCTGGCCGCGGCGTGCAAGCGGCGCGAGCACGACACGGTCGAGCGGATCTGGAACAGCGTGTCGCCGCCGGTGCGCGGGCGCGATGCGGAGGCCTACTGGGCCGAGCCGTACGTGACGCCGGGCAATGTTGATGGTCCGCTGTCCGACAAGCCCGGCCGCGCCGGCTGGACGTGGTACACCGGTTCGGCGGCGTGGCTCAATCGTGTGAGCCTGGAATGGATCCTGGGCATCCGTCCCGAGTGGGGGGGCCTGCGGATCGACCCGGTCCCGCCGCGGAGCCTGGGCAACGTAGATGTCACTCGCCGGTATCGAGGGATGCGGGTGCGTGTGAAGTTCGATGCAGCCCACTTCGAGCCTGATGTTGCGCCGGAACTGTCGGTCAACGGGGAGCGCATCGAGGGTTGCGTGCTCACGGTCGAGTTGATCAAGCGGCTCGCCAGACCGGCCGATGCGAACGGCGGGGCGAATCTTGAAGTGAGTGTCCGCTGGCCGGCGAATGCCGCGGCGGGCGTGGGCGTGGTTGAAGCCAAGGACGAGAGAGAGCCACGGAGAATCGGATCATGAGGACGATCACGAAGCGACAAGCCGCCGCGTCCAAGCGCGGGTTCACGCTCATCGAACTGCTCGTGGTGATCTCGATCATCGCGCTGTTGATCGGCATCCTGCTGCCGTCGCTGGGCTCAGCGCGCCGGACAGCATGGACAGTCATCTGTCAGGCCAACCTGCGGAGCCTGGGGACGGCGATCCAGATGTACCTGGACGAGCAGCGCGATGCCCAGTACATGGATCTGCGCAACGGACCCAACCCGCTGCTCTTCTATCACGTCGGCGTGATCGACACGCTGCAGCCCTTCCTGAGCGATGCGGGCCAGGCGCCCTTCCGCTGTCCCGCGGCCAAGGGCCTCAGCAGCGTCGCCGAGCCGAGCAACCGCATCTACCTGGCGCAGGGCCGGCGCATCTTCTCGCTGCCGATCAACCCCACGCAGGAGGTCGAGACCTGGACCGAGTACTGGTTCAACGACTCGGTCGACACCAACCCCGGCTTCGGCGTTGAGAGCGGTGTGTCCGGACGCAAGATGCGATTGATCAAGCACCCCGATACCGTCGTGTTCGCGACCGATGCGCTCGATGAGTTCCCGCGCCACGAGGGCAAGGCCAACACCGGCCGGCAGGCGCTCGGCCAGAACAACTTCGTCTTCGGCGATCTCTCCGTGAAGTCGATCGAGATCGGCGACTACCGCCCGCCGGAGGCGACCGACCGCTACGGCGCGCCCGGCCCCTTCTACAACTGGGGCCACTACTACCCCTGATCCTGTAGCATGCTGATCGGCCGCCCGGGCTGATCAACCGCAAGGAGGAACGCGATGGCCGGAATCCGCGAGATGCTCCAAAAGTCGCCCTGGCTGGGCTGGGCCGTGGCGGGTGTGCTGCTCGTCACCGCCGTTGTGCTGTTGATGCGCGGCGGCGGCGGCTCCAGCCCCTACAGCCAGGAACGCATGACCGAAATGGTCACGATCAAGTTCACCGACACCGGCGAAGAGGTCGAGATGCCCCGCGGCCGGTTCGAGATGATGCTGCGCGACCGGCGCGGCCTGGTCGATCCCTCCGCCGGCATCATTAACCCCTCGACCAACCAGCCCACCGGCTTCCTCTTCAAGAAGAGCGAGTGGGAGGAGACCGTCAAGCGGATCAACGAGGAAAAGAAGCGGGCCGCGGCAGAGCGCGGCATCACGCTCGAGCCGCCGACCGCCCCGGAGGCGCCTACGCCGCCCCCCCCGCCCGGTTCCTGAGTGTGCGAATTCCTGTCTGTGACCCGGGCCCACGCGTCTGG
This sequence comes from Planctomycetaceae bacterium, assembly GCA_040255445.1. Classification (GTDB taxonomy): domain Bacteria; phylum Planctomycetota; class Phycisphaerae; order Phycisphaerales; family UBA1924; genus JBDZUZ01. The sequence continues at coordinate 18,638 of JBDZUZ010000054.1, read as the reverse complement.
TAGTCTCCGTTCGACGCACCATGGCCGGAACTCCTGAGAGCGGCATCTCGAAGCTGGATATCACCCGCCGTGCGGCGGTGGGGGCCCTCGCCGCGGCCGGGCTCGGCTTTGCGCTCTTCGGACCGCGCGGCCGGCGCGAGCCCGAGGGCCGTGTCGTCCTCAATTACTGGGAAAAGTGGACCGGGCAGGAAGGCGACGCGATGCGCGCCGTCGTTGACGAATTCAACGCCGGCCAGGACCGCATCTACGTCCGCTACTTCTCGATGAGCCTGATCGAGCAGAAGGCGATGATCTCGATCGCCGCGGGCGACCCGCCGGACCTGGTCGGCCTGGGCTCCTGGGACGTGCCGATCTTCGCCGAGACCGATGCCCTGCTGCCGATCGGCGACCGTCTCGCCGCGGCGGGGCTGGGGCCCTCGCATTACGCCGCGCCGGTCCGCGGCCTCGCGGGCTACCGCGGCCAGGTCTGGGGCGTTCCCAATACTTGCAGCACCATCGCGCTCTACCTGAACCGCGCGATCCTGAAGGAGGTCGGGCTCGATCCGAACCGGGCGCCCAGGACTATCGCCGAGCTCGACGAGTACAACGAGCGGATGATGAAATTCGGCGGCGGCGGCAGGATCGAACGCGCCGGCTTCCTGCACCGCGAGCCGGGCTGGTGGAACTGGCCCTTCGGGTTCTACTTCGGCGGCCGGCTCTACGACCAGGACACAGACAAGGCCTACGCCGGGATGGCCGAGAACATCCGCGGCTACGAATGGGTGCAGTCGTACCCCGAGAAGTACGGCCCCGACCGCCTGACCGTCTTCCAGTCCGCGTTCATCAACATGTACAACTCCGAGCAGCAGGGCTTCATCTCCGGCAAGCTCGGCATGGTCATGCACGGTCCGTTCCTCGTGAACGTGATCCGCGTCTTCAAGCCCGATCTGGATTACTTCGCCGCGCCGTTCCCGGTCGAGGACTCGGTGTACGACGCCGACCGGCCTATCGGCATGCTCGAGAGCGATGTGCTGGCAATCCCCCGCGGCACGCCGCATCCTGATGAGGCCTTCGAGTTCCTTGCGTACACCCAGCGGCGCGATGTCGTCGAGCGCCTGGCGATCGCGCATTGCAAGCCCTCGCCGCTCGCATCAACCAGCGACACCTTCGCCGCCCGGCACCCCAACCGCTCGATTGAGGTCCACAACCGTCTGGCCCAGAGCGAGCGGGCGTTCCTCGTGCCGCGGACGCGGATCTGGCCTTTCTACAAGCGTGAGTTCGATACCGAGATCTCGACGATGTGGGATCTCAAAGCCCCCGCGGCGACGGTGCTCCCGCAGATCGAGCGGCGCACGCAGGCCGAGCTCGACCGCGTCGCTGCGAAACGCGCTCAGCGCGAGGCGATCGCGGCGGATGAAGGCGGTGACGCGTGAGTGCCGGCGAAACGGGGAGCCCATCGCGTCGCCTCTTCTCCGGCCTCGCGTGGATCAGCCCCTGGCTGGTCGGCTTCCTGGTCTTCCTCGCGTTCCCGCTCCTCCTGAGCTTCCGCTACAGCCTCACCGATTACAGCATTCTCGAATCGCCCCTCCCGATCGGCCTCGAGAACTACCGCCAGCTGCTCGATGACCCGACCTTCTGGAAGGTCATGTGGAACACCGCTGTCTACGCGATCTTCACCGTGGGTCTCGGGACCGTGCTCGCGATCCTGCTGGCATCGCTGCTCAACCGCGACATCCCCGGCATCGGCATCTTCCGCACGGCGATCTTCGTGCCCACGCTCGTCCCACTCGTCGCCGCGGCGATGGTGTGGATGTGGCTGTTCAACGGCGAACTGGGGCTGATCAACGCGGGGCTTCGGCCATTGTTTACGGTTGTGAACGCGGCGCTCGGCACCGACTTCCGCGGCCCCGCCTGGCTCGAGGAGGCCGCGTGGAACATGCCCGCGCTGGTCATCATGAGCCTGTGGATGGTCGGCCGCGCCGTGGTGATCTACCTCGCCGCGTTGCAGGGTGTGCCGCAGGACATGTACGAGGCCAGCGCCATCGACGGCATGGGCCGCGCCCGCCGGTTCTGGCACGTCACGCTCCCGATGATCTCGCCGGTCATCCTCTTCAATGTCATCATCGCGATCATCGATGCGTGGCAGGTCTTCGCCGTGCCGTACGTCATGACCCGCGGCATCGGCGGCCCCGAGAAGGCCATGTACTTCTACTCGCACTACCTCTACGACAACGCGTTCCTTTTCGGCCCACGGATGGGCTACGCCTGCGCCCTCGCGTGGGTGCAACTCGCCATCGTGCTTTGCCTCACGGGGCTGACCTTCTGGGTCAGCCGTCGATATGTGTTCTACCGCTCCTGATCAGTGCACTGAACGACGCGGCATACCGCCGCGAGGAACCTCGTGACCGTCCAGCGACCCGCACAACCCCGCATCCCCCTCTGGCCGCGGAAGCGTTCCGCGGCGGAGACCGCGCTCCCGCGCTGGGTCGCGTACACGCTGCTCACGGTCGTCAGCGTCGTCTACATTCTCCCGCTGATCTGGATGCTCTCGACCTCGTTCAAACCCGAGAACCAGACGCAGACCAACCCGCCGACATGGCTGCCCGACCCGGTCTCGATCCTGCCCCAGCAGGCGTACGAGAACTACGTCGGCACGGTCGATGAACAAGGCCGCACCGAGATCCGCGGCGTGTGGACCGATCCGGTCATCGACTTCCCGCTCTACCTGCGGAACACGCTGATCGTCGCCGCGCTCAGTGTCACCGGCATGGTGATCTCCAGCGCGGTCGTTGCGTTCGGCTTCGCCCGCATCAAGTGGCCCGGCCGCGGCATCACCTTCGCGGTGGTGCTGAGCACGATGATGATCCCCTTCCCGGTTATCATGGCCCCGCTCTTCCTGATCTTCCGCTCGCTCGACTGGATCGGCACGCTGCTGCCGCTCTGGGTGCCCGCGTGGTTCGCCAACGGCTTCAACATCTTCCTGCTGCGGCAGTTCTACATGTCGATCCCCAAAGAGCTCGACGAGGCCGCGACCATCGACGGCTGCTCACAGTTCGGCATCTTCTGGCGGATCATCCTGCCGCTGAGCAAGCCGGCTCTCGCGGTCGTGGCGCTCTTCCACTTCATGTTCGTGTGGAACGATTTCCTGGGCCCGCTGGTCTTCCTGACGCACCAGGAGGATTTCACCCTCGCGCTGGGCCTGCAGCTCTACCAGAGCCAGGCGGGCGCCACGCCGTGGAACCTGCTCATGGCGGCGAGCACGATGGTGGTGGCCCCGGTGCTGCTGCTCTTCTTCCTGACGCAGCGGACGTTTGTGAAGGGCATCGCGACCGAGGGGATCAAGGGGTGAGGGGCGGCCGAAGAATCCAGCGTTTGCGTCCGCCGGATCAGCAACGATCAATCAACTCATGGCAAACCTGCTAGAACCGAACGATGTCCTGGCATGGCTCCGCTCGTGGTGGGGGCATCTCCCGGCCGCGCCATGGTCCGAGCCGCAGCACATCCACATCGACGATCTTCGCATCGATCACTGGGGCCCACGGGCCGCGGAACAATTGCTACGCGAGAGCGCGGACTTTGTGCTCGCTGCGGGTGTCTGGGCGGTGTGGGTGTTCGAACACGCTGGCGAGGATCTTGGTCAGCGTGTGCCGCAGGGGTTCGATGACGTGGTCGCCCTTTTGAACCATCCGGCGGAGACCCCACCAGCCCTGTACGTTGTTCCCTGGTCGCTTGGTCCCGCGGTCGGCCACGGCCTTCTGATCCCCGATCTAATGCGGGAGTTCGAGAGGCGCGGATTGGCCTGGAAACCCTTCCTCTCCGTGTACGACCAGCGGGATGCGGACGAGGACCACCCGTACTGCTCGAACCTCCAACTCTTTCTTGCGGGTCGCCAGCCCACCGCCGACGCACCTCCGTCGCCCTTATAGGACTCGTCTTCAACCCCGCAATTTCCCCTTGACGCCGCCAACCCAGCCATGGCACAATGAAAACGCTTTCGGCCGCGGCTTTTCTCGCGGCCGGCCGTACAACCGTCAGACAATCGATTCCCCGCCAACCTCGTACGACACCGGAGAGCCCGAGATGAAGATCGCCCCCAACGCCATCGCCGCCGCCGCAACGCTCGCCCTCGCCGGCGCTGCCATGGCGCAGACCCCGCTCCCCATCACGAACGGCAGCTTCGAAACCCCCGGCCTCTTTGGCCCGCTCGAGCCCCTTGGCTGGCACAACCTCTCCAACATCAACGCCGTCCGCCGCACCGTCGGCGACGGCCGCCAGCCCGCGCTCGGGTTGCCGGGCTCGGGCGGCCTGACCGTCCGCACCGGCGAGGCCTGTATCGAGCTCGGCACCGGCGGCAACGGCGGCTTCGTGGCGTTCACCACCGATGTGCTCAACTTCGACACCTTCAACTACTACAACCCCGCGATCGACTGGACCCGCGGCGATGTCGTGGTCACCGGCTGGTACATGATTCCCGCCAACTTCCCGGTCGATGGTGAGACCAAGGGCATCAAGCTCGAGCTGCGTCTGCCCAGCTCGCAGATCGCGTGGTCCTGGGAAGCCACCGGCCTACCCACGACGACCAACGATCAATGGGTCCGCTTCGAGTACCGCCTCACCCGCCAGGAAATGCAGGACCGCTTCGATCAGGGCGTCGCGGACGGCTTCTATCCGCCCAACCCCGTCCCCAACCAGATGAGCCTGCTCCCCTTCCGCTTCATCGGCGACAACACGCCCACCAGCGGCAAGATCTTCTGGGATGACATCGTCGTCGTGCAGGAAGATTCGGGCCCGAGCTGCCCCGCCTGCGCGGCGGACTACGACCAGTCCGGCGGCGTCGACGGTGATGACATCACCGCCTTCTTCAACGACTGGCAGGCCGGCGCGCCCTGCGGCGATGTTGATGGCTCGGGCGGCGTCGATGGCGACGACATCCCCTTCTTCTTCGACCGTTGGCAGGCCGGCGGCTGCAACTGATCGTGCAGCCCTGAGCCTCACCTGATCACAGACAGCGCCAACAGAGCCCGGGGGACCGTCCCCCGGGCTCATTGGCTTTCAGACAGGGCCGTCACACGAGGCTTTCCGAAGAGATCGAGAAGGTCCGCGAAACGACCGACGACCGTCTCGCGAACCGATTCCCGGGAGGTAGTACACCGGTGCGTACCACGCTCGCAGTCACCGTCGCCGCGGCCGCAACGCTCGTTTCCGGAGGGCACAGCGCCGCTCTCGCCCAGATCGTCTCCGCACCCTGGCCGACGCCCGCCGGGTCGAACATCTCCGCCACCGCGGCCGCTTCGCGGTCCGGCCTTTATGCGACGGCGGATACCGCTTCCGACACGGTCGAAATCCGTGACATCGACCGCGCGCTCGTACGCACACTCACCCGCGCCCAGATCACCGCGGCCCTTCCATGGATGTCGCTCGACGGCTCTCCCGATGGCCCCTCGGCGCTCGCGTTCTCCGATTCGGGCCGCCTGCTCTTCATCGGCGTGCACGATGGCAACACCGCGACCGACGGCCGTCCGTCCGACGCCGTGCTCCGCCTCGACACCGACACCGGTGAGCTCTCTGTCTTCGCACGCGCCGAGTGGAGCGACGGCGATAGCCCGCTCCCGGGCATTGCACTCCTGCACGCCCGCGGCACGCTCTTCGTCGGCGACCGCGGCGACATCCGCGCCTTCCGCGCGCTCCGCAACGACCTGATCGGCTTCCCGCAGTACCTCATCGGCCTCGCCGATGCCGCGATGGTGACTGGCCTCGCCTACGACCGCACCCGCGACCGTCTCTACGCCGCGGTCGCCAACAGCATCGCCGCGATCGAACTCGATGAAGCCGGCCGGCCCGTCCGCTGGCTGGGCGAGGTGCCCGGCTTGAACGCGATCGCGTTCGATGAGGACGGCGTCGCGGGCGCTGCCGGAAGCCTCGCGATCGCGGCGGAGAGCGTCGGCGGGGCGGGTGGCGCTCAGGTGTTCTCGGCGTCGCAGCTCCAGCTCGACGGAATCTTCACATGGTCGCCGACGCTTGCGTGGAGCAGCAACAGCGACAGTGCCGCAGACCTCGCCGCAACAGTCGACGGAGGGCTGCTGCTCGGAGGCGGCCCGGGCGCGTTGATGCTCCGGAACACCCGCAACCCGGCGCTCGGCTTCGAGGCTTGGATCAACGACGAGTTCGACCAGCACATCCGCTTCGCCAAGGGCTTGATCACGAACGGCTGGGTCATCGACGCGGATGTCCCGCCCGGCGCGACCCGTTTCCACCCGGCCACGCCCGATGCCGCGGCGTGGGTCGTGCTGGCGCTCATCGCCGCGGATGATGTGCGAAACGACGCCGCGGCGCAACTGCTGATCCGCAGCATACTCGTGCGGTACGCCGGCCAAGCGACCGACGGCATCGCTCCCAGCCGCACGCAGGACGGCATCTACCGCCACTGGATCGACCGCGCTACCGGCCAGGCCCAGCCCGGCTGGGACCCCGAGTTCGCAACCCTCAGCACGATGAAGATCGTGCTCGCCGCGGAGCGGGCCGCGGCCCGGTACCCCGGCGACCCGATCATCCAGGACGCCGCCGAGGCGATCGTCTGCGGTGTCCGTGACTGGGCGACGTACTTCACCGGCTCCGACCGCCGCACCCTGTTCTTCAAAGCGCTCGCGTCCGCGCCCGATCCCTCCAGCGCCGCCCGCGGCTTCCACGAGGGCTTCATCTTCGCCGAGCTCACCGGCCGCTACGGCGGCCCGCAGGGCGAACTCGTGTTCAACGCCTGGCGTGATCCGCTGGTCTGGCCGACCGCCGAGTTCATCACCGCACGCCCGATCCGCGGCAACACCGTCAACTCGTTCCTTCCCGCCTTCGTCTCGCTCTATGAAGCGCTGATCTCGCCGGCGTGGCGGGCATCACCGGGCTGGGCGACGCACACGGAGAACCTCCGCGCTTCGCACGCGGCGTGGACCGACGACAACGCGCCGCTGTACGCGACCGTGTTCAGCGCGGGCACCACGAAGGCCGAGTGGGGGAGTTACAACGCCGATTCGCTCTCGAACCACCCCGGCGACGTCGCGACATTCACCGCGCTGATCGCATCGAGCCGCGGCGTCCGCGCCCAGGAACTCGGCGCGGCGTACCACGCCTACCGCCGCGGCGCCCGCCAGTCATGGCTCAGCGGCGCATCGCTGCTCTACCGCCGCTCCAACATCGACCCGGCCTACCTGCCCAACTCCGCCGGCGTGCCGGACACGACATACGCGGCCCTCGCGCTCGCCGAGCGGCTCCAGCCCGGCTGGCTCGACACCATGCTGTCCCGCGCGGCGTTCCTCTGCACCTGCCCCGCGGATTACGACAACTCCGGCGGCGTCGACGGCGACGACATCACCGCCTTCTTCACCGACTGGCAGCTGGGCGAGGCCGACATCGACCGTTCCGGCGGCACGGACGGCGACGACATCGCGTTCTTCTTTGCGCGATGGCAGGCCGGGTGTTGATCGGAGCGTGGTTTCACTTGCGGCCAGCCCGCTCGCCGGTTATGTAAAGGGAGTTCATCTCCCGCCCCAGGGGAAATGGGGCAGCACACCAACGCGTTGAGCAAGGCATGCCCACCCCACACCGCACCATCCTCGCCGCCTCGTCGCTCTTTCTGACCGCCGCGGCGATCGCGCAGCCCTGCAACTTCTCCGCCGCCGATGCCGCCGCCGCGGACATGGTCGCGCGACGACCGCTCCTCCCCGGCGCTGCGATCCTTGTCGGCGACCGCGATGGCATCCTGCACGAGGCCTACTTCGGGTCGTACAACGCCTCCACGGTCGTGGCGATCGCATCCGCCACCAAACTCCTCTCCGGCGTTGCGATCATGACGCTCGTCGATGACGGCCTGATCGGCTTGGACACGCCGGTCAGCAACTACTTGACCGAGTTCAACCCGCAGGACACCGGCCTCAAATCCACCATGACGCCGCGCCAGATGTTCGCCCACATCTCCGGCCTCCCCGGCCAGGAGGTCGAGAGCCCGATCCTCAACAACCCCTTCATCACGCTCGCGACAGCCTCGCGTCAGATCGCCTGCTGCGTCGACCTCGAGGTCGACCCCGGAACGAGCTTCGCCTACGGCGGGCTCTCGATGCACGTCACCGGCCGCATCGCCGAGGTCGTCTCCGGCCAGCGCTGGGAGCCGTTCTTCGCATCATCGCTCTCCACCCCGCTCGGCCTCACCACGATCGACTATCAGGGTCTGGGTCCGACCTTCAACCCGCGCATCTCGGGCGCGGCCCGCTCCAACCTCCGCGACTACGGCACGGTGCTCGCCATGCTCCTCCGCCGCGGCGAAGTCAACGGCGTGCGCATCCTCTCGGAGTCAGCTGTCGACTCGATGATCACCGATGTCACCGAAGGCCTCCCCCGCCGCGGCGACGGCCCGGGCACCGATACCGGCTGGGGCTACGGCTTCGGAGGGTGGGTCTCGCGCAAGGATGACGCCGGCAACACGCTCGAGTTCACCAGCCCCGGCGCCTTCGGCTTCACCCCCTGGGTCGACTATGAGCGCGGCATCTACGCGATCATCATGGTCCAGAGCCTCAACTCGGTTCTGAGCGACGATCTCGACGCAATCAAGCTCGCGATCGAAGCATCGTTCGACGCCTGCAATTGCCCAGCCGACTGGGACGGCTCCGGCGGCGTCGACGGCGACGATATCGCCGCGTTCTTCGCCGACTGGCAGCAGGGAACCGCCGACATCGATGGCTCCGGCGGCACCGATGGCGACGACATCGCCTTCTTCTTCACCCGCTGGCAGGCCGGCTGCTGAACCGCGGACCGGCCGGAGGCATCGGATACACCCGGGCGGACCCCAGGTCCGAATCCGCCGGGTGCCGGTCCATCGAAGGAGCCTGCATCCGGTATTCTGCTCCAACCCTGAAAGGAGACTTTCCAATGAACAAGTTCGGTATCGCCGCCGCGTCCGTGATCGGTCTCGCCAGCGTGGGCATGCTCGCGGGCTTTGCCCGCCCGACAGCCCCTGCCCCCGCCGCGGCTCAGGCCAAGGCCTTCTCGGTCGACAAGGTCCATTCGTCGATCGTCTTCCACATCAAGCACATGGGCGTGGCGAAGTTCTTCGGCCGATTCAACGACATGTCCGGAAGCTACACGCTCGATCCGGCCAATCCCGGCTCGGGCAACATCTCCGTGACGATCGATGCCAACAGCATCGATACCGCCAACTCCAAGCGCGATGACCACCTCCGCAGCCCGGACTTCTTCAATGTGAAGCAGTTCCCCGAGATCACCTTCACCAGCAAGAGCATCACCGGCTCGGGCGAGAACATGGAGCTGGTCGGCGACATGACCTTGCTCGGCGTCACCAAGGAAGTCCGCGCCAAGCTGATGCACACCGGCGAGGGCACCAATCCCCGCGGCGGCACCATCTCCGGCATCTACGCCGAGTTCACCTTCAAGCGTTCCGACTACGGCATGACCTACATGCTCGCCAACAACGGCCTGGGCGACGAGGTCACCGTCATGGTCGCGCTCGAAGGCCGCGCGAACTAAGCCGCCATCACCACCGGTGGCGAGCACCGTCGTGCCGGGCCCAGCCCAGCCCGCGTTCCGCCACGCTACATTGAGGTCCGATGCAGCGGATCCTCCTCTTGTCATTCGTGATCCCCGCCGTTACCGCGGCGGGGATCGTCTTTGGCGGTCGGCTGCTCGCCGCCCGCTCCGTATCCGCCGCGAGGCTCCTCGTCGTGGTCGCGCTCGCGGCTGCCTGCCTGATCGGCCTCCCCGCCACACTGGGGATGTTCCCCGGCCTCCCACCCCTGCTGGCCGAAAACTGGATGGTCCACCTCGCCTGGTCCGCCGGGATCCTCGGCCTGGTGATCGGCCTCTTCGAGCGGCCCGGCCAGCGCCTGGGCGGCTCGATGTTGCTGGGCCTCTGGTTCCTCGCCGGCTTTCTGATCTGGCCGCTCTCGACATCGCTGACCGGCAGCTGGGCGCCATCGGTGCAGCGCATCAACGATGCAGTGCTCGCCATCGGTATCGGCGCAATCGCCGTCGGCGGAGCGTCCTTCGCGGCGGAGACCAGACGCGATGTCACGACGCTCCTCTCCTGGGGCGCTGCGATCCTGATCGGAGCGGGCTCACTCTTCCTCAGCCGTTCCGCAAAGCTATCGCAGTCCGATGCGGTCCTGGGCGTGATCATCGTCGCGATGGCCTTCGCCCTCGTCCGCGCCCGCCGGTCCATCCTCTCGGCCCCGGTAGGTATGGCCGTCGGTCTCCTCGTCGCGTTCCTCTGGCTGATCGCGGTGCACTACGCCCAGGGCAGCCGCGCCGCGACCGCCATCGCCGTCCTCGCGCTCGCCGCGCCCAACCTGGTCCGCATCAAAGCGGTCGCCTCGCGCCCGCCATGGGTCGGCGCGATCATCTCGATCGCCGCGGCCGTCGCCCTCGCGCTCGCCACCCTCGGTGTTGTCTACGCCGCCAACGAGATGGGCCCGGCAAGCGATCCCGACAGTTCGGACTCGTACTACGACTGACCGCCGCGTCCTACGCGAAGACGCCAACGCCGATGATCGCCGCGGCGATCACCGCATCCGCCGCGAGCCGCAGGTCCACCAGGTCCCGCAGCGACACCACGCCCGCGGCCAGCGTCATCAATGTCGTCACGGCGGTCGCGATCGCCCACGCCACCCGGCCGTCCCACGCCCCGACCGGCGCCAACAGCAGCAGCGCGATCGCGACGCCGCGAATCACAAGCCCGACTATCCGCGCCCGCCTGACACCCAGCACCACCGGCAGCGTTCGCGTGCCAAAGTGCCGATCACTCTCGACATCATCGATATCGCAGGCCACCGCATCGGAGAAAACCCGCAACACCAGGTACGCCGCCGCGACCGCGATCGGCCCCAGCGCGCTGCGCACACCCGGCGCCAGCGACTCCTCTGGCGCCGTCGCAGCGCCCGCCGCGAGCACGACGGCGAAGCCGGTAATCGCAACCGCGACCGCCGCGTTCTTGACGATGAGCTGGTCCTTCACACGCTTGCCGCGGCTGCTCGGCCGCCCCGCGTACACGAGCACCCCGGCCGCGGCGAGCGCGGGCGCCAGCACCAGCGCCGGGTGGGTCAGCCACGCCGCGAGCGTCCCGCCGATCAGGTTCATCAACGCCAGCCCACGCACCCGCGGCAGCACACTTACCAGAAATCCGAACCGTCGCTGATGCCCTGTGAGGTCCGCCGGATCAAGCCAGCGATCCCGCAGCTTCACCCGATCGAGCAGGTACACGCCGATCCCGGTCATGATCGCCGCGGCCAGCGCTGTCGCCGCCGCGCTCACCGACCGCGGCGGCATCGCCACATGGATCACCAGCGCCACAGCGCCCGCCATGTACAGGCCGACCCACACCGCCAGGTGACCCAACGCCTCGATCAGAATGTGGATCCGGCGTCCCGCGCCGATGGGCCCCCGGCTCATGCCCGGAGGGTAGCGGGGCCGTGGCCCGCGGCGGCCCGTGCTCGGTCAACACCCCGTCGCCCCCCTACGATGCCGCGTGGATCCGCAGATCACCATCACTCTCAACGGCGTGGACCGCTCGGTGCCCAGAGATTCAACCGTCCGCCAGCTCATCGAGCTGCTCGGTCTGGGCAAGGCCGCCTGCGCTGCGGAAGTGAACAAGGAACTGATCCCCCATCGGCAGCACGCACAGAAAACGCTCGCCGAGGGTGACCGGATCGAGATCGTGTCGCTGGTCGGCGGGGGCTAAGGACGCCGCCGCGGCCCAACTGAACTCTTCAACGCCGGCGTGCTGCGCCGGGCGGAGGTAGTCGTGACCCTGACCCAATCCAAGACGGCGCACGCCGGCTCCGACACCGATGCCGCGGCGAAGGCGCTCCAGGTCGAAGTGAAGCCCGGCCATGAGCCCGGTACCCAGCCCTTCCGTGTTGCCGGCCGCGTGTTCAACTCGCGCCTCGTCACCGGCACCGGCAAGTACCAGAACTATCAGCTCATGCAGGATGCTCTCGCGGCCAGCGGCTGCGATGTCGTCACCGTCGCCGTCCGCCGCGAGCGGCTCTACAACGAGGAGGGCAAGAGCCTCCTCGAATTCATCGATCTCTCCCGCTACACCATCCTTCCCAACACCGCCGGCTGCTTCAGCGCGGAAGATGCCATCCGCGTCGCCCGCCTCGGCCGCGACATCCTCGAGCAGCTCCACAACCCCGGCGCGGCGTGGGTCAAGCTCGAAGTACTCGGCGACAAGAAGACGCTGCTCCCCGACCCGGTCGGCACGATTGAAGCAACAAAGGAGCTCGTCAAGGACGGCTTCAAGGTCCTCGCCTACACCAGCGACGACCCAATCACCGCGCTCCGCATCAAGGAAGCGGGCGCCTCCTCCGTGATGCCCGCCGGCAGCCCGATCGGCAGCGGCCAGGGTGTGCTGAATCGCAACAACATCGTGCTCTGCCTCGAACTGCTCAAGCAGGGCGACATGGACTACCCCGTCATCGTTGATGCCGGTGTTGGTTCATCGAGCGATGCGGCCATCGCGATGGAGCTCGGCGCCGACGGCGTCCTGATGAACACCGCGATCGCCCACGCGCAGAACCCTGTGATGATGGCCCACGCCATGCGGCACGCGATCATCGGCGGCCGCCAGAGCTACCTCGCCGGGCGTATTCCCAAGAAACTCTACGCGACCGCGAGCAGCCCCTGGGAGGGCACGATCTCGTACATCCCCGGCGAGTGACCGCCGCGAATCCGCAGCGTTTGTATCACTGATCCGCGTTCGCACGCACCGAGGCCGGCGGCGGCATTACGCCCACCCGCTCCTTGAGCCCGCGCATGAACAGCCCTGCAGCGGGCCCCTCGCCGACGAGCTCCGGATGCAGATAGCGCCCGCGCTCGCCAACACCCTTCTCGATCTCGACCGGCGCGCCGTACCGCTGAACCCACGCATCGTTCCGCTGCGCAATCACAGTCCAGTTCACCTCGAGCCCCGGCGTGCCGCCCGCGATCACGAACCGACCGTCCGCGGCCTTCTGAGCAACATGCAGCGATGGCGCCGCCGCGCCAACCGCGGTTAGGTGGTAGGTCGTGTTCGTGTTCACCGCATCGAAGTACGCTGGAAGCTCAACAACCGCGCTTCCGCTGTCATCGCAGAACACCGACCCTCGGTACAGGTTCAACGGCTCGGGCGATTCGCTGCTGTAGTGCGCAAGGTACTTGTTCGCCGGGTCCAACGGGTGATCGATGCGGAAGCTCTTGGTGCCCGAAGCGCCGAGTTCGCCGAGGCTGTACACCCCGTACCCCTCCGCACTGGCCGCCTGCCCCAGCACACCGAATGTCAGCCCCTGATTCGCGATCGCCAGGCCGTACACACCCGCCGCGCCCGCCGAACCGCTCTCGATCACGCCCCACACGCCCGTCGTCACACCGTTCGGCGCTGAGGCAGCGCCGTACACACCCGTCGCCTCATCACTCGCGCTGTCCGAGCGCCCGAGCACGCCCGTCGAAACGCCGCTCTGCGCGGTCGCTTCGCCGACAACGCCCGTGCCCTCAGCGCTCGCGGTCAATCCCCACACGCCGTAGGTCGGTCCGGTCGTGGCCGTCGCCCAGCCAAGCACACCGCGCCCGCTCGTGCTGTCACTCTGCGCCTGCACGCCGTAGGTCTGCCCGATGCCCGATGGCGCCCAGCCGACAACCGCCGCGGCCCCATCAGCCTCCGCCCGCCCAAACAGCGCAAATCCCGGCCCGACCGTCCCGTTCGCCTGCAGATACGCGACACGCGTATCGCTCGTCCGCGCGTGAAACAAGTAGTCCGGCGTCGTCAGCCCAAGCCCCAGCCGCCCCGCGGTGTACACCGCGTTCGATCCCGAGAGCGAGAACGGCGAAGCGCCGGCCGGCCCCTGCGATCCCTGCGGCCCAGGAGCTCCCTGCGCTCCCGTCGCCCCGCTCGGTCCCGGCGGTCCCTGCTGGCCTTGTGGTCCCTGGCTGCCCGCCACACCGGCCGGCCCCTGCGGCCCCGCGGGGCCCATCGGCCCAGGAGGACCCTGCGGACCCACGGTCCCGCCACCGCCGTTGAGCGCAAACAGCGCGTACGGCACGGGACCGAGGTTCTGCCGCGGCGTCAGCCGGGTATAGCTTCCCGTCCCCGCTGTCCGTACCTCGATCTCCAGCCAGCGGGCCTCGCCCGCGAAGGGCGTGAGCCCAAAGTCGATGCTCACAGAGAACCGCCCGCCCGCCACCGCGACCGTCGGCCGCGTCACCGGCCCCGCAATCAATGTCCCCGACTCGGGCGCATCAAACAGCGAGAACCGCAGGTCATAGACCCCCGTCGCCGCCTGATCGCTCACCGCGAGCTCGCCCTGATACGTAAAACTCGTGCCCGCAGGAGATTGCGCCTCCGCCGCTCCCATGAACCACGACAGCGTGCCGAGCGCAATGATCGCGAGAATCCGTCCGCGCATCTTCCGACTCCCGGGCAAAGCCCAAATAAGCGGGCGTATCGACCGGTAACTTCGGATCGATCGATGCCTCGCATGAGCGAGGGGCATCAAACAAGAGGCCTCAATCCGAGTCAGAGGCGACCTCCACACCGCCAGGCCCCCGGGGAGACGTACATGAGCGACTTCGACTACGCCATCATCGGCAGCGGACAGGCCGGCACCCCGCTGGCCTTCGCCCTCGCCGCCGCGAACAAACGCGTGGCGCTGATCGAGCGTGCTCATGTCGGCGGGAGCTGCGTGAATGTCGGCTGCACGCCATCAAAGGCCTTCCTCGCCTGCGCCCACGCCGCGGCCGCCGCACGCAACGCGGCCAAGCTCGGCATCCGCTGCGATGTGCATGTCGACTTCGAAAAGGTCATGGAGCATGTCCGCTCCACACGCGATGCCTCCCGCTCCGGTCTCGAGTCAGCGCTACAGGAATCCGGCATCGAACTCATCCGCGGCACGGCCCGGTTCACCGGCGAGCGCTGCATCAAGGTCGGCGACCGCGAGATCACCGGCGACACGGTCGTGATCAACACCGGCACCTCACCATCGATCCCGCAGATCGCCGGACTCCGCGCCGCCGCGCCGATCCACAACGAGAACGTCTTCGACCTCCGAGTCCTCCCCGCCGACCTGCTCGTTCTCGGCGGCGGCTACATCGGCCTCGAACTCGGCCAGGGTTTCGCGCGTCTGGGCAGCAAGGTCACGATCATCGATCGCCACGACCGGCCTATGTCGCGTGAGAACGAGGATGTCGGGCACACATTGCTCGCGGCCTTCCGCGATGACAGCATCGTCTTCCACGCCAACTGTGAGCTGCAGATGGTGACGGTCAAGGGCGACCGCCTGGAGTGCCTGCTCTCCAACGGCATCCGCGTTGTCGTCGACAAGATCCTCGTGGCCGCCGGCCGCACGCCCAACACCGAAGCCCTCGACTGCGCTGCGGCCGGCATCGATCTCGACCGCCGCGGCTACATCACCGTCGATGATCAGTTCCGTACTTCTGCCGAGGGCGTCTACGCGGTCGGTGATGTCATCGGTCAGCCCGCCTTCACGCATGTCTCGTGGGAAGACCACCGCCGCCTGCTGGGCATCCTCACCGGCGATGACAAGTCATCCCGCACCTCCGGCCAGAAGGACCGCCGCCGGCAGGATGAGCCCCTCGCCTACGCCTGCTTCACCGATCCGCAGGTCGCCCGCGTCGGGCTTTCGAGGTCTGATGCAGAGAAGCGGGGGATCAAGGTGCGCGCTGCGCGATCGGAACTCTCCGGCATGGCCCGCGCGAAAGAGTTCGGACACGAGCACGGCTTCTTCGAGATCCTCGCCAATGCGGAAGACGACAAGATCATCGGCGCAACCCTCGTTGGCTACGAGACCGCCGAACTCATCCATGTCTTCATCGACCTGATCGCGCTGGGCGCCACCTGGCGCGACCTCGAGCAGCGGATGCACATCCACCCGACCTACGGCGAGCAACTCCCCGGCCTCGCCCGCAAGCTGATGCAGTCGGATTGAGAGCGTCAGCGCATTGGCCCACCCGTCAGCGAACCGGCCCACCCCGCAGCCCCGGCGACACCGTCACCCGCTCGATCAACTCGAACAGCCCCTGCACCGCCAGCGCCATCACCGCGGCCGGAACCGCCCCCTCCAGGATCAGCGGTGTGCTCGCCAGCCGGATCCCCGTCAGGATCGGCTGCCCGTAGCCCCCAGCGCCGATGAGCGCGCCCAGCGTCGCAGTACCGACCGTTATGACCGCCGCGGTCTTGATCCCCGCAAGGATCGACGGCAACGCGAGAGGGAGCTCGACCAGCCGCAGCCGAGCCCAGCTCGATAGCCCGAGTGCCGCCGCGGACTCCGCGAGCGGCGTTGGGATCCCCACCAGCCCAGCGTGCGTGTTGCGAACGATCGGCAACAGGCTGTAAAGGAAGAGCGCAACGATCGCGGGCCACGCCCCGATCCCCAGCAGCGGGATCATGACCACCAGCAGCGCGAGCGACGGGATCGTCTGCAGCACGCCGACAACGCCGAGGATCCCCTGCCCCAGCCGCGGCCGCCGCGCTGCAAACACACCCAGCGGCACAGAAACAAGGACCGCGCCCAGCAAGGCCGTGCCCACCAGCCCGGCGTGCTCGATCGTCCTCCGCCAGATCCGTTCCCCGACCCAGTCTTTCTCGACCACGGGGTTCCCGTCGCCAGAATCACCCAGGAACGCCGCGGCGACCGCCGCTTCCGACTCGCGGCCGACCTTCACCGCCTCGTTCATCGCGATCATCGCCGGCTCGTCGATGAGCCCGGCGATCTGCGACAGCCGCTCCGCGAGCGCTGGATCACCATCCAGCACCGCCCGCCGCACCAGCAGCACCGCGTCGTACCGCGGGAAGAACCCGCGATCATCTTCGAGCACCGCCAGGTCGTAGAAAGCGATATCCGCATCGGTCGAGTACAGATCAACAACGTCGATGCTCCCCGCCGCGAGCGCCTGGTACGCCAGATCGTGGTCCATCCCCGTCGCCCGCTGCGGCAGCCCATACGCGGCCCGCAGCCCCGGCCATCCATCGGCGCGGTTCATGAACTCGTTGGTCAGCCCGAACCGCAGCCCCGGGTGCGCTGCGAGCTGCGACACGCGTGCGATGTCCAGCCGCGCGGCATCGTCCCGGCGCATGCCGAGCGCATAGGTGTTGTTGAAACCGATCGGACCGATCATCTCGATCCCGCGGGCCGACAGCGCAGTGCGGAGTTCCTCGTCAGACCCGAGCTCCTCCGAAGCCAGCAGCTCCGCCCGCAGCGTGCCGGTGTACTCCGGATACATGTCGATGTCGCCCCGCTCCAGCGCGGAGAACAGCACGCGGCTGCCGCCCAGCTCGCGTCGGTGCCGCACGGGGCGCCCCGCATCGCGAGCCATCGCCGACACAATCTCGCCCAGGATCACCGACTCGGTGAACTTCTTGGATCCCACCGTCAGTGTCCCGCGCTCGCCGCATCCGGGAAGCGTGGCGAGAACCGCGCAGGCCAACGCGGCAATACACAACCACTGCAACGCGCGCCTCACGACCCCGCTCCCCGCGACCCGGCTCCATTCGATGCGCTCGCCGCGATCAGCGGCCGCACCCGCCCCAGCTGCGCCTCGACAAACCCCCGCACCCACGCATCATCGTGCGCAAGGAGCGATTCGAACCCGCCCCGCGCCACCACCCGCCCCGCGTTGAGCAGGACCAGATCGTCCGCGAGATACGCCGCCTCCGGAAGGTCGTGCGTCACCAGCACCACCGTCTTGCCCAGCGAACGCACGATCCCGCGCAGGTCCTCCTGCAGCGATGCACGCACCAATGGATCCAGCGCGCCCAGCGGCTCATCGAGCAGCAGGAACTCGGGGTCAAGCATCATCGCCCGCATCAGCCCGACCCGCTGCCGCTGACCGCCCGACAACTCGCTCGGGTACCGGTCGAGCAGCTCCGGCGCGAGCCTCGTGAGGTCAGCCAACTCCCGCAGACGATCCGCGATCCGCGGCCGCGTCCACCCGACATGCCGCGCCAGCAGCGAGACATTCTCCGCCGCGGTCAGGTGCGGGAAGAGCCCGCCCTCCTGGATGACATACCCGAACCGCCGCCGCGCTTCGATCAGGTCGCTCGCGCGATCAAAAAGCGAAGCGCCGCTGACCAGCACCCGCCCCGCCTCAGGCCGCACCAGACCGATGATGACCCGCAGCGCCGTCGACTTCCCGCACCCGCTCGGCCCGATGAGCGCGACCGTCGATCCGGCGGGCACCCGCAGCGAAACCCCGTCGAGCGCGGTCACACCGCCGTATCGCTTCGTCACTCCGTCGAGTTCGAGCATACGGGCCGAGTCTATCGGTTCACCCCGGCCGGCGGTCACCGGACAGCGCGCATGAAAATGGCGGCGAATCCGCCGCCAGTCTCGAAGGTCCCTGATGTCCGGCTGCGTTTGCGGCGAGTCCAGCGCCCGCTCAGCGCCGCCGCCGCAGCATCAGGCCCAGGCCCAGCAGGCCCAGCGACGCCGGCGCCGGCACGATCGACACCTTGTCAAAGTCAAAGGTGAAGAACGCGTTGCTCCCCGCCAGGCCCGCCGGCACACTCACACCAAGCTGCAGCCGCCCCATGTTCGAGAAAACGGTGTTGAAGTCCGTGTTCTCGAAAGAGATGAACTGCGGGCTGTTCGCGCTGATGGGGAACGTCAGCGTGG
>JBDZUZ010000231.1:0-3980 GCA_040255445.1 Planctomycetaceae bacterium | reverse complement strand
CGCAGCAAACGCCGCGGCCGCAGCGTCGAGTTCGACGACTTCCGTAACTACGTCGCCGGCGACGACCTCCGCCACATCGACTGGAACATCTACGCCCGCCTCGACAAGCTCTTCATCAAACTCTTCCGCGAGGAAGAAGACCTCGCGCTGCACATCGCCGTCGACTGTTCCGCATCGATGGATGCGGGCGAGCCAAACAAGCGCATCTTCGCCGCCCGCACCGCGATGGCGCTGGGCTACATCGGCCTGGTCAAACAGAACCGCGTGACCGTCACGCTCTTTGGCATGCCGTCCGACAGCAGCAGTGGTGGTGGGGGTGGTGGAGTCCGTCGCCTCGCGCCGATGCGCGGCCGCACCAACCTCCGCCGCCTCTCCGATCTCCTGTTGGAGGGCATCAACGCCGACCACCGCGCCGCCGCCCGCCGCGACCCCGCCGCGGCCTTCAACGCCGCCATGCGCGCTATCGCCGCCGACCGCGCCGGCCGCGGCGTGATGATCGTTCTCTCCGATTTCCTCGTCCCCGGCGGCTGCGCCAAGGGCCTGTCCTACCTGGGCGCTCTCTCGATGCAGGGCGCGATCGACGCCTTCATTGTCCAGACCCTCGCCCCGGGCGAGCTCGACCCATCTCGCGAACGCGAGGCCGGCCTCATCGGCGACCTGCGCCTCACCGATGTCGAGACCGACAAAGCCGCCGAAGTGACGATCACACCCGCATCCATCGGTGCCTACCGCCGCCGCCTCAGCGCGTACAACGATCAGCTCCGCGCCGATGCCGCCTCCCGCGGCATCGCCTGCGTGCAGGTCCCGACGGATACGCCCGTCGATCAGTTGATGCTCAGCACACTCCGCCGCGGCGGTGTGGTCGGCTGACCGGTTATTCGGCCGCGATGACCTTCTCCGCCGTGTTCGCCTCGTCCGCGTGCTCGCCCGAAGCGCACAACGCGCACCACGTCGCCGGCTGCGCGATCGCGAAGATCCCGCCCGTCGGCGCACCACTCGCCGCCATCTTGCTCAGGTAGCGCCGCTGGAACGACTCAGCGCCAAGCGTGTACTCCGGGTTGTTCTGCGTGTAGGCGTACTCGCCGCTCAACTGCTCGTTGATCGCATCGATGCGGGTCTTGGGGTACGGGTGCGTCGAGAGGAACTCCATGCCGCGGTCGTTCGACATCGCCTGGTCGAGGATCTGCATCACGCCCAGCGCGCCCTTTGGGTCCCACCCGTTGCGCACCATGTAGCGCATCCCCAGCGCATCGGCCTCGAGTTCCTGGTTGCGGCTGTAGCGGAGCAGCAGCGTCTGCCCGCCGATGTTGAGCGCGAGCGGCGCGATCTGCTGGATCTCCTGACTGTCGGTCGTCTCCGCGAGCACACTCGCCGCGACCGCCGCGGCCCCGCCCACCAGCACCTGCCGCGTCATCTGGTTGTTGGTGTGCCGCGCCGTCACATGCCCGACCTCGTGCCCCAGCACCGCGGCCAGTTCCGCTTCGTTCTTCATCCGATTCGCCAGGCCTTTGGAGATGAACACCTTCCCGCCCGGCAGCGCGAACGCGTTGATCACATCCGAGTCCAGCAGCGTGAACTCCCACGGCAGGCTCGGGTTCTCCCCCTCGGTCACCGCGGCGAGCTTCTGCCCAAGCTCGGTGATGTAGGCGTTCACCTCCGGCTTCTTCACCGCGCCGCCGAACTCGGCCTTGAGCTCGGGCGAGGCCTCGGCTCCGAGCGCGATCTCCTCCTCGCGGCTGAGCATGTTGAACTCGCTGCGGCCGGTCGTCGGGTTCGTGCTGCACGCGACGAACGTCGCGACCAGGGTCGCGGCGGTCAGGGTCGTCAGGCTGCGGCGGAGAAGGGTCATCGGGTGCTCCTCTTCATGCGAAGGCTGCTTCAAGAAGGACGCGGCCGCCGCGGCGGGGTTCCCCTCCCCAGCGGCACCGGTCCGGGTGACAGTATCCCCAAACCTCTACCCTACCATCGCCCGATGCCCACGACCCCGACACCCACCCCCGAGAAGATGAACGCCGCGTTCACACGCGATCAGGCCGCTTCTGGTCCGGCCTGGTCCGACTCCAACCTCGCCAACCCGCACAAAGTGGCCGACAAGGCCAGCCGCGTCCGCGGCATGTTCGCCTCCATCGCCGGCAGCTACGACCTCAACAACCGCGTGCACTCCCTCTGGCGCGATCAGGCCTGGCGGCGGTACGCGGTGAAGGCCGCGGCGGTGAAGGCCGGCGATGTCGTTGTCGATGTCGCCTGCGGCACCGGGGACCTGACCGAGGCGTTCGCCCAGACGCCCGCCGAGCGCGTCGTCGGGATCGACTTCACCCACGAGATGCTCACCGAGGCGGTGCGCAAGCAGCGGCAGCTCGATGAGCGCCGCTCGGCCCGCATCACCTATCTAGAAGGTGATGCGCAGCGTCTGCCGCTCGCGGACGATTCCTGCGATGTGCTCTCGATCGCCTTTGGCATCCGCAATGTGTCGGACCCGAAGGCCGCGCTCGCGGAGTTCGCGCGGGTGTTGCGCCCCGGGGGTCGCCTGGTGATTCTCGAGTTCGACCGCCCCTCCTTCGCGCCGATGCGCTGGTTCAACGACTGGTATTGCGGCTGGCTCATGCCGCGGACCGCGACATTGATCAGCGGGGATCGCTCCGGGGCCTATAAGTACCTGCCCAAGTCGGTGGGGACCTTCATGGCCCGGGCCGAGCTGCTCAAAGCCATTGCCGCGGCGGGGTTTAGGGACGCGACGGGGAAGGGCCTGAGCCTGGGCATCTGCGTGTGTTATCGCGCTGTGCGGACGGGCTGAGCCGTGTTATCCGGACTTTGGGGGCCGCTGGTGGGGTCTTTACCCCGGTTGCTCTCGACATTATCGGTCCTGAAAGGGGGTTCATGCGCCCCCGGGCAGATTTGACGCGTCGAACCCGCGCTGTCGATAGCAGGGCTGTCAAATACGCGGCCGCTCGTGCCGCGCAGCCTTGGCCGAAGGATTCGGCCACGTCACGGATGACAATTTCAGGTTGGGCCATGGTGGAACCGTGCCCGGTCGAGCTTCCCAGGGATGGAGCCACCGTTCATGAACCACCAGGCGCAGGTTGAGAGACTGTTCGAGGCCCTCATCGATGGCGACCGTATCGCGGCCCGCCGCATCGTCGACAACGCGATGAACAGCGGGCTCGCCGCTCGCGAGATGATCTCCGAGCTCTACTGGCCCACACACGAACTGATCGAGAAGCTGCACCGCGGCGACCAGATCACCACGATCGCGTATCAACTCTCGACGCGTCTGCTCCGTGTGCTCGCCGATCAGGCCGCCGCGCTGCTCGACATGCCCGAGAAGCGCACCGCGCAAGTCTTCGTCGCCTGCGGCCCCAGCCAGGGCGAAGAGCTCGCAGCGCAGATGGCGACCGATCTCCTCGAGTGCGATGGCTACCACGTCACCTTCACCGGCGGCGGTATCCCCGCCGACGAGATCATCTCGCAGGTGCAGGAGCGCTCGCCCGAGGTGCTCCTCATGTTCGGCTCCGCGGCGTCGGATCTGCCGGGCATCCGCCAGGTGATCGACACGCTCCGCGAGATCGCGGCGTGCCCGAACACGCGGATCATCGTCGGCGGCGGCGTCTTCGCCCGGGCCGAGGGCCTGGCCGAAGAGATCGGCGCCGACGGCTTCGCAGAGAACCCGATGGAACTGCACGAGGTCCTCTCCGATGCGATCACGACCGGCGTTGCAGAGCGCCGCGCCGAGCTCGCCGCGGAACGCGAGATGGACCGGGCCCAGGTCCGCAAGCGCCGCCGCCACGCGGCGTGATCGGTTCAACAAGAGACTCTCTCCTCCAGGGGCCCCGGCGCGATGCTGGGGCTCTTTGCTTTTTGCACCGTGGCTCCGGCGGCTCGCCGGTGGGTGGCGCAGCTCGCGCGGCAAACGTCGCGAACTTCTCTCTCTCCGGGGTACCCCCACGCTCCGCGTGGGGCGGATGTGCAATCGCTTCGCTCGA
>JBDZUZ010000053.1:0-21799 GCA_040255445.1 Planctomycetaceae bacterium | reverse complement strand
GCCTCCTGTGCTGCGAACGGCCCGGCGAATCACCCTCGCCGGGCCGTTGCGTTTTTGCATCTGCTACCGCTGTCAGGTACCCGGTAAGGGCCGAAACCACATGGCTCGGACACCGAACTACCCTGTACAAGGATGTTCACCGCCGAGACATTCCGCGCGCAGGCCGGCCGGGCCAACCGGTACGTGGTCTCCATCCGCAATCAGCCGTCGTGGCTGCTCAAGCTCGTCGGGCTGGTGTGGCTCGTCGTCTTCGCCGGCGTGGTCCTGCTGCTGGTGATCCCCGCGACGATCATCGCGCTGCTCGTCTTCATCGCCGGGATGGGCGTCGCCGCGGTGAAGCGGGCCTTCCGCCGCAGCAAGGAGCCCAACGGGGCGCTCGACGGCCGCCGCAACGTCCGCGTGCGGCTGCCGCAGGATCAGGGGGCGTGACCCGCGCGGGCGGCGAGGATCCGCCGCGGCTGCCCTGGTGCCTTGATTGCCGGTACGACCTTTCCGGTCTCGCTCTGCGTGATCGCGCTGTGGTGTGCCCGGAGTGCGGCCGGATCAACCGCATCGCCGAGCTGCGCCGCCAGCTCACGCTCCCGCCCTTCGCCCGCGACTTTGCCTTGATGGTGGCGCCGGCGACCGGGCTGGCCCTCGTCGCCGCGGCCGCCGCCGCGTTCGACGCAGGGATCGGGTTGATCGCCGCCGCGGGCGCGACCGCCGCGCTCCTGGCCGTCGGCGTGCCGCCGATCGTGATGGTCCGCCGCCGGGCGCGCTTCCCGCTCCGTGGCCTGACCATCCTCGACGAGATCATCACCGGGATGGTCGCCGCGATCGTGCTGGTCGCGGGGATCGTGCTGACCGCGGCCGCGCTGGTCTATCGCTGACAAGCGCGGCCGGGTGGAGACGGGCTGTCACTCACCCGCGGCCGTTGCCCGGGTCCTCTTCGCGGTCCTGGCTGAGAGCCTTGCGCGACCGCTCCTCCCGCTCGTGCACGAGATCGGTGGGGTCATCCTCGCTGCGGTGGCGAAACATGTGCACCGTCCGCGTGGGGAAGGCGAACTCGAGGCCCTCGGCGTTGAACTTCTCGAGGATCTCGAAGCAGATCGCCTGGTGCGTGTCCATGTAGGTGTTGTAGTCGGGCTTGAGCATCCAGTAGACGCCCTCCATATCGAGTGATGATTCGCTGAACTTGTGGAAGTGGCACCGATCGAACCGCGCCATCTCCTGGTTCTTGATCGCCTGCGTGATGATCTCGACGGCCCTGCGCATCTTCTCCGGCGGGGTGTCGTACTGCACACCCACGGCGAAGACCACCCGCCGCTCCTGCATCCGCTTGAAGTTGCGGACGCGGCTTCCGAGCAGGTCCGAGTTGGCGAAGACCAGCTGCTCGCCGCTCAGGCTCTTGACGCGCGTCGTCTTGAGCCCGATCCTCTCGACGGTGCCAAGTTCGCTTCCCACGATGATGAAGTCACCGACCTCGAAAGGCTTGTCGAGCACGATCGTCAGCGAAGCGAAGAGATCACCCAGAATGTTCTGGACCGCCAACGCGATCGCGATGCCGCCAACACCCAGCCCCGCCACCATCGCCGTGACATCGATGCCGATGTTGTCCAGCGAGAGCAGCAGCACCGCGGAGTAGAGGATCACCAGCGCCAGGAACTTGAGGATCCCGAGGCTGCCGACCAGGTTGGGGTCCGCCGTGTCTCCCTCGGATTTGCGCCGCACGAACTCGGCCAGGCCGAAGTTCACCGCCGCGTGCCCCCAGATCACGAACTGGATCGCGATCGACAGCACGATGATGAACTGGTTGATGCGGTCCGCCGTGGGCGGGAGCGCCAGGCCGCGCGCGCCCAGCATGAGCGAGAACGCCAGCACGATCGTGACGCTCGTGCTCATCACCAGCGACAGGATCAGCCCCGCGACGCCGGTAGCACGCTTCTCGTGCATCTTCTTCGCACGCGAGCGGATCACGCCCCGCGCGGTCAGCAGCGCGAAGAACGTCACTACAGCGATCGTGAGCGCGATGCCCCAGGCGATCAGCGAGTTTCCGAGGAACTGCGTCTGCTCGAAGTACTCGATCGATGCGATCGGCACCGAATCGGGCGCGGCCTCGAACAACGGCGTTTCCGGAGCCGCGGCCTCCGCCGCACCGCTGTCACCGCTGGTACCGCTGGGGTTGCCTTGCGTTGCGCCCTCAGCGGCGCCCGCCGCGTTCCCGCCTTCACCCGTCGTGTCGCCCGCCTTCGATTCCTGCGCAAGAAGCATGAAGCCTTCCTCGTTGGATGCTGTGCGTTGGTCGCCCGATTGGACAGTTGCGCAGCGCCAACAGGCCGATCCGGCCACGCACTCCGCCTCCGACTATAGCCGGGACGCCGGACGAACCCCCCGATCGCGGCGTTCAGAACGCGCAAGGCCCCGGTCACGACGATGAAGAATCGCTCATCGCATCGGCCCATGCCGCGTAGAGGCCCTGCGCCACGGGACCCACGCCGCCGCCGCCGATCGCCTCGCGCTCCACCCGCACCACGGGCAGCACGCCCCAACTGCTGTTGGTGAGCATCACCTCGTCGGCGCCCAGCAGGTCCTGGATCGTCACCATCCGCCGCCGCACGCCCATGCCGCGGGCTCGCGCCCACTCGAGCACCCAGCCGCGTGTCACGCCCGGCAGCACCGGGCTGGGCATCACCGCCGAGTCCTTCCGCGGCGCGAACGCCTCGACGCCCTCGGCCGGATCCTCCGCCGCGACCGCCTGCTCCTCGCCGCGCGCAATCGGCGTGATCAGCTCATCGCCGCGGATCAGGATGATGTTGCTCACGCACCCGCCCGCGACATGGTTCGTCACCGTGAACAAGACCGCCTCGGAGGCGTGCTTGCCCGCGGCGATCTGCAGTTCGCGCAGCCGGCCCCAGTAGTTGAGTGTCTTGTGCCCCGCGAAAGGATCCAGCGGGTTCAGCCGCAGATCCCCCACCACAACGCCCACGCCGCGCTCGAACATCTCCGCGGGGTACGGCGTCGCGGGTGTGCCGGTGATGAGCACGGTCGGCCGCTGCTCGTCAGTTCCGGTGCGGCCGCGCTCGAGCATGTTGAGATCGCCGCCGGTCACGGTCAGCCGCACGCGCCAGCGCGCAACCTCGGGCTCCTCCTCGATGAACCGCGCGGAGGCGAGCTCCACCGCCTCGCGAAGCCCCGATGCGCTCAGCGATTCGCTCAGCCCCAGCGCCGCCGCGGAATCGACCATGCGCGACAGGTGCTGCGCCAGCCGCTCGGGCCGGGCCCGCCCATCCGCCACTGTGACGCCGAAGGTCTCGAAGAGCCCGACACCGTGCTGCAGACCCGCATCGAACGCCGATACCGATGCATCCGCGCGATCCACAAACCCGCCGTTGAGAAAGACGCTCGCCATGTCGGGCAGCATACGCCGCCGGCGGGCGCATCACGCCCGCACAGCCTCGGCGGCCACCACGGCGGCTCGCGGAACGAAAAGACCCGGCAACGCCGGAGCGTCACCGGGCCCCTCTCATCTCCCTCCTCCGTCGTCTCTCTCTCCCGCTGTCTCTCCCTCTCGGCGTCGCCGGCGCCGCGCCGGGGTCTCTCCTTCCCCGACGCGGCGATCCCGCACGACACCTACACCGCGCAACCTCTACACCGCGCAACCCCAAGGCCGCGCACTCAAGACACCGTGCGGGCGGGTCACCCCGGCCCGCCCGCGGGCGGAACACCTGAAACACACCTCGGCATCGAATCGCGGAAAAGCGCACCCGGCGCAGAACAGCACGCGCCGGGCGCACCACAAAGGAGCGGAGGCACACACATCAACCAGACTCGTCTTTGTTCACGCCGCGGCAGAACGCCGCGACGATCAACAACCCTTCAACCCACACCGCGCTGTGTAGTTCTTCTCGCGGTCGCCGGCTGAGGCCGGCTTTGCCAGGACGCGTCCTTCCATCGGCCGCGCTGTTGCATGTCCGTACGCGACCCCCGCCGCGCGGTTGCGTTGTTGCACACGCGCGCGCGATTGAAAAGCGTTTCCGGTTCCGACACCCCCGCGCCCGGGGAGGCGCCGCCCGCTACACCGACGGCGTCGGCTCGCGCCCGCTCTCGCGGCCCGGGTGGACATCCTTCTCGGGATCCACCGGCGATTTCGCGCCCCACAGGATCGCGATACCGATGACCGCCGCCACCGCCGAGGCCCCGAGGATCCCGACCTTGGCTTCCGCCAGCCGCTGCGGATCCTTGAAAGCCAGCTGCGCGATGAAGAGCGCCATCGTGAAGCCGATCCCGCCCAGCCATGAGGCGCCGTGCACATGACGCCACGTCACGCCCGTGGGAAGCTCGCCCAGCCGCAGCTTGACCGCGATCAGCGCCGAGAGTGTGATGCCCACCGGCTTGCCGATCAGGAGGCCCAGCGCCACGCCCAGCGTGATGTCGCTCTCGAAAACGGGCTTGCCGCCCCCGGCGAACGCGACGCCCGCGTTCGCCAGCGCGAAGACCGGCACGATCAGGAACGAGACCCAGGGCAGCAGCGCGTGCTCGAGCTGCCCCAGCGGTGTCTGCACCTTGTCGCACGCATCCTCGATCACCTGCACCGCGGCCTGTTGCTCGGCGTTGGTGATGATGCTCTTGCCCGAGGCGCCCGCCTCCTCGAACTGCTTGCTCATCTCGCGGCTGACCGCCACGAACTCGGTGGCATCGACCCGCGCCCGCGCCGGGATCGTGAGCGCGAGCAGCACGCCCGCGATCGTCGCGTGGATGCCGCTCAGGAAGATGAAGTACCACAGCACCAGCCCGAAGAGCGCGTACACGATCGGCCGCCGGAAGCCGAGCATGTTCAACAGAATCAGGGCCCCGAAGACCAGCCCGCCCATCCCCAGCGCCCCGAACTGCAGCTTCTCCGTGTAGAAGATCGCGATCACCAGCAGCGCGCCCAGATCGTCCGCGATCGCCAGCGACGCCAGGAACACGCGCAACCCCAACGGGACCCGACGCCCAAGCACCGAGAGGAACGCCAGCGCGAAGGCGATGTCCGTCGCCATCGGCACGCCCCAGCCGTGCATCGCGCCGCCCTCGCCCATGTTGACGATGGCATACACCGCGGCGGGGCCGACCATCCCGCCGATGGCCCCCACGATCGGCAGCGCCGCCCGCCGCAGCGTCGAAAGCTCCCCAACCAGCACCTCCCGCTTGATCTCCATCCCCACCAGCAGGAAGAAGACGGCCATCAACAGGTCGTTGATCCAGTAGACCAGCGTCGGGTGCTTCCCCATCGGCTCGAAGTCGCCGAGCTTGAAGGTGAAGGTCGTGTGCTCCCAGAGGTCGATATAGCTCTGCGCGCTGTTCGAGTTGGCCCACACCAGCGCCACCACCGACGCCACCAGCAGCAGCACGCCGCCCGCCGCCTCGAACCTCGCGAACCGACGGAACGGTCCCAGCAGCGTGTCGACCGGTTCCTTCCGGCCCAGCAGACGGTGCGATGATCCTCCGGATCCCATGCGGATGCCTCCCTGCGCTGCGTGGTGATCGGACGACGCCACCGGGCCTGCCCCGGCCGGCGTGGATCCGCCCCACTCCCGCGATGGTAATGGATCAGCCCTTCCCGGGCCGGTCGGGACGCGTCGCGTCGGACCGGGGCAGGCCCGGCCCGCCCTCGCCGGGGTCCTCTACATCGTCCTTCAGCCGGTGCGTCTCCTGGTCGTACTTGCCCTCGAGCTCGTCGACCACCGTCCCCTTCCAGATCGGGGACCGCACCGCGTAGGCCGAACGCCCGATCAGGTGCGACGCCACCGGCGCCGTGAGGAACAGGAACAGCACCACCAGCACCGACTTGACCGCCGTGTCCGGCTCGGCGAAGTGGAACGCCACCGCCAGGAACAGGCAGCCCACGCCCAGCGTCCCCGCCTTGGTCGCCGCCTGCATCCGCGTGAACACATCGGGCATCCGCACGATGCCGATCGCCGCGAACAGGCAGAACGCCGCGCCGATGACCATCAGCGACATGCTGGCGATTTCCATCGGGTTCATGGCCGCCCCCGCCGCGCTACATACAGCGCGAAGGCCGCCGTCCCCACGAAGAGGATCAGCGCCAGCACCACCGCAACATCCACCAGCACCGGCCGCCCCGTCGCGATCGCGTACGCCGCGATCGCCCCCGCCACGAAATACGCGAGCAGGTCCAGCGCAACCACGCGGTCCGGGAGCGTCGGGCCCCACAGCAGCCGCGCGGTGGTCAGGATCATCGCCCCCGCCAGCACGAGGAACACACCGGTCACGAACCAGTCGACGAGCGTCCCGCTCCCCGCCGAGGCCTCCGCCAGTGATGCGCCCGCCAGTGATGCCGAAGTATCAACGCCGATGATGCCGGTCATCGCATCACCTCCAGCACCCGCCGCTCGAACCCTTCCTTGATCTCCCTCCGCACCGCGTCCACGCTGGGCACATCCATGCAGTGAACGTACAGCGTCCGCCGGTCCTCGGTCACATCCAGGCTGAGCGTCCCCGGCGTCAGCGTGATCAGGTTGGCAAGCACGGTCAGCTCGATCTCGTTCATCTCCTCCAGCGGCACCGCCACCACGCCCGGCCGCAGCTTCGAGAGCGGGCTGAGCGAGTACTGCGCCATCCGGACATTCGCCTTGGTCAGCTCCCAGATGAAGAACACCACGAACCCCGCCGCCTGCCCCGCCTTGGAGAAGTAGCTCCGCGAGCCGCGGTCCCGCCACGAGGCCCCCAGCACGATGTACGCGATCACGAACCCGATGAGCAGGTTCGTCAGCGTGAACGACCCCGTCGTGATCGCCCACACCAGCGCCAGCAGCAGGTTCCACACCAGGACGGTCACGGCGTCACCACCTCCCCGTCGCGCGTGGCATCTTTCGCCGCACCCTGCGCATCGCCCGCCGCCGCGGCCTTCACGCCCAGCACCGCTTCGATATACCCCTGCGGGTCAAGCAGCTGCCCCGCCGCGCGCTCCGCGTAGCGGTACACGCCTCCCGCGCCCAGCCCGATCACCACCGTGATCACCGCGAGGCCCGCGATCGGGCCGCCCGTGGCCCACCGCCCGAACCGCGCCCCCGCCTCGAGCGCGGCGGGATCGGCCCCGGCCGCGCCAGCATTTGCCGGGGCGTCTTTCCAGAACGCCTCCGCCCAGATCTTGGTCATCGAGTACAACGTCAGCAGGCTCACGGCCAGCGCGGTCCCCACGATCACCCACTGCCCGGCGTCGATACCCGACTTCACCAGCACCAGTTTGGCCCAGAAGCCCGAGAGGATCGGGATCCCCGCCAGCGACAGCGCTGGGACCAGGAACCCGACCGCCAGCCACGGGTTCGACTTGTACAGCCCGCCGATGCGCTTGAGGTCGTACGACCCGGTGAACCGCGCGATCACCCCGCCCACCAGGAACAGGTTCGCCTTCACGATGATGTGGTGGATGATGTAGAAGACCGTGCCCGCCAGGCCGAGCGCCGCCGCGCTCCGCAGCGCAGCGCCCTCCGCGCCGCCCACCTGGGCCGCCCGTGCCAGCGCGATCCCCGCCAGCCCGACGCCCATCAGCATGTACCCGATCTGGCTGATGATGTGGAACGACAGGATGCGGCGGATATCCATGTGCGTCGCGGCGCCAAGCACGCCCGTCACCATCGTCAACCCGGCGATCCCCAGGATCAGGCCGTGCGTCAGCCCCATCTCCTGCGTGAAGATGAGCGTGTACACCCGCGTCACCGCGTACACACCAACCTTGGTGAGCAGCCCCGCGAAAAGCGCAGCCACCGCGACCGGCGGCGTGTGGTAGCTCGCCGGCAGCCAGAAGAAGAACGGGAACGCGCCCGCCTTCACGAGAAACGCCGCCAGCAGCAGCATCGAGGTAATCGCCAGCAGCAGCGGCCGCTCGACGGTCTGCACCCGCACCGCCATGTCAGCGAAATTCAGCGTCCCCAGCATTCCGTACAGGATGCCCACCGATGCGAGGAACAGGCCCGACGCCACCAGGTTCAGCGTCACGTATTTGACAGCGCCCTCGAGCTGCGGCCGCTCGCCCCCCAGCGCGAGCAGCACGAACGACGCCATCAGCATGACCTCGAACCACACATACAGATTGAACAGGTCGCCGGTCATGAACGACCCGGTCACACCGAACAGCAGCACCTGCACCAGCGCGTAGTACCCGTGCCGCTCGCGCCGCTCATCGACCGAGCCCAGCGAATACACGATGCACGCGAGCCCGGTGATCGCGCCCAGCAGCACCATCGCCGCGCCGAAAAGGTCCGCCACCAGCGAGATGCCGTACGGAGCCTGCCAGCCGCCGGCCTGTCCAACAAGAATCCCCTCGCGCCACGCCGCGCCCACCAGCGCGACCGCCGCGGCCACATGCGCCAGTCCGCCCGCCACCGAGACGATCTGCTGCGCGCGCACCGACGACCACGCGGCCAGGCACAAGACGGCCGTCGCCAGCGGGATCACCAGCGGCAGGAGCAGCGTCAGGCTCATGTATCCGTCGTCCTCATCTCGTTGAGGTCGTCGTTGCCAACCTCCTGATACGCACGCTTCACCAGCACCATCGCGAACGCGAGCACGCCGAAGTTGATCACCAGCGCGGTCAGGATCAGCGCCGGAGGCAGCGGATCCGTGAACGGCGCTTCGGGCATCGTCTGCCCCGGCTCCACCAGCGGCGGCCGCCCGGGCACGAACCCGCCCGCGGTAAAGACCAGCAGGCTCGCGCCGTGCCCGAAGAGCCCCAGCCCGATGATCAGCTTCACAATGCTGCGGCGCAGCATCATGTACAGCGCCGCGGCGTAGAGCACGCCGATCACGATCGCCAGCAGCACCGTCATCGCCCGCCCTCCCCGCGCCGATCCCGACGGGCGCTCTCGGCCTCCCGCGCTTCTTCCTCGGGCGTCTCGTCCTCGATTACATCGCCCGATTCGGCCAGGTTCAGCAGCATCGTCAGCGCCACGCCCGCCACAGAGAAGTACACACCGACATCGAACACCAGCGGCGTCCCCACCTTCACGCCCGCGATCGTCGCCCACACACCCTGCAGGAACGCACCGCCCGCGAACATGCCGGGCACGCCCGAGAGCAGCGCGATCAGCAGCCCCAGCGCCATCACCGCCACCGGCTCCACGCGCAGCAGCCGCCGCGTCCGCGCCGGCCCATACGCCATCGCGTACAGCCCGAACGCCGAAGCGCAGACAAGCCCGCCGACGAACCCGCCGCCCGGGCGGTTGTGCCCCTGCAGCAGCACCACGATCGAGAACATGATCAGAAGCGGCAGCAGGAACCGCGCGGCGATGCGGAGAATCACCGAGTGCATCAGGCGCCCTCCTTCCCGGCGCCGCCGCCCGCCGCCGCCGCGTCCTTGACGCCGCGCAGCTTCAGGAGCGCCATCACGCCGATCGCGGCGGTCACCAGCACGGTGATCTCACCCAGCGT
Organism: Planctomycetaceae bacterium; assembly: GCA_040255445.1. Classification (GTDB taxonomy): domain Bacteria; phylum Planctomycetota; class Phycisphaerae; order Phycisphaerales; family UBA1924; genus JBDZUZ01. The sequence continues at coordinate 12,391 of JBDZUZ010000053.1, read as the reverse complement.
GTCCAGCGCGCGGAAGTCGACGAGGATCACGTTGATCAGGTTCCGCCCGTACGCCTCGGTGACCGACTTCTCCGCGAAGAACGCCGAGATCGGTTCCTTCGACGAGGAGCCCGACGCCACGAACGCCAGCGTTCCCATCACGCCACCGAACAAGGACGCCAGCACCACATCCATCGCACGCACCGCCCGGCCCGAGTAGATCTGGAACCGCGGCAACTGATACAGCAGCAGCACGAAGATCAGCACCGTCAGCGTCTCGATGACGAACTGCGTCATTGCCAGATCCGGCGCTCCCAGGAACAGGAACATCGTCGCGACCGCGAACCCGACCACGCCCAGCGCCGCCACCGCCGCCAGACGCGAAGCCACCGTCGCCGCCGCGATCGCCCCGACCACCGTCATCGCCAGCAGCGTCACCTCAAAGAAGCCGATGTCCTCGAGCGCGTGCCGCGGCAGCCGCGGCGTCTTCCCGATCGCCGCGTACGCCGCCAGCAGCAGCGATGCGAGCAGCACGCAGACCAGATACACCCGCAGCCGCCCGTTCTGGATCAGCCGCGTCTGCACCGCCGCGAACCCCAGCACACCCCGCATGATGCCGCCGTACCACACCTCCGGCCCGATCCGCTCGACCGGCGCGAGCACGCCCGTTGCCCGCCGCCAGCCGTCGCGGAAGCGGTACAGCACCAGCCCAGCGGCGACCGCGCCCAGGCTCAGCGCCAGCACCGGGCCGATCTTGAGGTAGTCCCAGATCGCGACCGTGACATCGACCTCGCGCCCCGCGATCGCCGCGGCGGTCGGCGCCACCAGCGGCTCACCCATCGGCCCCGGCAGGAAACCGATAACCGCGCCGCCCAACGCGAGCACCACCGGCCCCAGCGTGATCGCCCAGTCCGGCTTGTGGACCTCGACCCGCCCGCCCTCGGACCCGCCCTTGAACTTGCCGAAGAACGGCCGGAACCCCGCCAGCAGCGCGGCCACCGCCGTGAAAGCCCCGGTCAGGAGCGAGGCTCCCAGCAGGATCATCGAGCTGTCATCACCCGCCGTCTTGGCCTTGAGGATCAGCTCCTTACCGATGAACCCGAAGAAGGGCGGCACGCCGGCCATCGAGAGCGCCGCCAGCGCCGCCGCGAGCCCGATCAGCGGCAGCGGCCGCGACAGCCCGCCAAGCTTCTCAACGTCCTTGATCCCGGTTGCGTGATCCACCGCGCCCGCCACCAGGAACAGCGAGCCCTTGTACATCGCGTGCGCCAAGAGGTACACCACCGCCGCCTGCAGCGCCAGATCCGTCCCCATGCCGATCAGCATCGTGAGCGTGCCCAGCGCGCTGATCGTGGTGTAGGCCAGGATCTTCTTGAAGTAGGAGTGCCGCGAGGCCATGTACGCGCCCAGCAGCGCGGTGATCGTCCCCGCGACCACCAGCGACCACTTCCACAGAGGCTCCCCCGACAGCGGCGCATCCAGCCGCGCCAGCAGGTAGATCCCCGCCTTCACCATCGTCGAAGAGTGCAGATACGCCGACACCGGCGTGGGCGCCTCCATCGCCTTGGGCAGCCAGAAGTGGAAGGGGAACTGCGCCGACTTGGTGAAGCACCCCAGCAGGATCAGGATCACCGCCGGTGTGTAGAGCGGGCTGGCCTTGATCGCGTCGCCGCGGAGCAGCACTTCCGAGATCGTGTACGTCCCCGCCGCGTTCCCGAGCATCAGCACGCCGCCGAGCAGCGCGAGCCCGCCCAGGCCGGTGACCAGCAGCGCCATGAGCGCGCTCTTCCTGGCTTCCTCGCGGTGATGATCGAACCCGATCAGCAGGTACGAGGTGATGCTCGTGAGCTCCCAGAAGATGAAGAGCAGCAGCAGGTTGTCCGCGAGCACCAGGCCCAGCATCGAGCCCATGAAAGCGAGCAGATAGAGGTAGAACCGCCCGAGCTGCGCGTGCCCCTTGAGGTACGACCCGGCATAGAGCACGACCAGCGTGCCCACGCCCGTGATCAGGAGCGCAAAGAGCCAGGAGAGCCCGTCGAGCCGGAAGGCCGCATCGAGCCCCAGGCCTGGGACCCACGCGCTGGTCTCCCGCAGCACATCGCCGCGGATCACCGATCCGCCCGCGACCGCGAACGCCGCAAGGGCCGCCAGCGGCCCCAGCGCGAGCAGCACCCCCGCCCACCGCTTCGCCGCCCTCTCAAGGACCGGCGCTGCGATGCTCCAGATGAAGATCCCGATGACCGCCGCGGCCATCAAGGCCGCCACCCCCGCCGACCCGCGGCGGAAAGCCAGGCACCTCGCAGATTCCGGGGTCGCTCAGGCACGCGGCAACTATACCGGCGGGTCATTTCCGGCCCACCACACAGCGCCGAAAATCGGCGCCCGCTCACCGGCCACTGTCTGAGGCGTGTCTTGCTTCCTGTCACGCGACTCGTAACGCGCCCCGTAACGCGCATGTCACGACCGCGAGCGCCGGGCTCGCTCCGCGCTGCGGCGGGATGTACCGTGCCGGAAACCACCCGCGGAGAATCGGACATGACCATTAACCAGATGCAGCAATCCCGCCCGAACCCCTTCTCGATCCGCACACCTGTGCTCGTTGCCGCGCTCGCGCTCGCCGTCGGCGCCGGGCTCGGGGCGTGCTCGTCCGCCGACCGACCGGCCGATCGCGCCGCCGGTCACGCCGTTGATCGGACAGCAAGCTCCGATTCGGCCCAGCCCGCCGCCGACCGGTCCGAACTCGCGCCCGCAGCGCTGATCGAGTTCCGCTTTCTCGATAAGCCCCCGGCGATCGCCGACCGCGAGTACGCCGCCCCGGTCATCCTCACCGGCAAGGAGACCGCCGATCTGCTCGCCCGCGTCTCCGACACCATCATCACCGCGCCGCGGCTCAAGGTACTGGAGAACTTCGGCGGCTCGGTCCGCGTGGGCACGGAGACCGGCGACAACGCGATGCTCGACGGCGTCAACCTCCGCGCCCGCGTCATGAAAGTCGCCGAAGACAGCATCGAGCTCGAGATCTCCGCCGCGGAGAACCGCGCGGGCGTGCGCACCGCCCAGCTTCAGAACACCACCGTCAACATCCCCACCGGCTCCGCCGCGGCGATGCTGGTCCCCGACCCCGTGAGGAACCAGCCCCGCTTCCTCATCGTGTCCGCGAAGCCCGACAGCGCGCCCTGGCCCGTGACCGTGTCTCACCTCAAGACCAATGTCATGTTCTACTACGGCGTGAGCGAGGTCCCCGCCGGCGCAACGCTGCCGGCCACGGACATCGCCCCCGGTCGCGCTGTCGCCGTCAGCAACGAGCAGGCCAACCGATACCTCGATACGCTCACGAAGGTCGAGGGCTACCGATTCATCAGTTCGCCCGCCGCGTTCACCGCGCTCGGCCGGGCCGCGACCATCACACAGCTCGACACCGACAAGGCCGGGCTTCAGACCGACGGTCGCGAGATGACCGCCACCGCCACGCTCGGCTCCGACAAATCGCTCGTCATCGACATGACCGCCCGCCGGCGCATCGGAACCGATTGGCGCACGCTCTTCACCGCGGACGATGTCGTCATCCGCCCCGATCACGCGCTCATCTACATCGAGCCCGCCCGGGATGATGCGAAGTATCGGACGATCCTGATCGCGCGGGCCTCGGCCTATGCGCCCGAAGACGCCCCCCGTCAGAAGGCCGCCGCGCTGACCCAGACCGACTCGGATCACGCGCTTGTCGAAGGGAAGGACAAAGCCCCGTCGCAGCGGCGGTAAGCCCGGCCAACTCACAGGAACCAGATCACGCGAACCGGATCACGCCCGCCGCCGCAGCCACGGCGCGCGGTGCGTGATGATCCGCACGGTCTCGAGCTCCGGCCGCAGCCGCGGCCAGCACAGCACGTTCACGCGGCGGAGCGTCAACAGAATCGCCGCCTGGGCCTCGCGCGGCAGCGTCATCGGGCCGCCGCCCTCCGCTTCCAGACGCCAGTTCAGCGGCTTCCTCTTGTTGTTGCGGCGCTTCTTCAATCTCGCTCCGTTCACGCCGCGGAAGATGCCCGCGGCCCACACATCCTTCGGATTCGACGCCCGCCGGTTCCTGGTTGTTCCAATCGCGTCTTCCGCCGCGATGAGCGGTGTTTCACCCGCCGCGGCAGTTACTGCTTCTGGAACGTAAAGCTCTTCCCCTTGTAATCGACCAGCACCCGGTCGCCGGGGCCAAAGTCCCCGTTGAGAATCCGCGTGGCCAGCTGATTCTCGATCCGGCTCTGGATCGTCCGCTTCAGCGGACGCGCGCCGAAGCTGGGGTCCCAGCCCTCGGCCGCCAGCTGCTGCTTGGCCTCCATCGTGAGCTCGATCTCCATCTGCCGCTCCGCCAGCCGCTTGTGCAGCCGCTCGAGCTGGATGTCCACGATCCCCGCGAGCTGATCGCGCTTGAGCTGGTGGAAGATCACGATCTCGTCGATGCGGTTGAGAAGCTCCGGCCGGAAGAACGGTCCCGCCGCGTTCGCCATCGCATCACGCATCTGCGGCGTCATACCCGCGGCCTTGCCGACCTCCTCCATCGCCATCGCCGCCGGGCCCTTGCGGAGGATCTGCCGCACCGCGGCCTCGATCTCCCAGTCCTCGGCGCCGCCCGCCGTCATCTCCTGGATCTGCTGGCTGCCGATGTTGCTCGTCATCACCAGGATTGTGTTCTTGAAATCGACCGTGCGGCCCTGGCCATCGGTCAGACGGCCATCGTCGAGCACCTGCAGCAGCACGTTGAAGACCTCGGGGTGCGCCTTCTCGATCTCGTCGAGCAGCACCACGCAGTAGGGACGCCGCCGCACCGTCTCGGTGAGCTGGCCGCCCTCCTCGAAGCCAACATACCCGGGAGGAGCACCGAGCAGCCGCGCCACCGCGTGCCGCTCGCCGTACTCGCTCATATCGATGCGGACCATCGCCTCTTCGGTGTCGAAGAGGAACTCGGCCAACGCCTTGCAGGTTTCGGTCTTGCCCACGCCCGTCGGGCCCAGGAAGAGGAAGCTGCCGATCGGCCGGTTGGGATCGCCCAAGCCGGCGCGGTTGCGGCGCACCGCATCCGCCACCGCCGTGAGCGCGTGCTCCTGGCCGACGACCCGCGCCTTGAGCACATCCTCCATGCGGATCAGTTTCTCGCGCTCGCCCTCGACCAGCCGCGACACGGGGATGCCGGTCCAGCGGCCGACGACCTCGGCGATCGCCTCGGCGTCGACCTCTTCCTTCACCAGCGCATCGCCGCGGTCCTTCTGCGAAGCCAGCGCCTCCTCGGCGTGCTTCAGCTGGCTCTCCAGATCGCGCAGATCGCCGTAGCGGATCTTCGCCGCGGTCTCGAGATCGCCCCGCCGCTGCGCCTGCTCGAGCTCGACCTGCTTCGCGGCCATCTGCTCCTTGATGTCCTTGACGGCGTCGAGCTCCTTCTTCTCATCCTCCCAGCGCGCGGTCAGCGTGCGGTTCTGCTCCTGCAACTCGCTCAGTTCCTTCTCCACGCGGTCGAGCTCGCGCTGCGTGGGCGAGTCCGCGGCCTTCTCCTTCTTGCCGCCCGCCTCGATCTTGAGAGCCTCGCGCTCGATCTCCAGCTGCATGATCCGCCGCCGCAGCTCGTCGATCTCGCTGGGCATGCTGTCGTTCTCGATCCGCAGCCGCGCGGCGGCTTCATCGACAAGATCGATCGCCTTGTCGGGCAGGAACCGGTCCGCGATGTACCGATTGCTCAGCTGCGCAGCAGCAAGGATCGCGCTGTCGAGGATCCGCACGCCGTGGTGCGCCTCGTACCGCGGCTTGAGACCGCGCAGAATCGCCACCGTCTCCTCGACGCTGGGCTGATCGACGAAGATCGGCTGGAAGCGCCGCTCGAACGCCGGGTCCTTCTCGACGTGCTTGCGGTACTCATCCAGCGTCGTCGCGCCGATGCACCGCAGTTCGCCGCGCGCCAGCGCGGGCTTGAGCAGGTTGCCCGCGCTCACCGCGCCCTCGGCCGCCCCCGCGCCGATGATCGTGTGCAACTCGTCAATGAAGAGGATGATCTCGCCCTTGGCCGCCTGCACCTCGCGCAGGACAGCCTTGAGCCGCTCCTCGAACTCGCCCCGGAACTTCGCCCCCGCCAGCAGCGCGCCCACATCGAGCGCCATGATCCGCTTGTCGCGCATCCCCTCCGGGCAATCGCCGTTGACGATCCGCAGCGCGAGCCCCTCGGCGATCGCCGTCTTGCCCACGCCCGGCTCGCCGATCAGCACCGGGTTGTTCTTGGTCCGCCGGCTGAGCACCTGCATGCACCGACGGATCTCCTCGTCCCGCCCGATCACCGGGTCGAGCTTGCCCTGCTGGGCCTTCTCGGTCAGGTCGATCGCGTACTTCTTGAGCGACTCGTAATTGCTCTCCGCGTTCGGGTCGGTCACGTTCGTGACGCCCGAGGCCTCGCGGATCGCCTTGATCGCGTCCTCGATGCCCTTGGACTTGATGCCCAGCGTGCTCAGCAGGTCCTTCGCCGGCCCCGAAACTTCCGTGAGCGCCAGCAGCAGGTGCTCGCTGGACACATAGCTGTCGCCCAGCTTTTTGGCGTCCGCATCGGCCTTGGACAGAATCTCCAGAAGCGCCCGCCCCGCCGACCCGGCCCCGGACGAGGTCGTCGGCTGGCGACCCAGCTCGGCCTCCAGCACCTGATTCACCCGCGCCGGCTCCGCCCCCGCCTTGGTCACGATCGACCACCCCGGCCCGTTCCGGTCCGACAGAAGCCCGTGCAGAATGTGCAGCCCGGTCACCTCGGGGTGCTGCCGCCCCATGGCGTTGCTCTGGGCATCGGCCAGCACCTGCTGGGCTGTCTGGGTCAGTCGATCGGGTCTCATGCGTGTCCTCCCTGAAGCTCCGCCGCGGCTTCCGCCCCTTTGGATGCCTCCATCCCGCTGATGCAACCCGCGCGCCGCTGCCGTGCCGGGCCTGAATCCCCCCGCATTGCCTCAGAACCGCCCCTCGCCCCGATCAACGGCTGCCGATCCGGCAGAGCGGGCCCCGTTCCGCGCCTTCTGACAGGCCACCGAGCAACTACCGACCACGCCGTGATCAGCACCCCACCATCAGAGCCGATCCGCGCCAGCATCGCGGCGGCCTGCATCCCCGGCCCGCGGCCGCCGTATCACCTGCGCACGACCCCGGTACCCAGGATGCACCACCGGTCCGGGGGCCCAGACCGACCCCGCCCGTTTGACGGCCGGGCCGCGCCGGGTTACAAAGTCCCCCCGCAAGAGACCGTTCAACCGGAGCCGCGTTATGCCGTCCAAGATGTTCCGCCGCAGCCTGCTCGCCACCGCCGCCGTCGCCGCCCTCCTGGGCCTCTCCGGCTGCGTCACCAACTACAGCCAGCACCCCGGCCACGCCGAGGTTCGCGGCCAGATCACCCCCGAGCTCCTCACGCTCGACGAGCGGGCGATCGACAGCGACAACCAGATCGGCATTACCAACAACTCGAACATCCGCATGCTGTGGATGGATCTCCGCCGCGCCATGCTGCTGGATCGCCCCAGCCGCCTGACGCCGTACCCGATGGCCTATTGAGCCGGGGGCGGACGCCGCCGCGGATCAGCAACCCGTATACGACAACAGCCGCGACCCATCGGGCCGCGGCTGTTTGTTTGTACTCGGTTGATCGCGCCAGAGCGTGGAACGCTCAGGCGGCCGTGTACTGGCCGCGCGAGATCTTCTTGAACTTGCGGGGGTGCTTGATCAGGGTCTGGTTCACGATCGTGCGGAAGTTCTCCGCGCTCGTGCGGTAGCCCGCGGCCTGCACCGCATCGGCCGCCTCGGTCACGCCCATGGTCCGGCCCTTGAGAAGGTCCGCGAGCGCATCGACCAGGTTCTGGCTGTTCTGCGGACGCTTGCGGCCCGGGGCCATCACGGTGCCGCCGGCCGCGCGGATCTCGTCATCGACCTTCCGCAGGTCGGCGAGCAGCTTCTCGCGGCGGGAGAGGAGGCGCTTGTGATCACGCTGCCGACGCCGCAGTTCGGCCTCGAGCTCGCTGGTCGACAACGCCACGGCCTTGGTCCCCGCACCGGACTGGGACTTGGTTTCGCCCGCTTTGGACTTGCGTCCCGCCGCACGAGTCTTCTTCTTTGCCATATTGAGTTTCCCGGCTCAGCCCACATCCCGGACGGCCGTTGAGCCGCTCGCCGCCGGGTGATTCACGCAACACCGCATCCGCAAACAGACCCGTTGACTCCGGTCGCTCCGATCGACGGGGCTCTCTCGCAAAACCACCCCGGGAAAGATTGAAGCGCAGCGCGGTGCTGCAGTCGCGAGCCATATTACCACTCGCAACGGGCCGAAGCGATGTCTCCTTCGCATAAATCAAAGGCCATTCACACAGGACAGCAAAGAGGTATTTCCGTGCCGCGTCCTGTTGTCTTCTCGCTCGCTTCATGCTGGGCCGTGCCCGGCCTTGATCAATGACGACCTCTTCATCGCTATAGAAACCGAGCCGCGACGGCGCCGCGGAGCGTGAAACATCCGGAATGCGCCATGGAATGCGGGTCATCGTTGTCCCGACGGACCCTCAGAGACCGGCTTAGAACGCACGCGCGCCCCTGCAGCGCAACAGGCGCGCAAGCACTTGACCCGCATCAACGTGCCGGCGCCGCTTGCCGCGGCCGTCGCGAACGGTCCCTTGAGATAAGGTCCGGTCCAGGCGCAACCGACAGCCCCGGCGTTCCCAAACCCATGCCCGCGTTCGTGTTTCGGTGCATACTCCGGGTCTGGCATGTATGCCAGCTCCAAACAGAATCCAAAACAAACAACGCCCGCTCCGGGCCGGAACGGGCGTTGCTGTTGTCAATTTTGGGTCGTCCCGGGGTCAATACCGTTCGGCGCTTACACCCCCAGCATGGACATCACGTTCTTCTTGATGTCGTCCGCCGTCAGACCGCACATCTTGAGCATCTCCTCGGGCGTCCGGGCGCTCTTGGGGATGCGGTTCACGTGCATCTGCTTGAGCTGGAAGGCATCGCCCGACTCGAGCAGCGCATCCGCCACCGCCGAGCCGATGCCGCCGCCGAAGTTGTCCTCAACGGTCATCACGAAGCCGTTGTTGGCCCCGACAATGTCGAGCAGGGCATCGGTATCGAAGGGGAGCGAGTAGAGGTCGATCAGCGAGGCGGAGATGCCGGCCTTGTCGAGCAGCTCGATCGCCTTGTTGGCCTCGTGCACCATGTACCCCGCAGCGCAGATCGCGATATCGCGGCCCTCGTTGAGGACCTCGAACCCGCCGAGGTTGAAGACCACATCATCCGAGTACAGGAACTCGGTGTCGGCCCGCAGGGTCCGCATGTAGCAGACGCCCTCGTACTCGGCCATGACATTGGTCAGGCCGTACGCCGCGTACGCATCGGCCGGCTGCAGCACGTAGCAGCCCGGGTTGCCGCGGTGGTCCTTCATGGTCGTGAAGGCGCGGAACCAGGCGACATCGGGCATCGCCATCTGGCTGGGGCCGTCCGCGGCGAGCGTGATACCCGCGTGGCTGCCGACGACCTTGAGGTTCGCCCCCGAGTAGATCGCCATCTCGACCTGGTCGTACGCCCGGGTGATGAACTTGGCGAAGCTCGAGCAGAAGGGGATCTTGCCCGCGGCGGAGAGGCCGGCGCCCACGGAGATCATGTTCTGCTCGGCGATCTTGCACTCCATGAACCGCGCGGCCGAGGCCGGGTCCTTCTTGAACATCTCGGCGAAGGTCGAGTTCGACACATCCGAGTCGAGCACGACCACCTTGTCGTTGGCCTTGCCCAACGCCCGCAGGGCGATGCCGTAGGCGCGGCGGGTCGCCATCTGCCCCGTGTGCAGCAGCGACTCCATGTCGTTCTTCTTCATGAACTCCGAGAGCGAGGGGGTCTCGCCGGGCTGCTTGTCCTTGGGCTTCACCTCGGGCGGCGGCTGGATCATGAACTGATCGCTGCTCGCTAGGGAGCTGGTGACCTGGATCCGCTTCTCGTCGAGCTCGGAGAGGGCCCGCTTCAGGCTGTCGCCGGTGGGCGGCTTGCCATGCCATCCGCCGCCGTGGATGCTCGGCGCGCCCCAGCCCTTGGTGGTCTTGGCGACCACCGCCATCGGCTTGGCGTTCTTCTGGCCGGAAATCTCGATAAACGCGTCGAACGCGGCCTTGATCTGCGCCGGGGCGTGCCCGTCGATCAACTTCACATCGAACCCGGTGGCCTGGAGCTTGGCGACGAGCACATCGGGCGACTGCTGGCCGCTGACGCGGTCGGCCTGGCCGTACTCGTTGCAGTTGAAGATCGGGAGCACGTTGTTGAGCTTGCGGTCGACGATGTAATCGAGCGCCTCGGCGATCTGGCCCTCGCGGGCCTCGCCGTCGCCGATGATGCAGTAGACGCGCCGGTCGTACTCATCGAGCCGCGCCGCCTCGGCGACGCCCGCCGCGACGCTCAGGCCCTGGCCGAGCGAACCGGTGGCCGCATCGAAGAAGGGGAAGCCCTCCATCGGGTTGGGGTGGCCTTCGAGCACGCTCTCCCAGTTGCGGAGGCCCTTGAGGTCGTCGACCGAGAGCTTCTTGCGGTTCTGGGGGTCCTTGCCGACCATCGTGCCCAGCCGGGCGGCGGCCGCGTACACCGCGGGGACGGCGTGGCCCTCGCTCAGGACGAGGCGGTCGCTGGTGGGGTAGGCGGGGTAATCGGGGCTCCACCGCATGGTGTGGAACATCAGCACCGTGACGATGTGCCCGATGCTCATCGCGCTGGAGGGGTGGCCCGACCCGGAGGCGGCGCACATTTCCAGGGAGAGACGGTCGAGTTCGATTGCCTGGGCGTGGACGGCGGCTTCAAATGACATGGACCCGGGCCCTTTCCGCAGTGATCGGGGGCGTGCGGGTCGGCTTCGAGCCTCGTCGGCACCCCCGGATGGTTGCTCTACAGACCGTCCGCCCCGGCGGGAGCGTCCAGATCGCGAGCCCGGGAGCGGATGTATGGCGACACCCCCGGCGCCAGAACCGCGCCGGGGACGGGAGTATCTGGCATTCCCGGACCATTGACAACCGACACACCGACCGAAATCCCAAACTGACAGGCACTGCGGGTGGGCACTCCGGTCATGCTCGCCGCCGCGGCTCGATCGCCCCCCTGCCGCAGCCACCCCCTCCCGCCGGGGCCGACCCACAACAGCCGGTGGTCCCCTTCGCCCCCACCGGCATCGATCGGTACACTCAGGACCGATTAGAAGGAGCTGGGCCCGATGAAGGTGATCTGTGACCGTGGCGCTCTGATGGACGCCATCAATCTGGTCTCCGGTGCGGTGGCCGCCCGGACGCCGCGCATGCAACTGACGTGCGTGAAGCTCGAGGCCACCCAGTCCGGCGGGTCGGGTGAGCTCACGCTCACCGCCACCGATGCCGAGATTGCGCTGCGGCTCTCGCTGAGCGAGGTCGATGTGCAGGAGCCCGGCGAGGCGCTCATCCCCGCCGACAAGCTCCGCCAGATCGTCTCGGCCGAGGACGCCGAGCCGACACTGACGATCGAGGCCAGCGGCGAGACCTGCCACATCCGCGGCGCGGATGCCCACTTCAAGGTCTTCGGCTACCCCGCCGCGGACTTCCCCCCGATCCCGGACTTCGAGCAGGTCGTCTCGGGCGAGGCCGAATCGAGCGGCGGCAAGCCGCCCCGCGCGGTCATCAACCACCCGGCGGGCTCGCTGGGCGGGCTGGTCTCGCGCACGCTCTTCGCCTGCGCCCGCGAGACCTCGCGGTACGCGATCAACGGCGTTCTCCTCAAGCGTGATGGCAAGCGGCTCGAGATGGTGGCGACCGACGGCCGCCGGCTGGCCCTCGCCCGCGCCAACCTCACCGGTTCGGACAAGGACTCCAAGGCGATCTCGTGCATCGTGCCCACCAAGGCGCTGGGCATGCTGCAGAAGCTGATCAGGGAGCACGAGGAGCCGGTGCAGGTCGCGATCACCGATACGCAGATTCTGTTCCGCTTCGGCACCGCCGCGAAGCCCGGCCGGGCGACGCTGGTGTCGAACCTTCTTGAAGGCACGTTCCCCCCCTACGAGGAAGCGATCCCCAAGGACCAGGACAAGAAGATCGTCTTCGACCGCGATGTGCTCGGCTCGGCCGTCCGCCGCGCTGCCCTGCTCACCAACGAAGAGTCCCGCGGCGTGCGGATGGTCTTCAAGGGCAAGGACAAGCAGCTCGAGCTCACCAGCCGCGCCCCGGAGATGGGCGAAGCGCAGATCAAGGTGGACCTGGCCTCCTACGAGGGCGAGGACATCGAGATCGGCTTCAACCCCAGCTTCATCACCGATGCGCTGAAGGTCATCCAGGACCCGCAGGTGCACATGGAACTCAAGAGCCCGGGCCGGCAGGCGCTGATCCGGAGCGGCAACGAGTTCATGTATGTGGTGATGCCGGTGCAGTTG
>JBDZUZ010000052.1:0-21869 GCA_040255445.1 Planctomycetaceae bacterium | reverse complement strand
AACGGTCGCGCGCGACGGGTGGGCGCCCGGCGCGCGCGGACGATTCACTGCAGATTTTTTTTGAATGCTCAAGCGCGCAGGCGCACGATTCCGATAATCTCTTCCGGTTAGAGGTCGGCGATGCGCGACAAACGGAGTCGCGATCGAGTCCCCGACCTTGAAGACAGGAGACCGACCGATGGCCAAGAAGGCAAAGAAGAAAGCCAAGAAGAAGGCTGGCAAGAAGAAGGCTGCCAAGAAGCGCACCGCGAAGAAGACCGGCCGCAAGAAGGCCGCGAAGAAGCGCACCGCGAAGAAGGCCGGCCGCAAGAAGGCGACCCGCAAGGCCGGCAAGAAGGCCGGGAAGAAGAAGGCCAAGAAGAAGGCCAAGAGGAAGACCGCTCGTCGGTCCCGTCGCGCCGCCGCCGCCCCCGCCGAGGGCATGATGGCCTGATCGCGACCGGCCCCTGACAACTGGGGGCCGCTGCCTCCCGTTCCGTAGAGGCAAGAACACTCAACCAACGGAACAAATCCAATCGAGGACGGGGCCGGTGACCCGGCCCCGTGCTCTTTTTTGGACCGCGCACGCCGGTGGGTCATGCACGCACGCCGCCGACCCGCCACAATCAACGCGTGAGCAATACACCCCACGCCGACAGCGGCGACGGTCCTTCGCCCGCCGCCCGTGTCCTCGCCGCGATCCGACGCGATTACCACGGCCTGCTCCGTGTCGGTGAGGTGCTGCACACCGTCCGTTTCGTGCTCGACCCGGCCAATGCCGACCCGGTCATGGTCGTCGCGGCCCACGCCGTCGAACAGGGCGATGATGCCGGCGGAGTCACTCTCCACGTGCCCGACGACGGCCCGCTGGCCGTGCATGTGCTCGGTCATCTCGAGCCGCTGGACCCGGATCGCGATGCGGTCTGCGACCGGTACCTCATCTACCACGGCCAGCCCGCCGGGCGCGAGAACAAGCCGCGCTGGGTCCGCCTGCGCACCGACAGCGTCAAGCAGGAGCGGACCGTGGTCGACCGCGATGAACTGGAGATGTCCAACCCGCTCGCGGCGGGCGAGGCCGCCTTCTGCAAGGCGATGAACCAGGACCGGGAGCGCACGAGCCGCATCTGCGAACGCGCGACGGGGACGGCTTCCGAGGCGCCGCTGGTCGTCGGTGTCGACCCGATGGGGATCGATGTGCGGGCGCGGCTGGGCGTGCTGCGGGTCGAGTTCTCATCGCCGTGCGGGTCGATCGAGGAGGTTCATGCGATGCTGCGGTCGATGGAGGCCGGGCGATGACCGGCGATCTCTCGACGCCCCCGCGCGGGCTGCGGTTGCGGGAGGCGCATGCTCACCTGCCGATGCTGGGGCGTTCGCTCTCGATGCTGCGGCTGGGTGATTGCGTTTCGCGCGAGGAGTGCATCGAGCGGGTCGCGGCGGAAGCGTCGCGTGGTGGACAAGCTGTCGGATCGGGCGGCGACGAAGCGTGGGTCCTGGGTGTCGGCGTGCGTGCGGAGGCTTGGCCCGATCCGCGCTGGCCGACTCGTGAGGAACTGGACCGCGCTGCCGGCGGCCGGCCGTGCGTGATCATGTCGTTCGACCATCACAGCGTCGCGGCGAGCACCGCGGCGATGCGGGCGGCGGGGATCGGCGATGGCGATGCCGATCCCGAGGGCGGCGTGATCGTGCGCGATCCGGCGACCGGACGGCCGACCGGGCTGCTGCTCGAATCCGCGGCGATGCGGGTGTGGCATGCAGCGCCCGAACCGGGCGCGAGCGAGCGGCCGGCGATCATCCGCGCGGCCCTGCAACACCTGTCAGCGCTCGGGTTCGCGGAGGTGCACGATCTGCTCGCGCCCGACTGGCTCGGGCCGGTGCTCGCCGGGCTTCACGACCGGGGTGAGCTGCCGCTCTCCGTATCGATGTTCGCGCCGATGGATCGGCTGTCGGAGTTCGCAGCGTCCGCGCCGGGATGGACGCGGACGGGGCGCGTTGTGCTGGCGGGCGGCAAGCTCTTCGCCGATGGCACGATCAACAGCCGGACAGCGTGGATGCTCGATCCCTTCCGCGATCCACTGCCCGGACACGAGCGCGGCACGCCGCTCCTGACGGTGGCGCAGATGCACGATGCCCTCGCCGCGTGCCAGTCCATGGGCCTTGGGCTTGCGGTCCACGCGATCGGCGATGGCGCGGTGCGTGCGGTACTGGACGCCCGCAGGGAGCATCTGAAGCGTGGCGGAGGGGATGCCCGTGCAACGCCGCTGCGGATCGAGCACGCCGAGTTCGTTGATGCGGCGGATGTGCCGAGGTTCGCGGAGTTGTCGGCGATCGCGAGCGTGCAGCCGTGCCACCTGCTGGCGGACATCGAGGGGATCAACCGGCTGCTGCCGCACCGGCGGGACCGCGTGCTGCCGATTAGAGATCTGATCGACGCCGGGCTCGAGCCTGGGCGGACGCTGATCTTCGGCTCGGATGTACCGATCGTCCGGGCCGATCCCGGCGACTCGATCGTCGCGGCGGTGGAGCGGCGGCGGGAAGGGATGCCGGCTTCCGCCGCGATAGCGCCCGAACAGGCGATTGCGCCGGATGCGGGGTGGCGGGCGTTCGCGGCGGCGGAGTGATGCCCGGCGCGGCACTGCAGCGCGGTTCCGTGGCTCGTGGCTCGCGGAACCGGTGGGCGTGATCCGACGCGGGGTGTTCCATATAGTTATGGATATGGACGGGGATGCTCGCGAGCGTTCTCGATCCTGTGCGTGCCTGACCGCTGGAAGTGGCCGCTGGAGGTGTCCGATGAGCAAGAGCCTGTCCGGAACCGTGATCGACAACGAGGAAGCCCGGCGGGCGCAGGCCGCGGCGAACGCGGCGGCGGACATGCCGGCGGAGAAGATCAACCCCGAGACCTTCTACATCAAGCAGCACTACGACCGCTACACCGAGGAGAACCACCTCGCGTGGAAGACGCTCTACGAGCGGCGGATCACGACGCTGCGTCAGCAGGCGAGCAATGTGTTCCTGGCCGGATTCGATGCCTTCAACCTGCCCAAGGACCGGCTGCCGCGGCTCGAGGATGTCAACGCGGTGCTGCGGGACAAGACGGGCTGGCAGAGCCGGCCTGTGCCGGGGTACCTGCCCGCGAAGTCGTTCTTCGCGTGTTTGGCGAAGCGGCAGTTCCCGACGACGATCACGATTCGTCCGCTCGACAAGCTCGATTACCTGCCTGAGCCGGACATCTTCCACGATGTCTACGGGCACGTGCCGCTGCACGCCGATCCGGTGTTCGCCGACTTCCTGCAGACCTACGGCAAGGCTGCGCTGATGTGCGAGGACCCCGAGCACGTGACGCGGCTGGGGCGGCTCTTCTGGTTCACGGTCGAGTTCGGCCTGATCCGCGAGGAAGGGCGGCTGAAGATCTACGGCTCGGGCCTGATGAGTTCGATCGGCGAGAGCAAGTACTCGCTGGAGAGCGATGTGCCCGAGCGGCGGCCGTTCGATCTGGAGCGGGTGTGCAACACTGACTTCGAGATCGACCACTACCAGCCGATCTACTACGTGCTCGAGGACTTCGAGCAGCTCCGCGATGCGATGAACGGGTACGCGGAGAAGGTCCTGAACGACCGGGCCGCGGCAACGCGGTGAGTGACTCTCCCGTGCCATCAGGGTCTGCTTTGAGACCCTGATGGATTGTGCGTCCGATCACGACTTGCTCCTGGGTGCGAGCATGCACCGGGGAGTGTCTGGTCGTTTGGCGTTCGCCGCGCGTGCTCAGCTCAACCCACCATGATCGCCTCAAAGCAGGCGATCATGGTGGCACGCAATCACTCCATGCCTTCGGGCATCCACGCCGGCAGGTGTGCCGTCTTCGCGCGGGCCGCATCGGTAAGCTGCATACCCCACGCCGCGAAGAACGGGCCCAGGTCGCGGCCGGTCGCTTCGGACATCCGCACCAGCCACATGTCGCGGCGGTCCTGCTGGCTCCTGGGCTGCTCATCGCGGGGCATGGCGTGGTACTCGGCGAAGACCTTCTTGTACGGCTCCCAGCCGAACTCTTCGCGGACCTGCTGGTAGAGGATCAGCGACATGAACGGGTCGCCCGGCCATGTCCGCTCGGCGATCGGCTTGGCGAACTGCGACTTGATCTGCTTCTCGCGGTTGCCCAGCGCATCGTGCCCCGAGTTGATCCCCAGCCCGCAGACCGTCTCCATGATGTAGAGCGAGAAGAGGTTGACGGTGACCTCGCCAGTGCCCTCGAAGGTCCAGAGCGGGCTCTGGTGGTTGTGGCCCAGTTCGTGGAAGAGGCCCCACTGGCCGGCGCGGAGCTTCTCCTCGCTGACCATCGCCGGCGCGGCGTCGAGGTGGGTCATGATCGGGTAGCCAGCGTGCATGTACCCCGCGCTGATCTGGATGTCGGCGACGTACCGCTCGGGCCGGTCGCGCTCGCGGGGGATCGTGGCGAGGTCCGCGGCGGCATCGGCGATCTCGTCCCACGCCCGCATCACCGCGGCGGGGTCATCGAGTTCGCGGACCAGCGAACTGGGCACGCTCACGATGATCTTGTCGCTGGCGAGTTCCGCCCAGGGGCCGGGGGCGTTGCGGATCTCGCGCCAGTCTTCGCTCGTGGTCTGGCCGAGCATGAACAGCGGCGCGGCAACCGCGCCGGTGATGGTCACCTCCGCCGCGGCCTTGTCGCCCTCGGCTTCGATGTAGACCAGGCCGCCGAAGGGCGATGCCACGACGGTCTCGCCCTCGGCGAGCGGAATCGACAGCGTGATCTCGGGCGCCCGCCGCCAGGTATCCAGGTGCCAGATGAGGTCCTTGTGGCAGCCGATGCGGAGCCGCAGGCCTTCGGGCCTGGCGGTGGTGACACGGATCGGCTCGCCGGGCGCGGCGTAGAGACCGGTGCTGATCCAGCCGCGGCTGGCCGGGGTGATCGAGACCGTCCGCGTGATCCGTTCAGCATCGGCGGGGACGCTGCCGGGGAAGTCCGCCGCGGCAGGGTGGGCGGGGCGCTGTGCGATCGGCGTGGTCTTGAGATCCTCGAGCTGGGCGGCGAGCACGATGCGGCTCAAGGCATCGCCAGCGCGGACGGGGCGTGACTGCGAGGGTGTAACGACGCGGCTGTCCTTGGCCAATTCGCGCACTTGGCCGCGGAACGGGTGGTCCGGGCCGGTCGAGCGGACGGCAAGGAGCACCGCCGCGGCGGCCTGTTCACGGTCCGGCCGTGAGAGGGTGTTGTCGGGCGCGGTGAGGCGATCGAGGGCGCGAAGGGGGTGCGCCAGCGGATTGGGGGCGACGGCGTCGAATCCGCCCTCCATGTTCTTCTTCGCGAACTGGTCGGTGAAGGCGAGTCCCGCATCAGCGAGGACCTGGTTCCAGTGGTTCTGGTCCATCGGCGCATCGTTGTTGAGTTGCTGCCAGCCCCAGCCGGTCTGGGCGACCAGCAGGCCGCCGCCCGCGGCGAGGTGGCGGCGGACCGCCTCGCGGCGGCGGTCGCTCAGCCGCGATTCACTCAGGATCAGCACGGTGGGTGTGATTCCTTCGGACGGGGCGAAGTCGCCATCGAGCATGACGGCGAGGAATCCGAGCTTGTCGAGCGGCTCGATCAGGCTCTCATCGCGGACGCCAACAACGCCGTTGCCGCGGCCGGCCCAGCGGATGAGCCGGGCCATGAGCGAGGCGTCATCCTCGCGCTTGAACGCCTCGGCGGTGGCGTAGGAACTGTGGCCGAAGGCGACGATCCGTCGCTGTCGCGACTCGGCGGCGGCGATCACCGGGAGGCCCTCGGCATCGAGCAGCACGGGCGCAGCGCCGGGCTCGAGCACCGCGACCAGGCCCGGGCTGCCGGGCGCGAAGATCGAGTTCAGGCCATCGGTGAGGTCGCCGGGCAGGATCGCCAGCGGCGGTGGCCCCGCGGCGGCGGGCGGAGCGAGGTGCGGGAGCAGCAGGGCTGCGGCGATCGCCGCGGCACACCGAAGGGCACGCATCGTCATCGTGGCCACTCTACCTCATCCGGGGTCTTTGCAGCATCATCGCCCGCCGCGGCCGCCTATCTTTTGTTTCGGTGGTTCGGGGTTCGGCCGTAGGTGGCGGCCGGCATCGCCCGCGGGCGACAGCTCCGGATCAAACGACCCGCACGCGAGGGACCGCGGCGGGTGAATCCGAACGCGGAGCGGGGCCAAAGCGCAGAGCGCGGCCCGCCGTTCACTCACAATCGAACCCGTTCACGCCACGCCTCTTCGCCGGAGCGACATCCTCACCCATGGCCACGATCTCCTCACCCCGCAGCGCTTTCATCCACGGCCAGTGGACCCCCGGCGACTCCGCCCAGCTCTACGGCATCCCCGACTGGGGCAAGGGCTATGTCGGCGTCAACGACAAGGGGCACGTGACCGTGCTGCCGACCAAGGACGCCGCGAGGCAGATCGACCTGCACGAGGTGGTCAAGGGGCTCGAGGAACGCGGCATCCACACGCCGGTGCTGTTGCGGTTCAACGACATCCTGGTGCATCGCCTCAAGGAGATCCGCAAGGCCTTCGACGATGCGACCACCGAGCAGCAGTACAAGGGCGGGTACTCGTGTGTCTACCCGATCAAGGTCAACCAGCAGCGGCACGTCTGCGAGCAGATCGCCAATCTCGCGGTGCAGCTCGACTTCGGGCTCGAGGCGGGCAGCAAGCCCGAGTTGATCGCGGTGCTTGGCCTGTCGGCGACGGCCGGCGGCCCGGGCGTGAACGGCATGCCGATCATCTGCAACGGCTTCAAGGACGATGAGTTCATCGAGACGGTGACGCTCGCGACCAAGCTGGGGCGGAACATCATCCCGGTGGTCGAGAAGTTCAGCGAGCTCGAGCTGATCGTCAAGTACGCCAAGCAGTACAACGTGCGGCCGAAGATCGGCCTGCGCGTGAAGCTATCGAGCCGCGGCGCGGGCCGGTGGGAGGGCTCGGCGGGCGTGCGCAGCAAGTTCGGCCTGTTCGTGAGCGAGGTGCTCAAGGCGGTTGAGTATCTCAAGAAGCACGGGATGCTCGACTGCCTGAACCTCTTGCACTGCCACGTGGGCAGCCAGCTCTACGACATCCGCGTCTTCAAGAACGCGGTCAACGAGCTGGCGCACATCTACTGCGAACTGGTCAAGGCCGGCGCGGGGCTGACGATGCTGGATATCGGCGGCGGCATGGGCGTCGATTACGACGGCAGCCAGTCGGCGTGGTCGAGCAGCATCAACTACACGGTCGCGGAGTACGCGCAGGATGTGGTCTACCGCATTAAGAGCGTGTGCGATGCATCGGAGGTGGCGCACCCGCGGATCATCAGCGAGTCGGGCCGTGCGATGGTCGCGTACTCGAGCGTGCTGATCATGGACGTGCTGGGGACCAGCCGCTTCGAGTCCAACCCTGACCTCAAGGCGATCCAGGACGCGATGGAGGCCGAGAAGAACAGCGGCGAGACCAGCCGCGGCCGGGGCCAGGTGCCCCAGCCGGTGCTCGACCTCATGGAGGCGTACCAGAACCTCACCGACCGGAACCTGCTCGAGGCGTACCACGACGCCACGCAGGCCCGCGATGAGGCGATGAGCCTCTTCAGCCTGGGGTACATGACGCTCGCGATGCGGGCCGCGGCGGAGCAGCTCTTCTGGGCGATCGGCCACAAGCTGCTCGAGAAGGCCAGCAAGAAGGGCGACCTTCCCGAGGAGTTCGAGGCGCTGCCCGAACTGCTCAGCGACATCTACTTCTGCAACTTCTCGCTGTTCCAGAGCATGCCCGATTCCTGGGCGATCGATCAGCTCTTCCCGATCACGCCGATCCACCGCCTGAGCGAGCAGCCGACCCGCCGCGGCATCCTCGCGGACATCACCTGCGATTCGGACGGCAAGGTCGACCACTTCGTCGACAAGCGGATCGACAAGAAGACGCTCGAACTGCACGACCTCAAGCCGCTCGCCGCGGGTCAGATCGGCTACGAACCGTACTACCTGGGCGTGTTCCTGCTGGGCGCGTACCAGGAGATCCTCGGCGATCTGCACAACCTGCTGGGCGACACCCACGCGGTGCACATCTCGCTCGACGATAACGGCGAGTGGGAGATCGATGAGGTCATCGAGGGCGACACCGTCGAGGAAGTGCTGGCGTATGTGCAGTACGACGTCGCGGACCTGAAGCGGGCCATGCGGCAGGACATCGAGGCCGCCAGCAAGCAGGGCCGCCTGACCGTCGCCGAGGGCAAGAGCCTGCTCAAGTTCTACGACGACGGGCTCGAGGGGTACACCTATCTCGAGGGCTGAAGCGGCCCTGAGCGGTGACCGCGGCCTCGAAGGGTGATGCCGCCGCGGGTTCCCGGACCGGCCGCGAGCGAATCTTGAGCAACGCCCTGCCTGATCCGCTGGGAAGTTCTCTGGCTGGCTGGTACCTTCTGCGGCCATGCCCAGCACCGACCCGCGGTCTCAACCGATCCGTCCACGCCCCGCCGGGGGCCGGCCCGCACAACCGGCGGCCGCCGCGGCGCGCCCCGAGCGGTCCGCGAACTCGCGCCCGCTCCTGTACGTCGCCGGCGGGCTGGTGCTGCTGGCGATCCCCTTCATCGCGCTGGGTTCGCTCCCGGTAAAGCTCTTCGCCGGGCTCATCGTGCTGGCCGCGCTGCAGGGATTGTGGCGGGGCGCGGCGGAGATCACGGGCCTGGTCATCGGCATGCTGCTGGCGATGCTGCTCGCGCCGACCGTCGGGCCCGCGCTCGAGGGCGTCATCGGCGGCATCGCCGGGACCGGCGGCGTGATGAACCGGGTGATCAGCATCGCGGTGGTCGGGCTGGTGCTGGTCGTGCTCGGGTGGGGTATCGGAGCGGTGGTCGGCCGGAAGGTGATGAAGGGCCGCCCCGCGTGGCGGGTGTGGGACCGGTACGCCGGCGGCGCCATCGGCGGGATCGAAGGGGTGCTGCTCGCGCTGATGCTCCTGTGGGCGCCGGTCGCGATGGAGCCGATCGCGCGGGCCCGCGTCGAGGATGATGTCGCGCTGGGCGTCGAGCCAACGCCCGCCGCAAAGGTCGCGGTGCGCATGGCCGAGGCGGTGCGCGAGTCGGCGCTCGGCGGGGTCGTTGAGGCGACCAACCCGCTGCCCGAGTCCGAGCTTCTCACGCTGATGACCGACTTCTCGGCAATCTCGCGAGACCAGGAGGCGTTGGAGTGGCTGCTCCAGACGCCGGTAATGATCCGGCTGCAGGAGATGCCCTCGGTGGTGGACGCGATGAACCGTGTCCAGAACGCGCCGGACCTCGCGGCGATGTTCGCCGATGAGAGCGTCGATCCAAGCGAGATCGCGGAGTTCCTCAACAGCCCGGTGTCGATCGAGATCCTCGACAACACCACGGTGGTCCGGGATGTGACGCCCCTCGCCGCGGAACTGAAGGCGGCGATCCGGGAGGCCCGGGCGCGGGTGAAGACCGGACCCGGTTGAGGCGGAGGGGGTTGAGCCAGACCGGCTTGAGCCGGACGGGCGCCGGTTGCCTCAGCAAATCCGGATGATGTCCTTCTGCACCTGGCTGGTGATCACCGGCCCCTTCGCCGGGTCCTGATAGACATTGATTTCGAGACGCACGCCGAACTCGGGCGTGTAGATGCCCGGCTCGATCGTGTAGCCCACGCCCGGGAGCACCTCGCGGGTGTCGTGCGTCTCGAGGTTGTCGAGGTTCACGCCCACGCCGTGGACCATCGCGCCCGGCGAGAGGCTGTGCCCGGTGCGGTGGCGGATGAACTCCTTGTAGCCGCCGTCGATGATGGGCTTCATTGCGGCGTCGTCGAGCTGCCAGCCCTGGATCGGCTGCTTCGCGGCGAACGCGGCGCGGGCGGCATCGACCGCGGCGTCGCGTGCTGCTTTCACCGTCTCGAAGACGGCACGGTGGCGTTCGCTGGGCGTCTCGCCCGCGAAGCCGACCCAGGTGATGTCGGCGTAGATGTTCTCATCGCCGGGGACGCGGGCCCAGAGGTCGATCAGCACCCAGTCGCCCTTCTTGATCTCGTGCGGGTGATCAGCGCCGGGGGCGTAGTGGGGGTCGCCGCTGTGCGCGTTGGCGGCGACGATCGGCTCATCGGGCGTCTCGAGGCCCTCGGCCTTGAAGCGGCTCATGATGAACGCCTGCGCTTCGTGCTCCAGGACCTTCGCCCCGGCTTTCAGCTTGTCGCCGATGAACCTGAACGCCTCGTCCTTGATCTGGTTGACTTTGTCCGCGGCGATCTGGTGCTTGGCGACCGCATCCTTCGACCAGATCGCGATCGAGATCTGGATCAGGTTGGCCGAAGAGACGACCTGCGCACCGAAGGAGCGGATGAGCTCGACGGTGCCGGCATCGACCGTACCGACGACCGGGAGCGTGCAGCCGGGGGCGTATTCCATCGCGATGCGGTCGCGACCCGAGAGGAGGCAGCGGAGCTCATCGTGCATCTGGCTCCAGGAGAGGTACTTGACCAGCCGGGCCCCGATGCCCGCCGCTGCGGCCTCGAGCGTCGACGCATCGATCCCGTGGCAGAGCAGAGTCGGCTCGCCGGTTGCGGGGATGAACAGATCGCAACGGCGGGTGGTCCACTTCTTGCCGCCCAGCATGCGGGCGAAGACAGCGTTGCTGCCGCGGAAGTCATGGATGAGCCAGCCGTCGATCCGCTGCTGGGCCATGTAGGACTGCAGTTCTTTGGTGTTCATCGCGGGCAAGTGTACCGGCGGTGGGGGGCGGTGATCCCTACGATTGCCGCATGCTTCCAAGGCGCTCGAGCAGTCGCGCCCGCTACCGCCAGTATCTCGAACGCCGCAGGGCCTCCAGAAACCGCGAGCA
Source organism: Planctomycetaceae bacterium (assembly GCA_040255445.1). Lineage (GTDB taxonomy): Bacteria > Planctomycetota > Phycisphaerae > Phycisphaerales > UBA1924 > JBDZUZ01. Next base: position 11,081 of record JBDZUZ010000052.1, on the reverse strand, counting down.
GGTCGTCGCGGAGCCGGGCGCCAAGGCCCCGGATCGGCTGAAGCGGAGCCGGACATTCGTTGATCTGTTCAGTCGGTTCTGGGCACTGACCAGAGGCCACCGCGGCGCGATCTACTTCGCGCTCGCCACCCTCTCGGTCACGACTGCTGTGGGCCTGGTGATCCCCGCCTCGACCAAGATCGCGATCGATTACGCGCTGACGGACAGCCCGGGCCCCGAGGGGGTGCCGATGTGGGCGCGCGAGATGTTCGGCGTGCCGGCCGACCGCATGGGCCTCCTGTGGTGGCTGGGCCTCGTGGTGGTCGGTCTCGCGCTGGTGGCGGTGGTGCTGGGCACCTCGGGCCGCTGGCAGATGACCCGCGTCACCAAGCGGGTGCAGGTCCGCATCCGCCGCAAAGCCTTCGAGCACGCGGTCAAGCTCCCGCTCCACCGCATCCAGGCGTACAAGAGCGGCGGCATGTCGAGCCTGCTGCGTGAGGACGCCGGGCTCGCGGGCGAACTGCTCTTCAGCATGGTCTACAACCCGTGGCGGGCGATCGTGCAGCTCACAGGCACGCTGATCGTGCTCGCGTGGGTTGACTGGCGTCTGCTCGCGGGCTCGCTCATGCTCATTCCCGCGGTGTGGATCACGCACAAGACCTGGATCGGCCGCATCCGCCCGCTCGCGCGCGACACCAAGTACGTCCGCCAGGGGATCGACGGCGCGGTGACCGAGGCCTTCGGCGGCATGCGCATCGTCCGCGGCTTCAACCGCGAGCGGTCCGAATCGGACCGCTTCACCCGCGGGCAGCACTACATGGCCCGCATCGAGATCCTGATCTGGTGGTGGTCGCGGATGATCGAGTCGGCGTGGGCGGTGATGATCCCGGCCGCGTCTGCGGCGGTGCTCATCTATGGCGGCATGCAGGTGATCAAGGGCACGCTGACGATCGGCGATGTCATGATGTTCTCGACCTACCTGCTCATGCTGCTGGGTCCGCTCGAGACGCTCACGGCGACCGCGGCGAATATCCAGAACAACCTCGCCGCGCTCGACCGTGTGCTCGATCTTCTGGGCGAGGAGCAGGAGTTCGGCGGCCGCCGGACCGGCATCCGCATCGAGCGGGGCCAGACCCTGGGCGCGCTCACGCTCGAGGATGTCTGGTTCAGCTACCCCCGCGTGCTCACCCGCCACGAGGAACGCGACGGCGTCACGCCCCCGCCAGCCGATCCGGTCATCCGCGGCGTCTCCCTCGCTGTGCGGCCCGGGGAGCGGATCGCACTGATCGGCCGCTCCGGCTCGGGCAAGACGACGCTCTGCAACCTGATCGCGCGGTTCTACGACCCATCCTCCGGCCGCGTCCTGCTGGATGGACGCGATCTCAAGGACATCGACGTCGAGAGCTACCGCGACCTTCTGGGCATCGTCGAGCAGGATGTCTTCCTGTTCGACGGCACGGTGGCCGAGAACATCGCCTACGGCAACAAGGAGGCGGTGTCCGAAGAGATCGTCGCCGCAGCGCGGGCCGCCAACGCCGATGGGTTCATCTCCGAGCTCGAGCACGGCTACGAGACGATCATCGGCGAACGCGGCGTGCGGCTCAGCGGTGGGCAGAAGCAGCGGATCGCCATCGCCCGCGCGGTGCTGGCCGACCCCCGCATCCTCATCCTGGATGAAGCCACCAGCAACCTCGACAGCGAGAGCGAAGCGCTGATCCAGAAGAGTCTGTCGCGGCTGATGGAGGACCGGACCAGCTTCGTCATCGCCCACCGGCTGAGCACGGTGCGGAACGCCGACCGCATCGTGGTGATGGAGGAGGGCCGCATCCTCGAGGTCGGGCCGCACGAGGAGCTCCTCGCCCGCGGCGGCCGCTACGCCGAGCTGCTCCGGCGGCAGATCGAGGGGCACGAGGCCGATCGCGAGGAAGATGAGCAGCGGGAGGCCGTCGGCGGCGGCTGAGCCGCGCTGCGGCGAATACCATCCGGCCCGGCCGCGGCGAGGCGGCGTACAACGGTTCGAATCTCAAGGGAGCACACGATGAAGACTCTGATCATGGGCGTGGCGGTCGCGGCGATGGCGCTGGCGGTCACCGGCTGCAACTCGACGCAGAAGAACGACGGCGCTTCGGCCGGCGCGATGAAGGCTGTCAACACCAAGTGCCCGATCGTTCCCGCCGACACGCTCAACACCGACGTCTACACGATGTACAAGGGACAGAAGGTCGCCTTCTGCTGCCCCGGCTGCATCAACGACTGGAACATGCTCTCCGATGCGCAGAAGGAAGAGAAGCTCGCGAAGGCGAAGTGATCGCGGCGAGACATCTGATGACCATCGGCGGCGGCGCTCTTCGGGCGCCGCCGTCTCGTTTTGCCACCTGGGCGCTCACGCCCCCAGCGACACGTCGAGCAGGAACACGGCAGGCGCATCCGCCGCGGCGTGCACCGCGTGCCGCGTGGTCGGCGCGAGGATGACCAACTGGCCCGCGGACAGCCGCCGTGTGTCGGCTCCAACGCGGACGATCAACTCGCCCTCGATCGCGTGGATGGTCGCGGTTCCGCTCGTCGCGTGCTCATCGAGGCCGCCGCCGGGTTCGAGCACGAAGAGCGCAACAGTCCGGGCGTTGTGCTTGTACAGCGTCTTCTGGCGGTGCCCTTGCCGGGCCGGCGCGGCTTCCGCACGAATCGCCGCGGCCTGCTCGCGAAGATCGAGGAAGATGCTCGCGGTATCAAATCGCTCGGCGGGGGGCTCGCGGAGTCGGTCGTTCGGCATGGTGATTCCTCCGGACGATGGTACGACGCCGCGGACTACCGGATCTTCGAACGCTGTTCTGGCGTGAGCGCATCGTAATCGACCGGCTTCCAGCTGTTCCCCGGTGGCGGCAGATCGTCTTTGCCGACCCAGATGTAGTAGCCATTTGATGTCGGTTGCGCGCCGACCGGGCCGTTGTCGTAGACCTCGACGAGGCGACGTCCGCGATCGCACGCCGCCAGTGTCGCCAGCGCTGCGCACACCGACGCCGCGATCCATCCCGCTCGCCACAATCCCCGCCGTGCCATGACGTCCCCTCTCGCAATCAGGTGTTGCCATGCTCCTGCCGCCCATGCAGCGGCCTTGCGGCGGCAGGCGAGCTCACGATGAACCCCGCGGTCGCCCAACGTCGCCGGTCCGAAGCGGTATCGAAGGCGACGCCGCACTCGGGGCACGTTCCCGCATCACCCGACGAGCGGAGGTCGTACCCGCACTCCGTGCAAAGCCGGCCCTCCGCAGCGAGAAAGGCCCGACGCAGGCGGAATCGCAGGATGGACGCGACGGTATAGGTGATGAAGAACGGACTGAACGCGAGAACCGATGGGCCGAACATCCGCCAAGGGCGCGGCCCGCCCATGCCCACCTGCCCGAACAACACCAGCATGCACGGAACGGTCAGTACGACAAACAGTGTCCCATACCGGAAGTAGCGGCGCCGGAGGATGGGCGGAAGACTGTGCAGCACCACCGTTCCTCCTGCCTCGAGTGCGCAGAACCCGGTCGCGCTGGGCCGAAGCGCCCTAGACCGCCACCGGTTCGAACGTGATCGACCCGCTGTCGCGGACGAGCCGCGCGTAGTACGCATCGATGTTCGTCAGGCCTGTGATCCGATGCACACTCGCCGCGGCCCGCACCAGGTCGGCCTTCTGCACGAGTTCCAGCCGCGGCTCCTGCAACTCCAGCCGCGTGCCGTAGAAGGCGCAGCCCGAGTGCGCGATGAGCACCACGCGCTTGAGCTTGTGGACCTCGACCAGGAACTTGAGCTCATCGATCACGCCGTGCTGCTCGAGGTGCGCCTGCGGATGGTTCGCGAGGCAGGCCGGACCGCCCGGCAGCGACACGCGGTCGTACCGCGGCAGCGACAGGCCGTTCTGCAGGAAGTCGTCGAAATGCTCGCCGACGCGGCCATCGGAGCAGTACAGGGCCGCCGCGTGGATGCGGGCGTGCTCGTACTTGATGCGGCTTTCGTAGGGCGAGACGGCGGCGGGCGGGGGCGTCGTCTGGCCGGCTTTGTGCTGTGCGGTGCTTGTGCTGGTCAAGAACGTCCTTCGTATCGCCCTGGTGTTGTTCGGTTCCCGGCGGGGCGCTCGCTCCCGCTCACATCATCCGGCGGATCTCATCGACGATCCGCTGCGCGGTCCGCACGTTGGCGAAGCCCGCTTCGGCGTCGATCTGCGGCCGCTTGCCCGTCCGCACCGCATCCATGAACGCCTGGATCTCCATCACGATCGGCTCGGCGTCGTCGACCACGAGCTCCTCGATGTTGACGAGCTGATCCCACTTGAGATTGGTCAGGTCCATGCCGCCCGAGAGCTGCTCGCGCACCTCGTTCATCTGGATTTCGTTGGCGATCCGGCGGATCATGGTGCCCTTCTTGGCGCCGTAGTCGATCTTGATGTAGGCGTTCTCGCCGGTGATCCGTGTGACGCGCTCGGTCTTGAGCGCGAGGCGGCTCGAGGTGATGTTGGCCACGCACTTGCCGCGGGGGCCGTCGAACTCGAGCCACGCGTTGCACAGGTCCTCGTGGTTGGTGATGACCGCGACGCCCGCCGCGCGGATGTAGTCGGGCTCGCGCCCGCCCATCAGCATGAGCACGACGTCCAGGTCGTGGATCATCATGTCCATGACCACGCCCACATCGACCGAGCGGAAGGTCATCGGGCTGACGCGCACGACCTGGATGAACCGCGGCACGATCTCCAGCCCCTGCTCGGAGGCCTTCTGCATCGCCCGCATCACCGGGTTGAACCGCTCGATGTGGCCGACCATCAGCACAGAGCCGGTCGAGACCGCCAGGTCGCGGATCCGCTGCGCGGTCTCGACATCACCGGCCAACGGCTTCTCGATCAGGCACGCGACCCGCGCCTTGAGCAGCGGCTCGGCGGCGGCCATGTGGTGTGTGGTGGGCACGGCGACGGAGACCGCATCAACCCCGGCGTCCAAGAGCTGCTGGACGTTCTCGAAGGCGCGGCAGCCGTGTCGCTCGGCGACTTCCTCGCGGCGGTCCAGGGAGGCATCGACCACGCCGACCAGCTCACACCCGGCGAGGCCCGCGTACACGCGTGCGTGGTGACGGCCCATCCGGCCGACGCCGACCACACCACAGCGGACCGGTCGGCCCTCGAAGCGGTCCTTGAGGGCGGTGCTCGGCGCGGCCTGTGTCGCGGCGGTCGCCGCGGAAGGTTCGGTCTTGTTCATCGTGCTCGGGCTCGTGGCGGCGTGCCCGCGCCGGGTTGCCCCGCGCGGATGGACGCCGTATCGGGGATTACTTGGCCGCGTCCTCGAGAGCGGCGGCGAGGGCTTCCTTGCGCTGGAAGCCGATCCACTTCTTCACCGGCTCGCCGTTCTTGAAGAGGATGATCGTCGGCAGGGCGTTGATGCCGTAACGGAACGCGATGTCGCGGGAGTTGTCGGTGTTCACCTTGCCGACCTTCGCACGCCCGGCGAACTCCTCCGCGATCGCATCGATGATCGGCGAGAGCGTCCGGCACGGGGCGCACCACTCGGCCCAGAAGTCGACCAGCACGGGCTTGTCGGAAGAAACGACCTGACCCTCGAAGTTCGCATCGGTGAATTCGTGGACGTTCTGGCTGGCCATGGGTGCTCGGCTCTGCGGGGATGAATGCGGCAGGGGTTCGGCCGCCGCGGCGGCGGGCGATGGACGGTTCCATGGTACGCGGACGGGTGTCCGACCGCGCGGCGATTCCCAGGAATGTTCGTGCTATGGAAGGGGTGGGGCTAAGGCCGCGTGGGCTGCGTCGGCCGCGTGCACCGCATCCAACGCCCGGCGATGGGCGGCGACATCGTGCACGCGGAACAGCCGGGCCCCGCGGCAGTAGTGCAGAGCCGACAGCCCCAGCGTGCCCTCCAGCCGCTCGTCGGGCGTGGAGTCGCGGCCCAGCGAGACGCGGCCGACGAAGCTCTTCCGCGAGAGTGCCGACAACACCGGGTACGCCCGCGATCGACCTCTGCCGCCCGCGGTATCTCCGCCGGCGAGTGCATCCGTCGCGTGCAGCAACGCCAGGTTCTGCTCGACCGATTTCCCGAAGCCCAACCCCGGGTCGAGCACGATGCCCGCGGCGTCGACGCCCGCCGCGATGGCCGTTTCGGCACGCTGGTGGAGGAAGCCCCTCACCGCGGCGACAACATCGTCGTACGCGGGTGCCGCGGCGTACTGGTCGGAATAGCGGTCCCGCTCGGGCGTGGTGAGCCGGTGCATCAGGATCACGCCGCGGCCCAGGCGTGCCACCGTCGGCAGCAGCTCGGGGTCCTCGAGGCCCGCGGCGACATCGTTGACCGCATCCGCGCCGACGTCGAAACACGCCCGCGCGACCGCGGCGATCGTGGTATCGATCGTGATCGGGATGCTCCCCACAGGGCCGCTCTGCCCGCGGATCGCCCGGAGAACGGGGAGCAGCCGCGCCGTTTGTTCCTCCGCCGTCACACGCACGGCGCCCGGGCGGGTCGACTCGGCGCCCAGATCGAGCGCATCGGCCCCTTCTTCGACAACGCGGGCCGCGATCTCCGCCGCGGCGCCCGGGTCCATCACGCGGCTACCCGCGTAGAACGAATCCGGCGTCGTGTTGACGATCGCGAGGATCCGCGGCCGGTCGAGGCTCAGCGCGGCGGTGGGGGAGAGTCGCCAGATCATCGGGCAAGGGTATCGGCGTGCCGGCCCGGGGCGGGAAAGACAGCGGCCCGCCGGTGAGGGCGGGCCGCTGCGGATGCACTGAAACTGTCGGAGGCGTCCGGGTCTTTAGAACTCGGGGGCGCCCGCCTCTTCATCGTCCATCTCCCAGTCATCACCGCCCTGGTCCATCGACTTGGCGATGTCCGCGACGGCCTTGATCACATCGCTGGGGACGTAGATGTGGACGCCCGCGCCGCCGCCATCGGTGGTGCCCGCGAAGCCGATCGGGGTGAGCTGCGCGGGCACATTGAACTCAGCGCCGCCACCCATCATCGCCAGGATGCCGCCGACCGAGTCGAGGATGGTCTTCGAGCCCAGGTACATCTCGAAGGTCCGAGCGCTGGGGAGCTGGGCCTGCGACTTCTTGAGCAGGTCGTTGGAGGCCAGGCCGCCGCCGTTCTTGGCCGCTTCGATCGCGCTGGTGAGCAGCGGCGTGTTCTGGCTCATCGTCACGATGACGCCGTTGTCGAGCGGGGCGACCATGCCGCCCATGCCGCCCTGGCCGAAGATCATGCCCATCGCCATCTGCACCTGGAATGCGTTGGGATCGTTCGGGTCCATCTCCATCCGCATCGACCAGGTGTCGGCCTTCACGCCGTTCACCTCGACCGCGTTGTCGGTGTAGGAGGAGCGGAAGGTCATGCCCTGCTGCTGCATGCCGTCCGCCGCGGTGGTCTGCTTCTTGAGAGCGGCGACGTAGCCCTTGGGGTCGCTGGTCTTGACGAAGCTCGAGGTGTTCGCGAGGAGACCGCCGCCCATCATCGCGGCGGGGTTGCCGCCGATGATGGTCGCCTGGCCGTCGATGGCGTCGATGCTCTTGAGCATCGACATGTCGATGCCCATCGGGTTCGGGGCATCGCCCTGGTGCTTCTGAGCGATCTGGCCCAGGTTGCGGAGCACGGTCTTGATGCCCGGGACCGAGCTGTCAAAGGCCATCGCCATCAGGAAGGGCTGGTTGGGGATGTTGCTCAGCAGCGACGACGAAGAACCGGTCTTCGCGAAGAAGCCGGCGACTTCCGAGCCGTCCTCGAACTGAGCGGTGATGTCGAGGTGGATCCCCGTCTCGCCCAGCCGAGCCGCGATCAGGCCGGTCTGGCCGTCGTTGGCGAAGGTCGTGCCCAGGGTCTCGATGATCTCCATGCCCATCGCCATCTGGGCCTCGTTGCCGCCGCCCATGCCCATCTGCGCGAACATGTCCATCTGCTCGCGGAGGCCGCCCAGGCCCTCCTCGATCTTGTCCTTGAACATCGGGATGTTCATGACGAAGACCGCATCGGCCTTCTCCGCCGCGGCGCGGCCGACCTTGCCCCAGCTCTTGCGGTGCGCTTCGGCCTGGCCCTTGCCCGGCGTGAACGACTCGAGCGTCTCGGACATCGGGCTCATCACCACGTAGCCGTCGCCCAGGTTCTTGACGAAGCCTTCCTCACCGTTGATCGTGATCGCGGTGATGTCGCCGCCGGCCTCGCCGCCCATGCCCTTGATGAAGGCCTGGTAATCGGTGACCGGCACGAGCACGACGAAGTGCGGGTCGGATTCGAAGTCGAGCCCGCCCTCGGCGTCGGGCATGATCGCCATCGCCAGGCTGCCCTTGGAGTCGACGCCCGGGGTCGAGAGCAGCTGCTTGAGCTGCGCCGCCGGGTTCTCCTCGTCCATCGGGGCGCCCATGGAAGTGAGGAAGTTCTCGAACTTGGCCTGCACACCGGCCATGTCCTTGACCGCGGCGACGAGCGCCGCGTTGCCGGGCACGCGGTCCAGAGCCTTGTTGACGTCAGCGACGGTGATGTTCAGGCCGGCGAGCACGGCCAGCAGGCCCGCCGACATCGCGATCTTGCGGCCGAAAAGGGTCGACATGCGAATCCAGTCCTTTCAAAGAAGTTGAACGTGTGCGCCGGGCCAGGGTGCGGGTGGTTCCACCGACCCCGCCGACGCGATGCTGTTGGGAAACGCCGGACGCGGCGTTCACCCTCCTCGACCCCGAGTATACCGCCGGGTTTGTCGGTTCCGGCTGATCGGGGTCGCTGGTTGATACCGCCCGCCGGGGGGCGGCGTTACGCCTTCGGGGTGTACGGACCGCGGGCCGCCGGATAGCGGGTGCGGCGGCCCGCGTGGTGGATTCAGGCCCCGCGACACGCGGCCGCGGTGGCCCGGAAGGTGTTCAGGAAGCGTTCAGGCCCGCCGCGGGCGACGAGCCGGCGCCCGTGCGGGCTCCTCTTCCTCTTCTTCCTCGTCTTCCTCTTCCTCGGCGTCGTCGGCCTCATCGACCTCCTCGCCGTCCTCCTCTTCCTCTTCCTCTTCGCCGTCCTCGTACTCGTCGGACTCTTCCTCGGACTCCTCGTCCTCGGTTTCATCCTCTTCGTACTCATCCTCGGCTTCGTCGACGAGTTCCTCGTCCTCCTCGGACTCTTCCTCGCCGTCTTCTTCCTCTTCCTCTTCTTCTGCCTCGTCGACCGCTTCGGCGTCGTCCTCTTCTTCCTCGGTCTCTTCCTCATCCTCCTCGACCTCGTCGGTCTCGAAAGGGGCCTCTTCCGCCGCGGCATCGCTCTCGGGGAAGAGTTCGGCCTGCGTGGACTTGCCGGTGGTGAGATCGAAGCCCTGCTCGGAGGCGATCTGCTTCATCGCTTCCCACTCGTCCAGCGTGATGAGCACATCGCGGGCGACCGAGCCCTTGTGGTCGGAGATGATGCCGGCGATGCCCATCAGATCGATCAGCCGCGAAGCGCGGGTGTAGCCGATCGCCAGGCGCCGCTGCAGCAGCGACACGCTTCCGCGGCGAGTTTCCAGCACGATCTCGACCGCGCGGCTGAACATCGGATCCTCCTGCGCCGCCTGCAGGCTCGCCGAGGAATTGTTCGCGCTGTCGGCGATCCGCTGCTCGTCCGAATCGCCCGCGCGCAGCTGGATGAGCTGCCGCTCGAAGCTGGGCGAGGCGACCTCCTTCATGAACTTGACGACGCGGCGGATCTCGCGGTCATCGACCAGCGTGCCCTGCGAACGCGTGAGCTTGTGGCTCGACGGCGTCAGGAAGAGCATGTCGCCCTGGCCCAGCAGCAGTTCGCCGCCCTTCTGGTCCAGCACGATGCGCGAGTCCATGCCGCTGGCGACCTTGAAGGTGAGCCGCGCCGGCATGTTCGACTTGATCAGACCCGTCACGACGTTGGCCTGCGGACGCTGCGTCGCGAGGATGAGGTGGATGCCGACCGCGCGGGCCTTCTGCGCGATGCGGATGATCGAGCCCTCCACCTCCTTGGCGGTCATCATCAGGTCCGCCAGCTCGTCGATCATGAACACCATGTACGGGAGCTTGCGCGGGATCCGCGCCTCTTCCTCTGGCGTCTTGGCGCCCAGCCGCTCCTTGAGTTCGTCCCACGGCAGCTCGTTGTACGCGGCGATGTCGCGGCAGCCCGCCTCGGCGAGCAGTTCGTACCGCTCGTCCATCTTCGCCACGGCCCACTCGAGGATCGCCGCGGCCTTGGCCATCTCCGTCACCACCGGGCACATCAGGTGCGGGATGTCCTTGAACTGCGACATCTCGACCATCTTGGGGTCGACCAGGACGAGCTTGAGCTCGCTGGGCTTCTTGGTGTACAGGAAGCCCATGATGATCGTGTTGATACACACGCTCTTGCCCGAGCCGGTGGTGCCGGCGATGAGCATGTGCGGCATCTTCGCCAGGTCTTCGATCAAGGGCTCGCCGCTGGCATCCTTGCCCAGGAACATCGGCAGCTTCATCTTGCTGAAGCGGTCCGTCCGGCTCATCAGCTCCTTGAGACGCACCTTCTCCTTGGTCGCGTTGGGCACCTCGATGCCGATCGTGTCCTTGCCGACCTGGTTGGACACAATGCGGATGTTGACCGCCTTGAGCGCCCGCGCGATGTCGCTCGACACCGCCGAGATCGCCGCGACCTTCGTGCCCGGGCTGAGCCGGACGTCGTACATCGTGATCACGGGGCCCGACTCGATTCCCACAACCTCGCCGTCGATCCGGTACTGCTTGAGCGCGGATTCGAGCGCCTCGGCCTGCTCGCGGACGTGCTCCTCAAGCGTCTGGCTGAAGTTCTCCTCGGGGTCCTCGAGCAAATCGAGCCCCGGGAAGCGGTAGCCCTTCTCGTCGACATCGCCCTCGACCGACTGCAGGCCGGCCAGGTCCGCATCGGTCGCGACCGCTTTGTCCTTCTGCCCGAACACCACCGGCAGCCGGGCGATCTTGGCCTTGAGCGCTTCCTGATCGAAGACCTGCGGAGCGCCAGGAAGATCGTCCTCTTCCTCCTCCTCGTCCTCCTCGACAGCGACCGGCGCAACCTCGGCCTTGCCACGCTTCTTCCGCGGCTTGATCTCGACCTCGGCCGCGACCTCTTCCTCTTCGTACTCGGCCGCTTCTTCATC
>JBDZUZ010000230.1:0-4024 GCA_040255445.1 Planctomycetaceae bacterium | reverse complement strand
TTGCTGCGGCGCTCGCCTGGGAGTTTGCCCGAGAGGAGCTTGCGCGACATCAGATCGAAACGATCGAGCCGCGCGGCGAGGCGCGGCTCGATGAGGTCATCGATCGACTTGGGTCTGGTTGCGCTGCGTCCGGTGAGCATCGGCACCGCAGCATACGGGCGATGCCGCGCGGGCGGATGCGATGCTGGTGGCCAGGATCAGCGGGGCGGATCAGCCGCGGAGCTTGCGGGGATTGTCCATCGGCTTGCCGTCGGCGTACTGCCAGATGGTGACCTTGACGCGCTTCTTGCCCCACTTGCGGGCCTGTTCGTGCGTGGGGAAGAGCAGGTCCAGGCGGTTGCCCTTGATCGCGCCGCCGCAGTCGAGCACGGGGACGATCAGGTCCGAGTCGTAGCCGGGGACGGTGACCATCGAGCCGTAGGGCAGGACGCGGGGGTCCGCGGCGACCAGGCTGTGGTCGTTGGTCGTGACGGAGTGGAGCGTGGCGGTCTTGCCATCGGCGAACTCGCCGCAGGAGCGGGCATCGGGCGAGTAGCCGGTGACGACCATCCACATAGTCTTGGCGGGCTTCACTGGGCGCCCGTTGAACCAGCGGACGTTGGGGTCGCTGGCGAGCCGTTCGTTGAGGGAGGGCGCGGCAGGCCGGACGGACGCGGCGGGGCGATCGGCGACTCGGGTCGGGACGATCGCGGCGGCGCGGGCGGGCTCGGTCCGGGGGTGCAGGAACGCGCTGAGCGAACCGGCGGAAGCGGGCGTGATGACGGCGGGGCCGATCGCATCGGTCACCGCGACGGGCATCGCCGCGGGGAGGACGGTCGGGACCGCGCGGACGTCCGCGAGCGCGGGGGCCGAGCGGCTGGCTTCCTTGAGCGCGATCGCGGAGAGCCCGGTCAGGGCGAACAAACCAACGAATCCGGCGGTGATCACCACCCGTCGCGCGGCGACTCGAATGGCGCGGCCGCGACGCAACGGCGTCGACAGCCCGAGTTGACTGATCTTCAAGTGTCGGTCTCCACCACCGGCCAAACGCTGTTCTGCTCAACGGCGGAGTTCCACCTCCCGCCGGGGATCAGGGGAGCGACGGTGTCGCTGACCCAACCCCTTTACAGACAAGCCCTTGGCCGGGCATCCAATGAGCCAAGTCTACACCAACTTCGACGCCGGCACGCGGACTTGGTCACAGATAATACCAAACAAAACCCTTTGTGCAAGTGAGGGGGAGTGTGCGGCTGGTTCTCGGACGGGCCGGCCGCGGCCCCGAGAGGTGATCGGCCGCGGGCTGCCGAAACAGCAGCGGGATGTGCGGAAGGGTGCCGAAACCCGCCGCGGCCGGCTCAGAAATGGCTCATCCCGGGCCTGGGCCGGGGTGTCGGGCGGTGGCCGAACCTATCAGGATTGGTCCGGCGTATGCACCGGAGGAGGCGGGTCCGGCGATTCCGGGCCGCGTGAGAACAGGACGAGACACCGGGCGGGCCGCACGAGGCGGACCGCCTATTCAGGAGATCAGGGACATGACACGGCTGGTCAACAACGCCAAGACGGCGCTGCTGATGGGCGGGCTGATGGGGCTCTTCCTTTTGGTGGGGAGCTTCTACGGGCAGCAGGGGTTGATCATCGCGTTGCTGTTCGGCGGCGTGATGAACATCGGCGCGTGGTTCTTCTCGGACAAGATCGCGATCGCGGCGATGCGCGGGCAGGAGGTCGGTCCTGACAGCGGGCCGGTGGGCGCGCGGCTGTACCGCATGGTCGATGAGCTGCGGCAGCGGGCGGACCTGCCGATGCCGCGGGTGTACATCTGCCCGCACGAGGCGCCGAACGCGTTCGCCACGGGCCGCAGCCCGAGCAAGGCGGCGGTGGCGGTGACGGAGGGTGCGCTGCGGATGCTCAACGAGGCGGAGCTCCGGGGCGTGATGGCGCACGAGCTGGCGCACATCAAGAACCGGGACACGCTGACGAGCTGCATCGCGGCGACGATCGCGGGCGTGCTCGCTTTCATCGCGCAGTGGGGCTTCTTCCTGGGCGGGGGCAACCGCGAGGGCGGGAACGCGCTGTTCGGGATCGTCACGCTGATCTTCGCGGCGGTGGGCGCTGCGCTGATCAAGGCGATGATCAGCCGGAGCCGCGAGTATGTTGCGGATGCGGACGGCGCGCGGATCGCGGGTACGCCGGACGGCCTGATCAACGCGCTGATGAAGCTGGAGGCCGCGGCGGGCCGGATCCCGATGCACAACCCGAACCCGGCGCAGAACAACATGTTCATCGTGGAGCCGCTGACCGGCGGTCGGTCGCTGATGAACCTGTTCGCGACGCACCCGCCGACGGAGGATCGGGTGATTTCGCTGCGGAAGGTTGGGGAGGAGATGCGGGCGAGGGGGGTTGTGTGAGCGAATTAGGCCTGACCGCGGTCGATTACACTGCATGGTGCTCGCGTTCGTCTACGAGCAGAGTTGCGCTTTGCTCTCGGGCCGCGGTCGATTACACTGCAATACCTTGAGCACGTCGCGAAGGCAGAGTTGCGCCTTGCTCTCGGGCCGCGGTCGATTACACTAAGCTGATCCCGTACAAGCGCCACGGCCAGGTTGCGCCTTGCTCTCGGGCCGCGGTCGATTACACTCAATGATCGCGCCTGTGTCCTCGGTCAGAGTTGCGCCTTGCTCTCGGGCCGCGGTCGATTACACTTCCGCGCCGGTGAAGGTCGGCGATCAGCAGGTTGCGCCTTGCTCTCGGGCCGCGGTCGATTACACTATCTGCCGGAAGTAGTCACGCGGGGGGTCAGTTGCGCCTTGCTCTCGGGCCGCGGTCGATTACACTCCTACCTCCGCATCGAGGCCGAGAAGGCGGGTTGCGCCTTGCTCTCGGGCCGCGGTCGATTACACTTCGCCGTTCGCGATGACGACCGGGGGAATAGTTGCGCCTTGCTCTCGGGCCGCGGTCGATTACACTGCCGACCGAGCAGCAGCTGGAAGAGGCGAAGTTGCGCCTTGCTCTCGGGCCGCGGTCGATTACACTAACGCCGGCCGCGTGCCGTGTGCCTCCTGAGTTGCGCCTTGCTCTCGGGCCGCGGTCGATTACACTGCGCACGACCATCCGGGTCGACGCATCGGGGTTGCGCCTTGCTCTCGGGCCGCGGTCGATTACACTCAAACCGCGAAAGGGGGCGAACCAAACCCGGTTGCGCCTTGCTCTCGGGCCGCGGTCGATTACACTGGACCGGATGTGTCCTCGCTGTCAGCGAGGTTGCGCCTTGCTCTCGGGCCGCGGTCGATTACACTTCCAGGTCATGGACGCGCTTCCTTGGCGTCGTTGCGCCTTGCTCTCGGGCCGCGGTCGATTACACTACCCTCCGCGCAACCCTAGTTTTTGCAAAGACTTACGGCCCGGACTGCGGCTGTAAAACGACCGCATTCGCCGATGGCCGAGGCACGATCCGCCATTTTTTGGTCGATCTGGTTGACGCGTGCCCATTTCAGCGCTCCCGCCCAAGGCAGTCGAGTTCGACCTTTCGAAGGCCGAGTTCGTCCATCTGCGCGACGGAAAGCTCCAGAGTCTTCCGCACCTTGCTGGGTCGGGCATCGGAGTGATGGCGATAGCGGACGACTGCTCCGCTGCGGGCTTTCTCGGTGATCATCTGGACGATGAGCACTCCGGTGTGCCGCTCTCTTGAGGCTCGCTCAAGGCGGAACGAATCGCCAATCGAGAGTGCACAGCTCTTGGGGCCGACTGCGCTCTCCCACTGAATGATGGGGCGTCCGAGGCGGGCTCGAGCGGCCGCGGCTTTCATACTCGTGACGCGCGCTGTGAGGCCGCGAGCCGGAGACCGGACGTACACAACATGGTGGTTGCTGCCCAGCTTGATGAGTTGATAGCGTCGACGTGGGCTCACCGGTTCAAACCGATTGGTCTCGACCATCCGGACACGACGGATCGGCACGCCAGACGGCATCCGCGGTTCGTTCACGCCCGCGAAGGCTGACCTGCCTGCATTCCCTGAGCCAAACCGAGTGAGAGGAAGTCATCCTACCAG
>JBDZUZ010000051.1:0-22301 GCA_040255445.1 Planctomycetaceae bacterium | reverse complement strand
TAAACAACAGCACGCGCGTTTTCGCGTCGCTCGGCGATTTGTCTGAGGGGCGGCTTGTCGGGGTGGGTGCCACGGCGTCTTTGCCTGTTGCGGTGGGCCAGCGTGTCTCGTCGTGCGGTCAGCCATCGGCCCGCGGCGAGGCCGCGAGGCGTGAGGCCGGGACCATAGCCACACCGCCGGTGCTCGCGGCCGTGAAGCGGGCGAGCGCGAGATCGTGCGCGGCGTGGTAGGCCTTGCCCAGCCGCGACCAGTCGAAGTCCCACGAGTGCCGGTCGACCTCGTTGCGCAGCACGATGCGGTCACGCCGTTCGAGCCGGCAGAACTCGAGGAGGTAACGGGCCAGGTCCGCCGCGGCGTCGCTGAAACTCCGGCCGCGCCGGCGGAGCACGGACATCCCCCACTTCTCCGGGTTGGGGTAGGTCTCCTGGACATAGCGGCCGAAGCCGGCCAGATCGCTGGTGACCGCCGGGACGCCGACCGCAGCGCACTCGAGGGGCGTGTACCCCCAGGGTTCGTACATGCTGGGGAAGAGGCCCAGGTGGCAGCCGCGGACGAACTGGTCGTACTCGATGCCCCAGAGGCGGTTGGTGGGATTGATGAAGTCGGGGTGGTAGACGACCTTGACCGGGTCTTCTTCGCGGTTGATCAGGTTGAGGCTGCGGATCTGGTTGAGCACCGGGTCGTGCTGATCATCCTCGAGGATGTGGGTCACCGCCATGGGCAGGCAGTTCTGCCGAAGGGCGTACTGGGCGCGGCGGTAGCGGAGGAGCCAGTATTCATCGACCAGGTCGTCGAGGCGGAGCTTCGCGCCGGCCGCGCCGCGTTCGAAGAGGCGCTTGCCCACGCCGTCGGTGATCTTCTCGCAGACGTCCTCGAGCTCGTTGAGGACGCCGCGCTTCTCCATCGCCAGCGGGTTGAGGCTTCGGGTGGGGCGTTTGGAAATGATGAATAGGACAACAGTCTTGTTGAGCTGCGCCGCCTTGAGCTCCGCGTTGAGCCGGGCGACCGCCTCGAGACAGATGTCGAAGCCCTTGTTCTTCGGCTCGTAGCGGCCGGATGTGAAGAGGTAGAGCGTGCGGTCCAGGTCGAAGGAGTAGCTGGGGAAGAAGTGCCCCATGGTGAAGCGGTGGATCTTGTCCTTGTACTCGCCGTGGAGGCGCTGCTGCTCGTGCCCCGCGTTGTAGAGCGCGATGGTCAGGCCGTTGGGCAGGACCAGATCCGGCGGGCGGCCGAGCAGGACGGCGCACTCTTCGCCCGTGATCGAAGAGACGGTGGTGAAGACGTGCGCCCCGTGGGCGCAGGCACGCTCGATGGTGTGCTGCGGGACGACGTTGAAGCGGTACGCCTCCGCCGCGTGATCGATCCAGGGCAGATGGTCGTAGAAATCCTCGCGTGATCCGGCGATGTAGCGGCCCAGCAGGGTGGCGTGGGTCGTGAAGATCGTGGCGACGGGCAGGTTCTTCCGCCGGATCATCGGGATCGCGAGACCGCCCATCCATTCGTGGAAGTGGGCGATCATCGGCTGGGGCGAAGCGCCGGGCACGTGCGGCTGATGCTCGCAGAGCGCCTCGAAGAGCCGCCGGACCGCATCGTTGAAGGACACCACGCCGTCGATCAGGTAATCCTGATCGGGCGTCGAGATGTTGTGCTCGGCGTAGAGGCCGTACTTGACGGCGTCGAGGTGGGCTTTGCCCTGCCAGTGTTCGATCAGGAGCACCCGCGGCCGGCCGGGGACAAGCCAGCGGCCGTGACGGATGGTGAGCCCCTGCTGGGCGAGCTGCTCGAGGGCCCGGGCCATCCAGCCGGTGGGCCTGACCTCTTCGTACTCGAGCTGGGCCTTGGACTCCTCGTAGGGCCCGATCAGGCAGTAGCGGTCGCCCCAGCGCTGCATCATCAGGGGCGCCTTGGAGCGGATGACCTGATAGATGCCGCCGACCTGGTTGCAGACCTCCCAGGCGATCTCGAAGAGCATGGGCCCCCCGGCGGAGCGGACACCGCCGCCGTCGAGCGCGGCGATCGCGCCCGGCTGGTGGTCCGTGCTGGCGGGGTCTGACTGAAGTGTCCGTTCGGCCATGGCCTTCCCACTCTACCGGCAATGCGCGATCGCGGGCGCACGGGATTCGCACTCGTCCGCTCGCGGAGGCGGGGTCGGCGGGAACTAGAATCGGCCGTGAGCACCTCCACCACCGCCGTTGCCACGACTGATCGGCCCTCTGTCGGCGTCCACCGCATCGAGGTGCGGCTGACGGCCGGACGCGTGGACCCGCGGGCCGAATCGGTCATGCGGCGGGCCCGGGGGCTGGGCGTCGAGATCAGCGCGGCGACCATCGCCAAGGTCTATCTGATCGAGGCCGACCTCGATGAGGCCGCGCTCCGCGCGGTCCGGGCCAAGCTGCTCACGGACCCGGTCGTGGAGCGGGCGACCGTGGGTGTCGCCGAGCCGCTGGGTGATCAGGTCTGCGTCGAGGTCCACCCTCTCCCGGGGGTGATGGACCCGGTGGCGCAGTCTGTACGGGAGGCGGTGCGGACGCTGACGGGAATCGACGCGGCGGTCTCGACGGGCGTCCGGTACGACCTGGGCGGGCTTTCGGCGGAGGATGCGCGGCGGCTGGCAGCGCGGGCCCTCGCCAACCCGGCGATCCACCAGATCACCGACGGCCCCTGGACCCCCGACTCCCTGCCGCGGGGCCGGCACTACGACCTGAACCTGCGGTCGGTCCGGATCCGGGGGCTGAGCGATGAGGAGCTCACGCGGATGTCGCGGGAGGCGCACCTCTTCCTGAGCCTCGAGGAGATGCGGCGCGTCAAGGGCGAGTACGAGCGGATCGGCCGCGAGCCGACCGATATCGAGCTCGAGACGATCGCGCAGACCTGGAGCGAGCACTGCGTCCACAAGACGCTCAAGAGTTCGGTCAACTACCGAACCATGGGGCTCGCTTCGGGCAAGGACACGATCGACTGGTCGGGCCGGCCCGGCACGACCGTCGGCCCCGATGGCACGGTCGCGATCAAGAACCTGCTCAAGTCGACCGTCGCCGCGGCGACCTTCGAACTGATCGAAGAAGGCTGCGACTGGGCGCTGTCGGTCTTCAAGGACAACTCCGGCGTCGTGGCCCTCGATGACGAGTGGGCCGTGAACATCAAGGTCGAGACGCACAACCGTCCCAGCGCGATCGAGCCGTACGGCGGCGCGGCGACGGGCGCGGGCGGCTGCATCCGCGATGTGATCGGCACCGGGCTGGGCGCCAAGCCGATCGCGAACACCGATGTCTTCTGCGTCGCCGAGCCGGCACGCTGGGGCCGCGATGGGGAAGCGTTGCTGGACCTCCCGCCGGGCACGCTGCACCCGACACGCATTCTCACCGATGTCGTCGCGGGCGTGCGCGATTACGGCAACCGGATGGGCATCCCCACGGTTTCGGGCGCGGTCTACTTCGATGATCGCTACGTCGGCAACCCGCTGGTCTTCTGTGGCTGCATCGGGCTGATCCCGCGCGGGCTGATCAAGGGCGCGGCCAGAAAGGGCGACCGGATCATCGCGCTGGGCGGCCGCACCGGTCGCGATGGGATCCACGGCGCGACCTTCTCCTCCGCCGAACTCGAATCGACCGCATCGACCGAGTTCGCACACGCGGTGCAGATCGGTAACGCGATCGAAGAGAAGCGCGTGCTCGATGCGATCATGCGGGCCCGCGATGAGGATGGCAAGCCTCTCTATAGTGGCATGACCGATTGCGGCGCGGGCGGTTTCTCCAGCGCAGTCGGCGAGATGGGCGGCGAGATCGGCGCCACCGTCGACCTCGACAAAGCCCCGCTCAAGTACGACGGCCTCTCCTACACCGAGATCTGGATCAGCGAGGCGCAGGAGCGGATGGTCCTGGCCGTCCCCGCCGCGAACCTGCCGCGGCTCAAGGAGATCTGCGACCAGGAGGGCGTCGAGGTCGCGGACCTTGGCACCTTCGGCACCGACAATAAGGATCTGGTCCTGCGCTTCCGCGGCACGGAAGTCGGCCGGCTCTCGATGGACTTCCTGCATGATGGCATCCCGATGCCGGTGCGCGAAGCCGTTTGGAACCCGTCCGCTGCGGCCCGCATCGAGACCCCGCGTGAGAAGAGCAGCGGCCCCGCGCTGCTGGGCTCGATGTCCGAATCGCTGCTCGCGCTGCTGCGCCACCCCAACATCGCCAGCAAGCACTGGATCATCCGCCAATACGACCACGAGGTGCAGGGCAACACGGTCCTCAAGCCTCTCGTCGGACCCGGCGGGAACGGCCCCGGGGATGCGAGCATCCTCGAACCAGTCGCCGGCACCGGCCGCGGCGTGGCGCTTTCGTGCGGCCTGCAGACGGCGATCGGTGATCCCGCGATCGGCGGCGATCCGTACCAGATGACGCTCGCCGCGATCGATGAGTGCGTGCGCAACCTCGTGTGCGTCGGGGCCGACCCATCCCGCATCGCGATCCTCGATAACTTCTGCTGGCCAAGCTGCGACCGCGAGCAGAACATGGCCGCGCTCGTCCGCGCTTCGGCCGCGTGCTACGACGGGGCCAAGGCGTACAAGACACCCTTCGTCTCCGGCAAGGACTCGCTCAACAACCAGCTCCGCTACAAGGACCCCAAGTCCGGCGAGCAGCGGCTCATCGAGATCCCCTACACGCTGCTCATCACCGGCCTGGGGCTCGTCCCCAACCTCGCCCGCACCACCACGATGGATGCCAAGAAGCCCGGCAGCACGCTGCTGATGGTCGGCGAGACGACCGAGGCGATGGCCGGTTCGCACTACGCCCGGCTGCTCGAACGCCGCGGCGAGAACCCCGGTGATCTGGGCGGCATCCCGACGACCGACCTGGCGGTCGGCCCCGCAACGGCCCGCGCCGTCGCGCAGTTGATCAAGGACGGCCTGGTGCTTTCGGCCCACGACTGCTCCGACGGCGGCGCGCTCGCGGCGGTCGCCGAGATGCTGATCGCAACGACCGGCCCCACCAGCGATGATGTGTCCCTCCGCGCGCTGCTGCAGCGCAAGATCAGGCCGCTGGGGTTCGAGTGGAGCGCGAACATCGACACGATGGACCAGTGGCGTCTGGCGTTCGCGGAGACCCCGTCCCGCTACGTGCTCGAGGTCGAGACTTCGAAGCTCGATGCCGTCCGCCAGGTGCTCCGCGACCACGCGCGGCCCGATGCGGCGATCCGATCCCTGCCGCTGGGCAAGGTGACGGACTCGGGGCGGCTCGTGTGGCGCGAGGCGGATCTCGACCTGGGGGTCGAGGACCTACTGGCGGCGTGGCGCGGACCGCTGGACTGGTAGCGGTCCGATCGGGCGATCGGGCGGAGGGACGGGGCGAGCGACCTTGGCGAGTGATGTTGGCGAGCGACCTTGCCGGGTGACCTGGCCACGCCCGGCCTCGATCTCAAGGCCAGAAGGCTCCCCTTGCAGAGGGGGCGTGGTCATGCGACACTGTTCCCGCCGTCGCTGTGGTTGCGGTCGGCAGCAACACGGGAGTGTGACGCATGTCGACCATGGGGGCCTGGGGGTCAAAGAACATCGCTTCGATCATCGCGACGCCGATGACGCCGGAGCAGATCGCGCAGAACGAGATGCAGTCTCGGCTCAAGGCGCAGGCGAAGCAGCTCGCGCAGCAGGCGACCGCGCGGAGCCAGAATGGCGCGGGCCTGCTGAAGTGGTTGAACGACAACACCGACACCCACCCCAACGGCGGCCCGACCTACAAGAAGACGATGACCTACGACGAAATCCAGGATGTGAAGCAGAACTGGGCCGCGCAGTCGACAGCGCAGCTCCGGTACAGCTCCCGCGGGCCGACGAAGAAGGGGCAGAATCACGTCAGCGCTGGCGAGTGGGTCGCCAACTTCGAGGTCCACACCGCCAAGGGCGTGCGCCAATGCGACCTGCACGCGCTGGTCGACCCCGGCACGATCCCCGCCGAAGCGAAGCAGAACCGCGGGCACGGGCGGCGTCACTGACCTGGATGGAAGCCGAGTTGGGTGGAAGCAAGAGTCGGTCAACCTCGGGCGCGTTCCGCGGTACACCCGCGTGCGTTCCCGGCAGACTTGGAGAAGCACGATGATGAAGCGGCATGGTCGGGCCCTCGCGGGCGTGGTGATCGGCGTGATGGTGGCCGTGAGCGGCGCGGCCGTGGCCCCGCAGCCGCGGGGCGCCGCGGCGATCGTCGCCGAGTACAAGGCCGTCCAGTCGCCCGCGTACAGCCGCGAGCAGGCCAAGGACCCGGCGTGGGTCGCCGAGTATCAGGCCAAGTCGCGCGAAGCGCGTGACCGCCGCGCTGCGCTCGCCTGGGAGCTCTACAAGGCCGAGCCCGGGCACGCCGATCTGCCCGAGATGCTCGCCACACGCTGGCGGACGATGTTCACATCCGGCGAGGCTGGTATCGATGCGGTCATGACCGAGACCCGCGGTGTGCTCGGCGACTCCAAGGTCGACTCGCTCAAGCACGAAGCACGGATCGCCCGCGCCGAGGCGGAGCTCGTCCGCAGCGGCCCCGAGAGCAGCGAGTTCCTCCGCGAGCTCGACATCGCCCGCTCTCACTCGAAGGACCATCCGGGCCTGCTCCGGGTCATGAGCGCGGCGTCCGACCGCACCGCCGACAGCCGCAAGCGTCTGGTCCTGCTCCGCGAGATCGTCGAGATCGCGCCCGAGAGCCGCGAGGCCCGCCGCGCCAGCGCGAAGATGAAGCAGATCGACGGCGTCGGCAAGCCCTTCGAACTCACCTTCACGGATGCGATCACCGGGAAGGAAGTCTCGATGAAGAAGCTCCGGGGCAAGGTCGTCGTCATCGACTTCTGGGCGACCTGGTGCGGCCCCTGCATCGCGGAGATGCCCAAGATGAAGGAGCACTACGCGGCGTGGAAGGACCAGGGCGTCGAGTTCATCGGCATCAGCCTCGATGCGCCCGAGAGCGAGGGCGGCCTGACCAAGCTCCGCGAGTACTGCGAGAAGAACCAGATCACCTGGCCGCAGTACTACCAGGGCAACGGCTGGCAGAGCGAGTTCAGCGCGGGCTGGGGCGTCAACGCGATCCCGTGCATCTTCGTCGTCGACAAGAACGGCCGCCTGCACTCGGTCGAGGCCCGCGGCAAGCTCGAGACGATGGTCCCCGAACTCCTGGGCAAGAAGTCGGCGGGGGCATCGAAGAACAGCAAGTCTGGTAACTGACGCGAGCCTGATTCAACCTGGGGTTTCGTCGGCGAGCCGCCGCTCGAGTGATTCGAGCAGCGGCCGCTGGCTTTCCAGGATCATCTCCTTCGCGCGGTCAAGCGTGAACCACGCCGCGCGGTCGATTTCCGGCGCATCGATGAACCTCCCCGACCGCGCGGGGTACTCGATCCGTGTCGTCGTGCTCCTGAGCAGAGCGGGGTCGCAGTCCCCCTCGAACGCCCACGCCGTGACACGCTTCCCCGCCTTCTGCTTCACGCTCCCCAAGAGCAGGTAGGGCGGGCACGGCGAGAATCCTGTCTCCTCGCCGAACTCGCGGATCGCCGCGGCGAGCGGCTCCTCGTCCGGCTCGATCCCGCCTTTGGGAAGCTGCCACGCCCCCTTGTCCTTGTTCGTCCAGAAGGGCCCTCCCGGGTGCACGAGCAGCACCTCGAGCCGCGGCACGCGACGGAACATCAACAGACCGGCGCTCTGCGGAGGCATGGCGTCACTTCACGCGGGTCAGGACGAAACTCATGTTCCCCGCCTCACCGCCCTCACGCTTGAACGAGGTCCACCGCTGCTCGAGCTTCTCGGGGCTGTGGAAGACCAGCGTCATCGAGCCCATGTAGTAGGGTTCCGACGGGTTGAGATCGGTCACGTTGTCGAAGTGCAGCGCGATCGCGTTCGCGGTCGCATCCGCGGCGCCCGCCCGCATCCGCGGCTGGTTGGCGCCGGCGCAGTAGTGCGTCATCACCAGCTCGGCGCCGTCCATGTGATACATGTTGGTCATCTCGTGGTCGGTGCCGGGGAACATCACCTCGCGCACCACGCTGCCGTTGGAACTGACCGCGTAGGTGATGCGTGAGGTCTGGCCCTGCTCGTCCTTCATCTCCCACTCGCCCGCCAGCTGCTTCACGCGGCCGAGCAGCATCGCCTGCGTGGCCTCGGACGCCGAATCAACAACGACCGCATCCGCGGCGCTGGACGACTTGTTCGAAGACTGGCACCCCGCGAGAGCGGCGAGCACGGCGGCGGTAATCGTGATGGTGCGGATCATGGCTGTTCTCCCTGTGATGTTCGGCGGCGGTCCCGGCGGTCCCGGCGGCCGCCCCAACAGCGACCCCGACAGTGACTTACACGGTGACCTCTACAGTGACCGGGGCGGCGATTCCGGAGGCAACGCCGGCAGGAAACCCCTCGCTCGCTTCGGAACCCGCCCGCGGTCAGTCTACCTCGGTGGTCCGCCCGGTGATAGCCTCACCTTATGAGACCGGGCCCGCTCACACTCATCCTCGCCGTCGTCGCCTCCCTCGCGGCGGCCGCGGCCGGGTGCGGCCGCGAACCGCACCGCCACGCCGTGATCCCCGTGATCGGCGCCGAGGCCGAACCGGCGATCGAACTGCAACCCGAGCCGGGCCAGACCGTGGTCCACGAAGCCCCGCCGATCCGCAGCGTCTTCAACGAGGTCATGCTCGGATGGAATGTCGATGTCCCGCCCGGCACCGGGCTCTGGTTCGAGATCCGCGTCAAAACGCCCGGTGGTGATTGGTCCCCATGGATGCTCATCGGTGAATGGGGTGATATCGCCGCGCCCGGCGAACCGGTGACCGGGTACGAACACGGCAACGTCGAGGTCGATGTGTTCGTGTCCGACACGGTGCACGAACTCATCCAGTGGCGAGCGGTCGCCACCCGCAGCGCGGCCTCCACGGACCCCATCCGCATCACAGCCTTGGACGTCATCTCGACGCGCACCGGCACTCCGCCCCCCGCGACGCCCCCGAAGAACTGCCCGATCGAGATCGAGGTCCCCTTCCGCTCGCAGAAGACGCCCGATGAGTCGCTCTCCGGTCGACTCTGCAGCCCGACCAGCGTGACGATGGTGCTCGCGGCCCGCGGCGTCGATCTCCCGGTCTCCCAAGTCGCCGCGACCGCCTACGACGCGCGGCACGACATCTACGGCAACTGGCCGCGGAACGTGCAGGCCGCGTACGAACTGGGCCGCCACGCCCGGCTCACCCGCATCAACTCGTGGGAGGAAGCCGAGCGCATCCTCGCGGCGGGCCAGCCGCTGGTGATCTCGTTCTCCGCAAAGGAGGGCGAACTGCCGCAGGCGCCGTACCCGTCGACCTCGGGCCACCTCATCGTGCTGACCGGGTTCACAGCCGAGGGTGATCTGATCGTGAACGACCCCGCGGTCGCGACGCTGGAGGAGGGCCGCCGCGTCTACCCGCGCCGCATCATGAGCGAACTGTGGCTCGGCCGCGCTCGCGGAACGGCCTACATCATCACCGACACCCCGCGCATCGCCCGGGCCGATGACCCCGCCCCGACCAGGCCGGCGGACTGAGCGCGCAGACACACAATCGGGCACGACGCCCGGAAACGGAGCAGGACGATGACGCTGTGGAGCGATAGAGCGGTGATTGTGACGGGCGGCGCGGGAGCGCTGGGCTCGGCGGTGGTCGATCGGCTCATCAAGCTGGGCGCCCGCGTGTGGGTGCCGTGCGTCGATGACTCGGAAGCCCACGAGATGCGCAGTCGGCACGAGTCCCGCGTCGAGGCGATGGGCGGTGTCGATCTCACCAACGAGGGCGCCACCGGCCGCTTCTTCGCGAAGGTCGTTGAGTCCGGCCCGCTCTGGGCCTCGATCCACATCGCCGGTGGCTTCGCGATGTCTCCGATCGAAAAGACCAGCCGCGACGATCTCTTCGGCCAGCTCGAATTGAACGCCGTGACCTGCTTCCTCTGCTGCCGCGAAGCGGTGAAGGCGATCGCCGGCCGCGGCGGCGATGGCGGCCGCATCGTCAACGTCGCCGCCCGGCCCGCGCTCCGCCCCGACCAGGGCGCGGGCATGATCGCCTACACGATGAGCAAGGCCGCGGTCGCCGCGCTGACCGCATCGCTCGCCGCCGAGGTGACCGACAAGGGCATCCTCGTCAACGGCGTGGCGCCTTCGATCATCGACACGCCCTCCAACCGCCGCGCCATGCCCGATGCCGATTTCGGCCGCTGGCCCACTCCCGCCGAGATCGCCGGCACAATCGAGTTCCTCGCATCACCCGAGAACCGCCTCACAAGCGGCCAGATCGTGCCCGTCTACGGCCGCGCGTGAGCACACCCCGGAGTGAACTTGATTTCACGCTCGGACCGCTTCTTGCCCGGCGTAGCCTTCGTGGGAGGAATTCATCCAATGCAACCATCCGCGTGCGGCGTCCGCTTGTGCTGTGACGCCCGTGCGGTTCAGGAGGATCAAGGTATGAAGTCGAACAAGAGATTCGCAGTGATCGCCGCCACAGGTATCGCGGCGGCGCTGGTCGCCGCGGCCGGCTGCGAGCGTGAGCCCGAGCAGCCCGCCCCCGCCGGGACCACGGAACGCGCCGCCGAGAACGCGGCCGACTCGATGGAACGGGCGGCCGAGAAGACCGGTCGCGCTCTCGAGAACGCCGCGGAGCGTACCGGTGATGCGCTCGCGGATGCGCGCCGCTCCGCCGCGGAAGCCGCCCGGACCAGCCTCGATTCCGTCGAGGACAAGCTCGAGCAGCTCGAGGATCGCGCCGAGGCCGCATCCGACCCGCTCAAGGGCGAGATCAACGCCGCGGTCGAGTCGATGCGCACGCGCTGGAATGATCTCAAGGCCCGCGCCCAGCGGATGCAGGAAGCCGGCGAGGAGAACTGGGAGCAGCTCCGCGATGACTTCCGACGCAGCATGGACGAGTTGAAGAACGACGTCGATGCCGCGGTTGAGCGCTGGCGCAACCCCGGGTAAGCATCGCGTCTCTACAACACCCAAACGGGAACAGGGGCCGGCCTTCGAGCCGGCCCCTCTCTTTGCGCTCAATCCGGTTTGGGGAGCTTCTCCAGATCGTCGTCCTTGCCCATCAGGATCAGCACATCACCCGCCGTCAGGGGTGACAGCGGCGACGGCAGCTCCACCCGCACCGTGCTCTCAGGGTCCTCGGGCGACTCGCGCCGCTTGATCGCCACGACATGCACCCCCAGCTTGGCCCGCATGTCCAGGTCCTTCAGGCTCTTGCCCGCCCACTTCTCGGGGAGTTTGAGCTCGACGATGCTGTGGCCTTCATGGAACTCGATCTGGTTGACGAACTGCGGGTTGATCAGCCGCTGCGCCCACCGGTCCGCGGCCTCGTCCTCGGGGTTGACGATCTCGTCGGCCCCGATCCGCGCCAGGATCCGCGCGGTCGTCCTCGAAACCGCCCGCGCGATCACCCGCGGCACGCCCAGCTGCTTGAGCATCACCGTCGCCAGCGTGATCGATTCGAAATCGTTGCCGATGCCGAGCACCGCGACATCGGCCTTGTGGATCCCGTGACGCTTGAGCGACTCCTCATCGGTCGCGTCCATCGCGACCGCCACCGCGACCTTGTCGCGGATGTCATCGACCAGTTCCTCATCGCGGTCGACGGCGATGATGTCGAGCCCCGAGGCCGCGAGCCGCGCGGCGAGGCGTGAACCAAAGCGACCCAGTCCGATGACGGCGATTGTCTTCATGGAGTTGCTCGGCCGGTCGCCCGGCGGTCTCAGCCCAGAACACTCAGTCCCAACCACTCAGCCCCAAACAGTCAGCCCCAACCACTCAGCCCAGAACGACTCAGCCCAGAACCACTTCCTCGCGCGGGTAGGAATACCGCGAGCCCGAATCAGACCGGAACACCAGCGAGACGAGCAGCGCCAGCGGCCCCACCCGTCCCAGGAACATCACCGCGATGATCACGCACTTGCCCGCTGTCGTCAATTGCGCCGTGATCCCCAGCGACAGCCCCGTCGTCGTCGCCGCGCTGATCACCTCGAACAGCACATTCTCGAACGACTGGCTCTCCGTCATACTCAGCAGCAGCACACCAACCACGATCAGCCCCAGGTAGCACAGCGCGATCGTCGCCGCCTTCCGCACCAGCGCATCAGAGATCCGCCGCCGGAACGCCTCGGTGCTCTCCCGTTGCCGCATCGTCGCGATCACCGAGAGCACCAGCAGCGCCAGCACCGTGGTCTTCACTCCCCCCGCCGTCGACCCGGGCGACCCCCCCACCACCATCAGCGTCATCAGCGCTGTGCGCCCGGTCGGCTGGATCTCCTCCATCGGCAGGCTGTTGAACCCCGCCGTCCGCGCCGAGACGGACATGAAGCTCGCATCCGCCAGCACCTGCCCCACCGATGTCGGGTCGGTGTCGCGATACGCGTGCTCACGCAGGTACGGCGCGAGCTGCCCGAGCCCGATCATCAGGAACCCGTAGACGTACAGCGCCGCGGTCGTCACGAGCACGAGCTTGGTGTGCAGCCGCAGCCGCCGCCGCGCGACATCGATCTGCGGCGTCGGCTCCCCAAATCCGCGCAGACGCCGCAACAGCCGGCCCGCGGCATCGCCCGTCCGCAGCCGCGCTACCTCCCACAGGTTCTCCAGCACCGGGAACCCGAGCCCGCCCAGCACGATCAGCGGCAGGATCACGCCGTGCGTCAGCAGCGATGACCGGTACGGCGTGAGGCTGTCGCCGGTGATATCAAACCCGGCGTTGCAGAAAGCGCTCACCGAGTGAAACACACTCATCCCCGCGCGCGCCAGCGGCGTCAGCGTGCCCTCCGGGTCCTCCCACATGGTGTACATCACCGCCGCGCCGGCCAGTTCGATCGCCACGGTGACCAGCAGGATGAACCGCGCGAACCGCGTCAGCCGATCGAGCGGCTGGTCGTTGAGCGACTGGCTCAGGCTCACATTCTCACGGACCGACATGCTCCGCCCCAGCAGCATCGCCAGCGCCGATCCGAAGAAGATGATCCCCAGCCCGCCCAGTTGGATGAACACGCAAATGATGCCCTGACCCAGCGGCGTGAACTCCGTCGCCGTGTTCCGCACGACCAACCCCGTCACGCACACCGCCGATGTCATGGTGAAGAGCGCATCGAGCCAGCCGATCGGCGCATCGACCGGCGTCGCCCGCGGCATCTTCAGCAACAGCGTCCCCACCACGATCAGTGTGAGAAACGACATCGGAAACAGAATCCCCGGCTTCTTGAGCCGGCGTGAGAGCAGCACATTCAGCGACCACGCCTGCGACACGAAGAGCATCGCCGCGACGCCCTCCACCAGCCGCCACATCCACGCCTCGCCGCCCGCCCAGGCGCCGATCCCCCCGGCCGCCCAGAGCAGCGCCATGCCCCACGACAGCGGCCCCGCCGAGTCATCGGAGACGAGCGGCCGGCCCCGGATCCCCCGCGACAGCCGATCGCCCAGCACCAGGCCGACCAGCGCAAACTGCACGACCTGTATCAGATAGGTTGCGGCCACCGGCTCATAGAAGCCGTGTTCCAGCGCAATCCCCGCGCACGCCGCGCTCGCCGCGACCATCCGCAGCAGCAGGATCGCCATCGGCCGCGCGATGCTCCCCGGGCGGGACCGCGACAGCAGCGGCAGCGGATCTTCGTGCAGACTGCTCATGCGGCCACGATCCTAGTTGATCGGGGCCGCCAACGCGGCGGCATCAACCCGGCGTCGCCGCCCGGAGCGAGTCGATCGCCGACCCCAGCCGGTCAAGCTGCCGCCGCAGCACGGTCCGCAGCACCGCCGCCATGTTCCGCCGCAGCACATCCATATAGACAGACCGCAGGTGCTCCAGCGAGCGGATGCACTCCTGACAGAACGCCGCGGGGTTCTCCCGCACCAGCGTCTTGATCTCGATCCACCCTTCCCTGATCTCGTGCACCACCGACTCCGAAGCCGCCGCGTGAAGCTCATCAATGCTCCGGCCGGCCAGCGTTGCCAGCTCGTCCGCCGCGTCCAGCCGCTCGTTGCACATGCGGTCGTAGACCCCGCGCACCTTCAAGGCAGCCCGATCACGGGCGTCCACGATCGCATCCGCCGATGCGATGTTCATCTGCGCCAGCCGCAGGAGCGGTGTCGTCGCCTCGCGGATCGATCGCTCATCGAGCCGCTCCCATGCATCGCGTACAGCGCACCGCGCCCGCGGCCACCCGAAGTGCCGTTGCCCCGGACCGGCCGCCCATTCGCTTTCCAGATCAGACTCGGCCTGCGCGAAGGTCATCTCCGCCGCGGCGAACCGCGGCCAGGTCTCCCATCCGAAGCAGTACGCCGGCAGGTACAGGTCGAACGGGTCGCCATCGCGCACGTAATCACGCCCGCGATACTGCCGCGCCCAGTACTCGCGCTCGCCCCTCGGATTGATCGCCTCACCAACGCCCCGCCCCAGCAGGCCCCCGGCAGCGCCGCCCAGCAGCGCCCCCACCGCCATGCCGATCGGCCCGCCCGCAGCGCCCAGCGCTGCACCCGACAACGCGCCGGCGGTGGCGCCGACACCGACACTCAACGTGTGCGACTCGGTGTCCGCGACGGCATCGGCGTCAGACTCCGCGGTCGACTCCGCGCCGAGCTCGGCTCCGGCCGGGCGCGATACGCGTCCCCGTCCGTACCTCGCGGGCGCTGCCGATGCGCTTTGGTCTCTGCCACCGATCGCTTCGCGGGCGCGTGCGTCTTCCGCGGCCTGCCCCGCATCGAGGCTGTCCATGTTCCCGGCCGCGGATGCCCCCGCGGCACGCGGATCTATGCGTCCCATCCGGCACCTCCTGTGCACCTCATCTCCCATCAATCATGATGCCATCTTCCCAGACGCGGATGAAGCCAATGTGAAACCCGCACGCCGTGAAAACGGCCCGCGGCACCCGCTTTCACGTTGTGCTCCGCCCCGGTGGGCCGCTCCACGCTCTGCCCGGCCCCTCCCCGCTATGTTTGAGCCATGGAAGTCGATTGGTTTGTGCCCGTGCTGATCTTCCTGGCCCGCATCTGCGATGTGTCCATCGGGACCGTCCGCATGATCTTCGTGATCTCCGGCTCCCGGATGATCTCGGCGGTGCTGGGCTTCTTCGAGGTGATCATCTGGGCCCTGGCGGTCAGCGGCGTCATCAAGTACCTCGACGGGGGGTCGTGGATCACGCTGATCGCGTACGGCGCGGGCTTCGCGGCGGGCACACTCGTGGGCATGACCATCGAGCAGCGGATCGCGATCGGCTTCCGCATGGTCCGCATCGTGAACGCCGACCGGCAGCGCGAGCTCTCCGCGACACTCCGCGAACGCGGCTACCGCGTCACCCGCGTCGACGGCACCGGCCGCGATGGCCCGGTCGAGATCGCGTTTCTCGTTCTGAAGCGTCGCGACCTCGCCAGCGCGATGAGAACCGTGCAGGAGCTCGCCCCGGACGCCTTCGTCACCGTGGAACGGGCAGACCGCGCCTCGGGCGAGGCCTTCCGGAACGGAGCGCGGAGCACGGACTCCCCTGGATTAGGGAGTTGGATGCGGCTCAGCTCGGTGCGGAAGTAGGTGTGTCCAGCGGTTTTTGACCCCCCCGGGAAAAATTTTTTTGGGGCTCTGGGGCGCCTCCCCCGATCGGATTTGGACACCCGATCGGAAGCTGTACGGGCGTTCGGATGTCGGGGCCCGGCGAAAACGCGCTCCGCAAGTTGCTGTTTAGCATGCACTTACAAACGACAGGAACCCGCCGCGGCGGCCGGCCGTTCGCCCCCGGCTTGGCGGGGGATCGGCTTGAGCCCGGCAGAGCTATCTGACAAGTTCTGCGCGCCCGCGTGCCGACTGGATGAGAAAGTATGTACCCACTAAGCTCCGCGGACCGAAATTTGGGACGGCGCGGCAGTGGACAGGATTGACCACCCGCGTGCGGGGTCACGAACGGTCGGTGACCCAGCAACGCAAAGGCCCTGAAAGTGGACGGAGGCGTCCACGGGTCGACGGCTCGTCAAGGACTGACCGTTAGTCATGCCAAGGGGACAGTGAAGATGACGACTCGCAAGCAGATGCTCGTGGCCCTCGCCGGCCTCGCCACCGCCTCGGTGGCCCTCGCTCAGACCGACTCGACCCGCGCGTACGCGGCCGAGCTGGTCAATGACGCGACGGTTCGTTCCAGCTACCTCGCGAACGGCAACGCCGGGCACGAGAAGGGCAAGTTCTACATGGCTGATGCCAACAAGGAGAACGTGCTCAACATCGGCGGCCAGATCCAGTTTCAGTTCCACCTGAACAGCCGCGACGATGATGCCGGCCTGGACGACAACGACAACGATCTGACCACCGGCTTCCAGACCCGCCGCACCAAGCTCGAGCTCTCGGGCAAGGTCGCCAACAAGTTCGGCTACAAGATCCTCGGCGCGTTCGATCGCGACGGCGGCTCGTTCGAGCTCGAGGACGCCTTCGTCAGCTACGACTTCGGCGAGGGTTGGGAGGTCATGTGGGGCCAGTTCAAGGTCCCCTTCCTCCGCGAGGAGTCGGTGAGCAGCAAGTACCAGCTCGCCGGTGACCGCTCGATCACCAACGAGGCCTTCAACCAGGACCGCTCGCAGGGCATCCAGCTCGGTTACACCGCCGAGCAGTTCCGCTTCATGGCGGCCCTCTCCGACGGCGCTCGCACCGTCAACACCCCGTTCGACTCCGAGGCCGAGGCCGACTACGCCATCACCGCCCGCGGTGAGTTCATGTGGTCCGGCAACGACTGGAGCCGCTTCAGCGACTTCACCAGCTGGCGCGGCAACGACTTCACCGGTATGGCCGGCGCGGCCGTTCACTGGCAGGACGGCGGCGAGACCGTCGCCACCACCGACGCTGAGTTCCTCGGCCTGACCGCCGACGTCTCCGTCGAGGGCAACGGCTGGAACGCCTTCGCCGCCGCCATCTGGCAGCGCGCCGAGGTCGATGGCTCCGACGAGACCGATGACTTCGGCGTCGTCGTCCAGGGCGGTATCTTCGTCGCTGACCAGTGGGAGCTCTTCGGCCGCTACGACATCATCATCCCCGATGATGACCGCGCCGCCGACGTCGACAACTTCTCGACGATCACCGTCGGTACCAACTACTACGTGATCCCGAACAGCCACGTCGCCCGCTTCACCCTCGACCTCCAGTGGTTCCTGGATGAGCAGGGCAACACCGGCGGCATCGTCCCCACCAGCAACGGCACCGGCCTGCTCGAGAGCGGCGAGGACAGCCAGTGGGACCTCCGCGCGACCTTCCAGCTCCTCTTCTAATCCAAGAGACAGCTTCACGGTCCAACGCTTGATTTGACGGCGGGCGGCTCCTTCCAGGGGCCGCCCGCTTCTTTTTTGGGACTTCCGCTGAGCCGGCCCTGCGCTCCCCCATCGCCACGCCCTTTGCCAAGGCGGTAACTCGTCCCCGCCCGCGGCGTATACCGTCACATCCGCGGCGTCGATTCTCGCGGGAGCCCGCCCCCTCTGTGTCCCGGGCGGTCCCCGGATCCGCCCAGACCGGCAGACAGCGACAGGAGTTCCCTCATGACCCTCTACCACCGGACGACCCGCCACGCCGGCCGCCACGCCGGCCGCCGGGCCGCGACGCTCATCGCCGCCGGCGCGATCGCCCTCGCATCCCTCAGCGGACTGGCCCTCGCCCGCGCCCCCCTGGATCCGCTCGTCGTCGACCGGGCCGCGGCCTGGCTGGTCCATGTCGATATCGAGGCGGCCCTCAAGACCGACCTGGGCCGCTTCCTGGCCAAGGCTCTGAACGTTGACCTCCCCGGGCTGGCCGATCTGAGCGCGAAGCTCGCCATCGACCCCCAGCGGGACATCAAGGGCCTCACCATCTACGGGGCCGGTTCGGCCGAGGAAGAGGGCGTCGCCGTCCTGGTCTCCTCCTCGGTCGTCGACCAGTTGCACACGCGTCTCAAGGAAGCCGGCCTCGCGGATGTCACGCTCCTGGAGCGGCCGCACGGCACGGTCTACGCCGCGACCATCGGCGGCGACCGCTGGTTCGCATCGGTCCGGCCCGCGGCCGATGCCGACCTCCGGATCGTCGTGCTCTCCCGCGCTGTCGAGCGGCTCGACCGTGCGATCGCGGTGATCGCCGATCCCGGCGAGAGCCTGAGCACAGCGCCCGAACACCCGCTCCGTCTGCAGGCGCGCACCGACGCCTTCGTCATCGCGGCAGCGCACCAGGCGGGCGCCTCGTCCGCGGGTTCTCAGATCGCGCGCAACATGAAGACGATGCACATGGAGCTGGGCGAGACCGCTTCGCCCGAGGGCGCCATCGTCTTCATCGATGTCGCCATCGACGCGGGAACCCCCGAGAACGCCGGCACGATGCAGCAGATCTTCCAGGGCGGCGTCGCCATGGTGCAGCTCCAGGCGCGGGAGAACCCGGCGATCGCGGATGTCGCCAAGGCCGTGCGTGTTGTGGCCGATGGCAGCACGCTCCGCGTGACCGCCCGCAAGGCCGCGAGCAAGGTGATCGAGGCGGTCGAGATGATGCAGTCACGCAACGAGGCCGCGACACGGCCGCGTGCGGAGTGAGCACGGCGGCGCCGAGCGGAGGGATCGCAGTCGGTCGTCGGACTCGACGGCCGCGGGAGAACATGACAGCGCGAACGCCCGCAACACGGACCGCGCCCAGCGGCGATGTCGCGCCGGAGGTGCTCGCTGCGCGGGCCGCGGCGGGCGATCGCAGCGCGTACTCCGAACTGGTCCGCTCGCTGTCGCCCCGGCTCTTCAACTTCCTGCTGCGGCGTGTCGGTGATGCGCACGAGGCCGAGGACCTGACCCAGGAGACCTTCGTCCGTGCCTGGCGGGCGATCGGAACCTTCGACCCGACGAGGAAGTTCACCACGTGGCTCTACACGATCGGCCTGCGCCTGGCGGTGAGCACACACCGGAGCCGCCGCCGCGGCCGGCTGGTGCTGACCGAGATGGAGCGGGCTCAGGACACCAGCAATGCCGAACCGGCGGAGCGGACCGAGCCCGAGCGGCTCGGCGCGCAGCTGTGGGAGATCGCCGGCCGCGAGCTCACCGACGATCAGCACACGTTGCTCTGGCTTCGCTACGCCGAGGACCTGAGCATGGCCGACATCGGGACGGTGGTCGGCAAGAGCGAGGTCGCGGTGCGTGTCGCTTTGTTCCGCGCGCGGGAGAAGCTCATGGATGCCGCGGCCCGCGATGGCCTGGACGCGGCTCGCGTGCGGGCCGCATCCGGCGGCGAGATCGAGACGACGCAGCAAGTCACGACAGACCGGCCCATGACCGCGGGGCGCGGCGGGCTGGTTGGAGGCGCATCATGATGAACGAGACCGAGATCCTTCGGATCTCCGCGGCGGTCGATGACCGCACGCCGCGGAACGACGGGCATGCCGCGCTCAACGACGCCGCGGACCGCTTCGCGACCGAGTTCTCGCGGCAGCACGCCGCGGATGCGGCCCTGCGCGCGGGCTGGGCGACCGCGATGGCGCCGGCGCCCGCGTCTCTGACTGATCGGATCGATGCGGCGATCTCGGCGCCCGCGCCGATCGCACGGATCCACGGCGGTGGGCTCGCCGGCTGGCGGGCCTGGGGCGGCGCACTTGCCGCAGCGGTAGCACTCGCCGCGGGCGTTGGCATCCTCGCCGTTCGCATGCACACTGTGACGACCACCGAGTCCGGCGGATTGGCGGCGAACGCATCCGCGGCCTCGCCGCTCTCGGCAGCCCTCGTGAACCTCGATGCCCGGCCCGATCCGGTGCTCCGGCGGATCGAGGACCCGCTCGTGGCCGAGGCAGAGCGGCTCCGCGAGGACACGCGGCGTGCTGCGGAGCGTGTGCTGGCGCAGCTGCCTGTCCGTGTCGCATGGCGGTGATACACCCGCGGGAGTCCGATCGATGTCGCAGCGCCCGGTGCTGATCGCGTCCTGGAACGGTGCGCCCGCGACCTCGCACGCGGCGTCGCTGATCGCCAGAAGCACACCGATGCTCGATGCGATCGTCGCCGGCATCGCTCTGGTCGAGGATGATCCCGAAGAGATGACAGTCGGCTACGGCGGCCTTCCCAACGAGGAGGGCGAGGTCGAACTGGACGCCGCGGTGATGGATGGTCCGCGGCACAAGGCGGGCGCTGTAGCCGGGCTCCGGCGCTGCCGGCGCGCTGCCGCGCTCGCGCTCGAAGTGCTGCGGCGGACCGACCACGCGCTGCTCGTCGGCGATGGCGCCTCCCGCTTCGCGAGACAGCTCGGATACACCGAGGAGAATCTGCTCACGCCCAAAGCCCGCGATGCGTGGCTCGCGTGGAAAGCGTCGCTGAGCGAGCGCGATGCCTGGATCGCGCCCGATGAAGGCAAATCGCGCTTCGGCCACGCGCTCGATGCGGGGCACACAGAAAGCGGCGACGGCGCCAAGCACGCCGGCGTGCCGCGGACCTGGGGCACGATCCACGTCTCGGGCCTCGACGCCAACGGCGACCTCTACGCGGCGACGAGCACCAGCGGCCTGAGCTACAAGCTCCCCGGCCGCGCCGGTGATTCGCCCGTGGTCGGCTCGGGCCTCTTCATCGACAACGACGTCGGCTCGGCGGGCGCGACCGGCCGCGGCGAAGCCTCGCTGCAGAACTGCGTGGCCTACGAGACGGTCCGCGGCATGGAGACGGGCCTCTCGGCCCAGGACGCCGCGCTGGCCGCTCTGCGGCTGCTGGCCCGCCGGACCCGTGAGCCCCGATTGCTCGATGCCGCCGGACACCCGGATTTCAACGTGATCGTCTACGCCCTCCGCAAGGACGGCGATGTCGGCGCTGCCTCGATCCGCGACGGCTACACCTGCATCGTGCAGCGGGGCGGCTCGACCGCCACCGAGCCCACCCGGGCCCTCTTCCCCAAGAACTGACCCGCCCTCGCCGACACACCCGCCCGCGCCAACCTGTCGATTCCGCGGCTCGGTTTGACACCGGCCGCGGAGGCCGTACGCTGGTGGCGTCGATGGTGCCTCCGGACCGCGTTGCGGACCCGGGGGTGAAAAGGGAAGTGTGGTGAAATGCCACCGCGGACGCGCCGCCGTATCGGGTGCTGAAGCGGGTCACGCGGGCCAACTGGCCCGCAGCCACTGGACGGGCCTTGGAGGCCCGACTGGGAAGGCGACCCGTGGAGCCCGGAGCCGGAAGACCTGCCGTTGACCAGTGCTGGTTGGCCCTCGCGGCCGACGGGCGTTCCGCCCGATCGGCAAGGGAACCGGTGAAATGGTCGCGACCCGTCCCGACGCGGCCACTTTCCCCGTTTTCTGCGATCGCCGGCCGGCGGGTTCTTCTGACCCGGGGCTGCTCCTCCGCGCGCCTTTCAACAGGCTGAGGGGCACCAGACCGCTCACTGAGCGGAGAAGTTGGTGCAGTCGTGCACAGACTGGATTTGTCCGTCGTCATCGCGGCGGGTGCTGTCGCATCCGCAGCCCTCACCGCCACCGGGGCCGACTTTGCCTCGCAGTTCGTGTCGTATGTCCCCGGCGCGGATGCAGCGCCCTACACCAACGCCGCGGCCGCGCTCGGGTCGCCGGCGCGGATGACCGGCGTGGGCACGGCGTTCGCCGCGACTGTCACGCCGTTCAACCCGGCGTACGACATCGATCAGATCGTGAGCATCGGCACCGGCGGTTCGCTGGTGCTGCGGTTCGACTCGCCGGTGCGTGATGACCCGGCCAATCCATTCGGTCTGGATCTGCTGGTCTTCGGCAACACCGGGTACATCGACGGCGCGTACCCCGGCGGCGTGGTCGCGGGCGTCTTCAGCGCGGCGGCCAGCGGCGCGGCCGAGGTCAGCGCCGACGGCGTCGACTGGCGGCTCGTGCCGGGCGTTCGACCCGACAATCTCTTCCCGACGCTGGGTTACTCGGATCTGACCGACCCCTACGCGGTGTCGCCCGGCGCGGTCGAGAGCGACTTCACACGGCCGGTCGATCCCGCCTTCAACGCGATGGGCCGCTCGTTCGGCGAGATCGCCGCGGCGTATGCGGGCTCGGGCGGTGGCACCGGCGTTGATATCGGCCTCACGGGGCTGAGCGAGATCTCGTTCATCCGCATCACCAACGCCGCGGGCGCGAATGCACCACTGCAGATCGATGCCGTCTCGCGGGTGCGGCCCATCCCATCGCCCGGCGCGTTGGCGATCGCGATCGGCGGGCTCGCGTTCGTAGCGCGTCGACGCCGCTGCACGGAAGGGACGGGTGCCTGATGGTGGAGATCACCCGGATCGCCGCGGCGGTGTCGGTGCGCAGCGCGCTCCGCGCTGTTCGTATCGCGCTCGCCGCGGCGGCCGGGTGGTCGGCTCCGGTCCTGGCACAGACAGCGCCGAGCCTGGCA
>JBDZUZ010000229.1:1567-4088 GCA_040255445.1 Planctomycetaceae bacterium | reverse complement strand
GTGCTCAAGTGCTCAAGTGCTCAAGTGCTCAAGTGCTCAAGTGCTCAAGTGCTCAGCACTATGCATCGTGACCGCGATCGTCGCTGAGTAATTCATTCTCCCGCCGCGCAGCGGCGCGTCTCTCCTGCCCGCAACGCGGGCAGCGGGGTGTAGCCACGGGTGGAGCACGACGAGGCTCCGCCGAGTCGTGCGCAACCCGTGGAAGCGAGTACACGCGATGTTCTTGAGTTCGAGTCTCTCTCCTGCCCCGAAGGGGCAGAGGAATCTCTTGCAATAGACGTCCGAACTCCTCTGCCCCTTCGGGGCAGGAATGCAGAAGACAAAGAGAGAAGCCCGCCCACCTTCCACGGGTTCCGCGGCACCCGCTGCGCGGCTACCGCTCCACCCGTGGCTACACCCCGGTGCCCCTTCGGGGCACGAACGCCGCACAGCATGCACACGATCCCGCAATGCGACCACGCGACCACGCGACCACTTGATCACTCGTGCACTCGACCACTCGAGCACTTCCCCCGTACCCTCCCCCCATGCTCGCCATCCGCATCGCCTCCTTCGGCCCGCCCGATGTCATGAAGCTCGAGGAAGTCGAGCCGCTCGCCGCGAAGGACGGTCATGTGCTCATCCGACTCCACGCCGCGGGCGTGAACCCGGTCGATGACTACATCCGCTCGGGCACGTACGCGATGAAGCCCGACCTGCCGTACACGCCCGGCATGGACGGCGCGGGCGTCATCGAAGCGATCGGCGCGGGCGTCAACCGGCCCGACCTCCGCCCCGGCCAGCGTGTCTGGCTCTGCCGCGCCGTCACCGGCACCTACGCGCAGCAGACGGTCGCCGAGCCGATCCGCATCGCGCCGCTCCCCGAGCGGCTCACCTTCGAGCAGGGCGCCGCCGTCGGCGTTGCTTATCTCACCGCGCACACCGCGCTCATGCACAAGGCCCGCCTCCAGCCCGGCGAGGTCGTCCTCATCCACGGCGCCAGCGGCGGCGTCGGCACCGCCGCGGTGCAGATCGCCCGCGCGATGGGCGCGATCGTCGTCGGCACCGCCGGCACCGAGCAGGGCCGCGAACTCGTCCGTCAGCAGGGGGCGCACATCGCGCTCGACCACACGACCTCTGACTACCTCGACTCGCTCCGCGGCATGACCGGCGGCCGCGGCCCCGATGTCATCATCGAGATGCTCGCAAACAAGAACCTGCAGCGCGACCTCGAATGCCTCGCCCCCCGCGGCCGCATCACCATCGTCGGCAGCCGCGGCGCGCTGGAGATCAACCCCCGCGCCTTCATGGCCAAAGACGCCACCGTCACCGGCATGGCCCTCTTCAACGCGACGCAGCAGGAATGGACCCAATCACTCTTCGCGGTGAACGAAGGCCTGCGCAACGGCACACTGACGCCGGTGGTGGGGGAGGTCATGGACCTGAAGGACGCCCCCGCCGCGCACCGCAGGATCATGGAGCCGGGTTCGCACGGGAAGATCGTGCTGCGGGTGGGGTAAGGCAAGTGCTCAAGTGCACGAGTGCTCAAGTGCTCAAGTGGAAAGACACACGCAACTGACCGCGGCGACCTTGGAGTGCAACGGCGCTCGCTGCCTTTCACTCGAGCACTCGACCACTTGACCACTCGACCACTTTCTTCAGCCAAACGCCTTCTTGTAATCCGCCAAAAACTTCTCCAGCCCCTGGTCCGTCAGCGGGTGCTTCATGCAGTCCATGATCACCTTCAGCGGGCACGTCGCCACATCCGCCCCCGCGAGCGCGCAGTGCAGCAGGTGGTTCGTGTGCCGGATCGACGCGGCGAGGATCTTGGTCTCGAACCCGTAGTTGTCGTACACCTGGCGGATCGTCCGGATCAGCTCCATCCCGTCCTCGCCGATGTCATCCAGCCGCCCGATGAACGGCGACACCAGATACGCCCCCGCCTTCGCCACCAGCAGCGCCTGCAGCGACTGGAAGCACAGCGTCAGGTTCGTCCGGATCCCCTCAGCGCTCATCGCCTTGCACGCCTTCACGCCCGCCGGCGTCGTCGGCAGCTTCACGACGATGTTCTCGGCGATCTTCGCCCGGTCGCGGCCTTCCTTCATCATGCCCTCGAAATCGAGCGCGATGACCTCCGCCGAGACCGGCCCCTCGACGATCTTGCAGATGTCGGCGAGCCGCTTGCCGTAATCGACGCCCTCCTTCGCGATCAGCGATGGGTTCGTCGTCACACCGTCGAGCACACCCAGATCGTGGGCCTGCTTGATCTCATCGAGGCTGGCGGTGTCGATGTACAGCTCCATGCGGCGGCGTCCTTTGTGCGTGGGTGCGAGTGGGGGATGCGATGGTAGGAAGTGCTCGAGTGGTCGCGTGGTCGAGTGCTCAAGTGGAAAGACAGGGCCGCAGCCATCCCGTTTGTCCAAATCCGCGGCATCGTCCCCCGGACTCCGCTCCCCTGCCTTCCTGCCCGCAACGCGGGCAGCGGGATGTAGCCACGGGTGGAGCACGACGAGGCTCCGCCGAGTCGTGCGCAACCCGTGGA
>JBDZUZ010000229.1:0-1467 GCA_040255445.1 Planctomycetaceae bacterium | reverse complement strand
AGGGAGTGCACGCGATCCATTTCTGTCTGAATCTCTCCTGCCCCGAAGGGGCAGAGGAATCTCACGCCGAGTGCGCCCGAACTCCTCTGCCCCTCCGGGGCAGCTGAACGCCCGTTCCCGCATCCACGGGTTCCGCGGCCCGCTCCGCGGAGCCGCTCCACCCGTGGCTACACCCCTCTGCCCCTCCGGGGCACGAGAATCACCCCGCGTGCACGCGACCCCGCAACGCCTTCCCCACTCGACCACTCGAGCACTTGACCACTCGAGCACTTCCTACCCCACCTCAAACACAAACTCCACCTCCACCGGCGCCCCCAGCGGCAGCGCGATGCTCCCCACCGCCGCCCGCGCGTGCCGGCCCCGTTCCCCCAGCACCGCCACCAGCAGCTCGCTCGCCGCGTTCGCGATCTTGGGCTGGTCCTCGTACCCCGCCTCGCAGCAGACGAAGACCCCGATCCGCACCACCCGCCGGATCCCCTCCAGCGAGCCCAGCTCCGCCTTCGCCACCGCCAGCCCGTTGAGCGTGCACCGCACCGCGCACTCGCGGGCCTTCTCCGGCGTCACCTGCCGCGGCACGCTCCCCTTGGCGATCAGCTGCCCGTTCTCGATCGGGATCTGCCCCGAGACGAACAGCAGCCCGCCGCTCCGTCGCGCCGGGATGTACGCCGCGACCGGTTTAGGCGCCTCGGGCAGAACCAGCCCCAGTTCCGCCAGCCGCCGTTCATCCGCGTTGCCGGGTTCCGTCCGAGGCTCATTCTGCATGGGTCGTTCTCCTTATTTGGATACCGAACAATATACTATCGTACCGCCGGACGTGCCACAGGCTGGCTGCTCTGAGCCAGCCTGTGGTGCCTTTCTCTCATTCCGCACCCCCTCCAACCCCAAATTCCCCCCGCGCGCCCGCAACCGCACCCCCTTGACAGCCGGACAGATCTTTGTAGCCTTTGGGACGCGCGTCCCTGGCAGGAGCGTGACCAACACGAGCGGCTTCGAAGTTCCATTGAGATTCGAACCGTCCTGATAGCGGCTCTCGCCGCGCTTCGTGCCCCTCGCACGTGGTTCCGTCCCCTGCCGACATCTCGAAGAACGCCCGCGGCCGAGCGATCGGGGTTTCGACGATCGACCGATCACCCGCACCGTGAGCGTTCAAGCCGGCGTGCAGCCGATCCCCGCTTGTGTTCCTCGGCGGGCCCAGTCGACCGCACCGCCGCGTGGCAGGAGGCCTCGCCCGGCTCACCTCGTCGTCCACGGTCCGTCGGCCCCTCCGCCGCGGAACCGCCCGGCGGCCCAGGTGGGTCAGGCAAGGCGTACAACGGAACCGAATCGTCGCCATTTCGAGTGTTGTTCCGCCCCCGGGCTGCCGGTTGGGAGTGTCCCGCCACACTCCGGATCAAGCGGAACGAAGAGGAGTCTCTCATGATTCGTCGTAAGGGCTTTACGCTCATCGAGCTGCTGGTGGTCATCGCC
>JBDZUZ010000228.1:0-4108 GCA_040255445.1 Planctomycetaceae bacterium | reverse complement strand
CGCAATCGGCTCTTTCGCAACGTCTGGCTCTTTCTGCGACCTACCGGAGGTTCATCACGACTTTGATGCCTTCGCCGGAGATCATGGTTTCGTGGGCTTTCTTGAAGTCTTCGATGGGGAACTCGTGGGTGATGATGTCGCTCAGTTCCAGTTTGCCGCTGAGGAGCAGTTCTTCCATCTGGTACCAGGTCTCGAACATCTTGCGGCCGTTGATGCCCAGCACCGTGCAGCCCTTGAAGATGACGAGTTTGTTCCAGTCGAAGAGCGCGGGTTTCTTGAAGAGGCCGAGCAGGGCCGCCGTGCCGCCGTTGCGGAGGGCTTCGAAGCCTTGATTGAGGGCGGGGCCCGCGCCGCTCATTTCGAGGAGGACATCGGCGCCCTCGCCGCGGCAGGCGCTCCTGACTTCGTTGATCCAGCCGTCCTCGCGGGGGTCGAAGGCGTCGACGGCGCCGAGTTTCTTCGCCAGTTCGCGGCGGCGGGGGTCCATGTCGGTGGCGAAGATGCGGCCCGCGCCCGCGGCCTTGGCGACGGTGACGGCCATGAGGCCGATGATGCCGGTGCCGGTGATCAGAACACTCTTCGCAGAGACGCCCGCGGCCATGACGGTGTGGACGGCGTTTCCGAGCGGGTCGAGGACCGCCGCGACCTTGTCGGGGATCGACTCGTGCACGGGCCAGACGTTCGACTCGGGGACGACGACGTAGTCGGCGAAGCAGCCGTCGCGGTCGATGCCGATGATGGTCGTGTCGCTGGCGATGTGGGCGTTGCCGGTGCGGCTGTTGTAGTCCTTCCAGGCGGTGATGTGGCCCTCGGCGGAGACGCGGAGGCCGACTTCGTATTTGCTGACCGCGCTGCCGAGCTCTTCGATGTGGCCGACGAACTCGTGTCCGGTGACGATGCCGACGGGGATGCGTCCGGCGGCCCAGTCGTCCCACTCCCAGATGTGGCGGTCGGTGCCGCAGATGCCGACCTTGCTGACGCGGATGAGGACATCGCGGGGGCCGGGCTTGGGGCGCGGGCGGTCGGCGGTGAACTGGAGCTCGGGGCCGGCGTGGTGTTTGACGAGGGCGCGCATGGTGCTCCGATTGGCGGGGCCGGCCACGGGGACCTGAACGGGCTGGTGGCGGGTGGTGGTGGTCATGGTTGCGTCTGTCGGCGTGATCCGGGTCCGAACCGCGGCGTGCGGGCGGGAAATGACCGGTGGGCGGTATTGTGGGCGCACGGTCTTGAACGATCAATAAGGATTGCGTGAGCAGGGGCGGCCGCGGCGGGGGCCGATCTTCCGCGGGCAGGGACCTTCAAGAGCGGGCCGCTAGACTCGGACGATCCATGGCAACGGTTTCACGGCCTCCATCCTCGTATCTGTTCCTGGCGGCCCGGCCTGACGGCGGGCGGCGGGTGGGGCTGAAGCGCGCGCGGGATCGGCGGCACCTGGCCGAGCAGCTGCGGGCGGAGCGGATGGTGCCGCTGCAGACGTGGGTGATGCCGGCGTGGCTGGCGACCCCCGAGAAGGTGGGGCTCAAGGATGAGGCGGAGCTGCATCAGCAGCTTGCCCAGCTTCTCAGCCGCGGCGTACCGCTGACCGAGGCGCTGGAGGTGACGAGCCAGACGGTGGGGCCCAAAGCGAAACCAAAGGTGCAGCGGATCCGGGACTTGGTCGCGGCGGGGTCGGCGTTTTCAGACGCCTGCGCGAAGGCGGGGATGTTCGACACGATCACGATCGCGGTGTATCGGGCTGCGGAGCGGACGGGTGATCTGCCGGCGGCGGCGCAGCAGCTGAGCACAACAGCGCGGCGGCAACTGGCGATGAAGGGGAAGGTCGGCACGCTCTTGATCTACCCGATCATCGTGATGTCGATCAGTGTGCTGGTGGTGACGATGCTGCTGACTGTGGTGGTGCCGAAGGTTGCCGAGTCGATGCAGAAGGATGGGGCGAATCTGCCGTGGGTGACCGAGCTGCTCATGGTGACGGGGAATGGGCTGCGGAACAACGCGTTGTGGGCGATTCTCGCGGTGGCGGCGCTGGGTGTGCTGGTGTTCCTGGCGCGGCGGACGATTCTTGCCGGGGGCGCGTGGCTGGCGCGGCGGGTGCCGCTGCTTCGTGACGTGCTTTTGACGCAGGAG
Source organism: Planctomycetaceae bacterium (assembly GCA_040255445.1). Taxonomy (GTDB): domain Bacteria; phylum Planctomycetota; class Phycisphaerae; order Phycisphaerales; family UBA1924; genus JBDZUZ01. The sequence continues at coordinate 1,984 of JBDZUZ010000228.1, read as the reverse complement.
ATCGCGCGGTTCTTCACCGTGATGGCGGCGATGACGCGGAGCGGCATCGTGCTCGCGGAGGCGTTGGGCACGGCGACGACGGCGCTGTCGCACCCGAAGCTGCGGGCCGAGCTCGAGACGATGCGGACGAAGCTGATTGAGGGCGGTGTGCTGCGGGTCCTGATTGAGCGGGTGGAATCGATGCCGCTGGGGACGAGGCGGCTTTTGATCGCGGCGGAGCGGTCGGGGGATCTGGAGTCGGCGTTCGACACGCTGGCGGAAGACACGGTGGAAGAGCTGGATGTGAAGACGACGCGGCTGATGGCGGCGCTGGAGCCGGCGTTGCTTGTTTTGATGTTCCTGATGGTGGGGTCGCTGATCCTGGCGATCATGGTTCCGATCATCCAGGCGACGGCGGAGCGGGTGGGGTGAGTGTGTGGAAGGGCGGGCCGCGGGGCCGCGCAGGCGGATTACGCGGCACGGGCGGCCGAGCGCGGGGGCGGGAGCGGCATATCGCGTTGGTCGGGGTGGCGGGGGCCAGATGCGCGGTCAGAGTGGGGGGCGGCCGGGTGTCGGCCCGCGATTTGGGGCGAACCGGACCCTAATATCTGGACCCGAGATGGTGGTCGGGCGGACCGCCCGGCAGGCAGAATTGGAGACAGGCACGATGAACGCAAGCAAGACGATGCACCGCAGCGCACGCGACCGGCGGACGGCGGGTTTCTCGCTGCTCGAACTCTCACTGGTGCTGGCGATCATCGGCGCGTTGATGCTGGTGGCGGCGGTGTCGCTGACGGGCGCTTCGGGCCGCGCCAAGAAGCGCACCACCGAAGCGACGCTCTCGACGATCATGCAGCAGATCCAGACCTACCACCTTGATCAGAACGCTTACCCGCCCACGCTGCAGGCGCTGATCGCCGCGGACTATCTGCGCGACAAGAAGATCCAGGACGGCTGGGGCAACGCGATCCTGTACGCGCCGCGGCAGATCCAGGAGGGCAAGCCCTTTGTGCTGGGCTCGGCGGGCGAGGACGGGGTCAGTGGCAACGAGGACGACATCGATGCGTGGCTGATCGGCCAGTGAGCCTCGGTGTCGTGGTTGGTTCTTTGAGGCGGTAACGCATGCAGAGTCGGGCACGATCAGGAGGGCGCGGGGGCCGCGGCCGCGATCGCGCGTCATGCTCGCTTCCCGTTTCACATGTGCAGCAATCCCGAGTTCCTGAAGGAAGGTGCCGCCGTCGAAGACTTCATGCGCCCCGATCGTGTGGTACTCGGTGTGGAGAGTGATCACGCCCGCTCGGTCATGGCGGAGCTCTACGCTCCATTCGTGCGAACGGGGAAGCCGATCATCTTCATGGACATCCCCTCCGCGGAGATGACCAAGTACGCAGCCAACGCGATGCTGGCCACCCGGATCTCCTTCATGAACGAGATCGCGTATCTCTGCGAGAAGGTCGGCGCCGACGTGGACCATGTCCGAAAGGGTGTGGGGAGCGACAACCGGATCGGCGCGTCGTTCCTTTTCCCCGGGCCCGGTTACGGCGGCTCGTGCTTCCCCAAGGACGTGAAGGCGCTGCTGCGGACCGCCCGCGAGCGCGGCGCGCCGCTCTGCGTCCTCGAGGCCGTCGAAGCCGCGAACGACCGGCAGAAGCATCGCCTCTTCGAGAAGCTGCAACAGGCGCTGGACGGGGGAGTGAAGGGCGCACGCGTCGCGGTGTGGGGGCTCGCCTTCAAGCCGCAGACCGACGACATGCGCGAGGCGCCGGCGCTCACCCTCATCGAGGACCTCCTCGGAGCGGGAGCGGAGGTGGTGGCGCACGACCCAGTGGCGATGCACGAGGCGAAGCGTCGTCTCGGCGATCGCATCGGCTACGCCGAGACCAACTACGACGCCCTCGAGGGCGCCGACGCGCTGATAGTGGTGACGGACTGGAACGAGTACCGCCACCCGGACTTCGACCGCATACGCTCGGCGCTCAGGCGCCCAGTTCTCATCGACGGCCGC
>JBDZUZ010000050.1:0-22909 GCA_040255445.1 Planctomycetaceae bacterium | reverse complement strand
GGAGACGGACGTCATCGAGTACCGCGAGGGCGCTGAACCCGCCCGGCTCCGCAAGCTGCCCGGCCTGACGAAGTATGCGAACCTGACGCTGAAGCGCGGCGTCACCAGCAACCGCGACCTCTGGGAGTGGCGCAAGGCGATCGTCGACGGCCAGCTCGACCGCCGGGCGGTATCCGTCATCCTGCTCGATCAGGCCCGCCAGGAGGCGGCCACCAAGAAGGAGGCGGGCAAACCGCAGTAACGCCGCGTGACCGACCCAGCGATCCAACTCACGCAAGGCCCCCACGACTTGGCCCCACCCACCGTGGAACCCGCCGCGGCGAGCCCGCCCGATGAACCGGTGGCTCTCGCCCGCGCTGCGCTCGAGGGCGGCGACCGCGCCGCCTTCGAAGCCTTCTACGACATCTACCTCCCCCGCATCACTCGCTGGACCCGCACCCTCACCCGCCGCGGCGACGACTTCGCGCTCGATGTCGCCCAGAACGTCTTCATCCGCCTGATCAAACGCCCGCCGCGAGTGGCATCCGCGCCGCAACTCGACCACTACATCCGCCGCTGCATCCGCAACTGCGCCATCGACCTCGTCCGTACCGAGCTCGCGCAGCAGAACCGCGATGCGGCGCACGCCCGTTCGGAAGCGATGCCGCAGACCGCTGCGAACAACACCCGCAGCGACAACGCCGACACCGGCCCCGCGATCGACCCGGCGGCTCTCCTCGCGCAACTTCGCGGCCTCCCCGCCGACGACATCGCCCTCCTCCGCGCCCGCTTCGAACACGGCGCCACCCTCGACCAGGCCGGCGCCGCGGCGGGCCTCTCCGGAGACGCCGCCCACGGCCGCCTCCGCCGCATCCTCGCCCGCCTGCGCTCGGCCCTCACCGGCGGAGGTGATGCATGAGCAACCTCACGCGCAAACCCGCCGACGACCTCAGGCCGCACGCGGCCGATCGCAGCGAACGCATCGCCGCGATGCGCACCGAGCTCGCCGCGCTCGCGCACACCACCGCGGCCACCCGTCGACGCCGTCGCGTTCTCGCCACAGCGGGCTTCGCGCTGATCGTCCTTGCCTCCGCCGCCGCGGCGGTACTGACGGCCGCGCCCGGTGCTACCCAGCAGCACACCACCCCGCGGCACGCCAACACGCACACCGCAACGCCGACCCGCATCGATGCGGCGACCGCGCCCACGCTCCCGCTCACAACCCCCGCTCCCTCCCGCATCGAAATCCTCACCGCCCGCCCCGCATCCTCGATCGTCATCGTCCAAACCTCACCCCCCACGACGATCGAGTACATCGACGACCCCACCCTCATCACCCTCGCCGACGCCGCGGGCACCCCGCTCGGCACCGCCCGCATCGACAATCGGCTGAGCGTGGTGTACCGGACGCGGGAGCAGTAGCCCCGCTCTCTAGAGCCCCGGAATCGCTGCATCCCCAGGCGGAGCTGTCCGGTATCCTGCCAGCGTGCGACAGCGAACCATCGTTCTTGCCGGGTCCGTGCTCGTAGTGGCGTCCATCGTGATCGCCGGTGGCCTGTTGCTCCGCGGCCCGGGCGTCGACCAGGCCTCACTGCCAGACCGGCTTCGGGCGATTGTCGAGTCCAACCAGCCCGCCCTGCCGCCGGATGCGCCCGATGCCTACGCGATTCTGCTCGATCTGGGTCGACAGACCGATGCGATCGATGCGCGGCACGGCTACAGCGGCTTTCCCGACCGGCCCGTGTTCGATGCGCTGTACGCGCCGGACCCGTCGTACTCGGCGGAGGACATTAGCCGCGCGAGGGCGACACTCGATTCATACGTATCCGAGGGCGTTTTCGATCAGCTGGCGGCGATGAGCGCAGCGCCGCGTGCGGTTCGACCGCTCCCGCCGGGCGATCTTGTCGACTTCGCCATGACGGGCTCGGGCTCGCACGCACGCAACCTCACCCGCGCCCTCGCCGCGAGGATGCATGATCAACTCGCGGGCGGCGACCAGGCCGGCGCGGTGCGTTCATTCGAGTCATTGCTCGCACTGACACGGGTCCTTGAAGCACAATCGACGTACATCGATCTGCTCGTCGGCCGGGCGATCGCCGCGCTGGCGGAGTACCGCTTGCGCCCGGCGATCCACGAAGGCTCGCTCACAGATGAGACCCTCGCGTCGATCGCGGAAGCGATCACCCGCCAGACCGGCAACCGCCCGCCGGCTTCACGATTCCTCGAGATGGAACGCCTCTTCGCGCTCGAAGCCGTCCGCGAGTTCACCCCCATCCTTCGGAGTATGGAAGCCGGACGGATCAACGACTTCTTCGACGCCGCGACCGAGCTCGCCACGGCTCCACGCCCCGAGCGCTTGACCGACCCCAAACTGGTCCGCCTGACGAAATACATCGAGACGAACGACCGAAGCGGACCGAGCGCACACGCATCCACGGTGCAGCTCATCTGGACCTACGACGTCGGCACCACCGACACCAACGGCACCCTCATCATGATCGCCCTCGAACGCCACCGCCTCGCGACCGGCGCCTACCCCGACTCCCTCGCAGCCCTCCCAGAAGCAGCCTCCCTCGCCGCGGCGTCCCCCTGGCCTCTCGTCTACCGCCGCACCGAGGACGGGTACACGCTGTACGCGGCCGGCGAAGACGGCACCGACGACGGCGGCACCCCGCACCCCGAGGTTCCCGTCCAGGCCCTCATGCCAGAGAATCCGGGGACCGACTATGTCATCCATTGAGTAACCGCTGCCGGTCCGGTACATTCTCCGCCATGCATCCCCTCCGGTCTTTCCTTGTCGCAACGCTTCTTGCCGTCAGCGCCGCAACTGGCAATGCACACGCCGACCCCCGCACTGACTACGTCCGACTGGTTGAGCGTGCTCAACCACCTGAAGCACGCGACCGCCCGGATCTCCCCAACGCCTACGAGATGCGGCTGGCGCTCCACGAACGCGTCGCCCCGCTGCGCGAATCGCTCCCGCGCGTGCCGGATGGGGAACTGTTCGAGTTCGCCACCGCGGCGATCCGCAAGGGCGATGCGGAGTACACAGCGCACGCCGACCGCGCCGTGAAGCTGTACGAGGAGGCCGGTATCTTCCGCGACTTGGAGACGATCGCGGACACACCAAGGGCCGTGCGACCCTACGACGGCGACTTGCTGTTCGCACGCGTCTACACCGAGTCGCTTACGACTGACCGTCACCTGGTCCGGGCGGTGATGCATCGCTTCATGATGCAGTTGCGGTCGGGTGATCAGGCCGGCGCCATTCGGTCCTATGAGTTGTGCCTGGCGCAGGCAAGATTGCTCGCTCAGCAGTTGACGCGGTTCCACGCATCGGTCGCAACGGGACTGGTCGTATTTGGCAACGACTTGCTCCGAGACGCCGTCGATCGTGAGCACTTCGACGCCGCATCGCTCGACAAGGTCCGACAAGCGATAGAGCGACAGCTGGGGCATTTGCCATCCGCTGCAGCGATACTGGAGGCGGAGCGAATGATCGCGCTCGATGCGATCAACGAAGCTCCGGTTGTTGGACGTCTCTTTGGAAGCCGCGAGCTCAACAGGTTCTTTCTGTCTGCGAAGCAACTGGCCCGGATGTCGCCCAAGGACCGCGATTCGTCACCGGCCGCACTCGCGTACTGGGACGCTATCGGGACGTACCAGAATCCGCCCCTTTTCGAGGAGTACAACTGGGATCCGACGCTCGGACTTGAGGCGCACCTTCGGCTCTTCAGCTGGTTCGATACCGATGTTCAAGCCACCTATTTGATGGTCAGAATCGAGCACCATCATCTGAGCGTAGGTGAGTATCCAGAGTCGCTCGGAGCGATGCCGCTCGGCGAACAAGCATCACTGTTCAGAGGACTCGCCGGCGTGTTCCCACTCGTTTACAAACGAGGTGATGAGGGCTACCGGCTCTATTCTGTCGGGTCGGACTTGGTCGACGACGACGGCACACCCGCGCCGGGCGACCTCTTCGAAGCGATGCACAACCCAACTCCCGGATCCGATTTCGTCTATCGGTGAGCAACAGGGCTTCCACTGCCTGTTCCCGCACAGCACCCTCCCCACTCATGCGCCGCCCACTCCTTGCCACCCTCGCTGTCGCCACCATCGCCGCAATCGCCATCGGCGGCCTCATGCTCGCGCGGCCCCAAGAGCCCACTCGCGACTACGTCGCTGAGTTCAATGCTTTGGGACACGCCCTCCAGCCATCACCTTCGAGCGAGACCCAACTCGACGGCTGGATGCAAGGCGCAAGGGCCGCCGCGATCATCAATCACATAGGGCAGGAGAGCGGCGAGGATGTGACGGACGGCCTCTTCAATATGCAGCCGCTGATTGCGCCCGCCGACTATGACACGCCCGAGCGGGTCGCGCTCGCCAATCGGGGTCTGGATCTCGTTGAGACCGCTGGCGTCTTCAAGCTCACAACCACCCTCCGCGCTGCGTATTTTCCCTTCGCCGACCGCCAGCCCGAGTCCCTCCTTCTGCTGGATCCGAATGCGTTCCGCTACGGGCACCTGCGCGACCTTGTGAGCATGCTCGCCGCTCAATGCGCCCGCGAACTCGAACGCGGCAACCCGGCCGCGGCGGTCGAGCGATACGAGGAAGGCCTGATCCTCTCGCACGCGTTCGCATTTCAGCCGACGATGGTCGACCGCCTGGTTTCGATCACCTCCGCCACGAAGATGATCACGCAGCTCCGCCGCGGCCTCGCGGCGGGCCAACTGGACGCCGAGTCGCTTGAGCACGCCGCGGCGGCCACCGACCGCCTCCTCGTGCTGCCCCCGCCCACAACCTGGCTCGAAGCAGAACGCCTCACCAACCTCGACATGCTCCGGGAAGCCAGCGCCTACAAGCGCGCCCGGCTCTCCCGCCAGGTCAACGAATATTTCGACGGCGCCACACTGCTCGCTCCGACGACGCCCGCCCAGCGGGCCACCGACCCCGATCTCATTGCGGCGCAGAAGCTCATGGACACGCTCCTCGCCGATGAGCGTGCCTTCGACCGCGGCAAGTTCGGCCCCCCGCCGACGGGCAGGTACATGTCCGCGGTCGATCAGATGTTCTGCGACCTCCACGCTACCCGCATCTTGATCGCCCTCGAGCGCCACCGTCTCCGCACCGGCGCCTACCCGGACACGCTCGACGCCCTCGTCCCCACCGAACTCCCCGACCTCGAACCCCGCCCCCGCGCTTCCTTTCCCCTCGTTTACCGCAGCACCGACGAAGCGTTCACCCTCTACTCCGTGGGCGCCGACGGCGTTGATGACGGCGGCCTGCCGCACCCCGAGAACCCGCACAAGGCGCTGATCCCAGACGGCGCCGGGCACGACTTCGTCTACCGCTGATCCCGACAACGATCACCCCCGGCCACGACCACCCAGAGACCCCACCATGGCCATCGCCTTCTCCCTCCTCGCTACCTCCCGCACCACGCTCCCCGAGGACACCTTCGATCGCATCCAGGCCATTGCGCACCAGTTTGCATTCGGAGACCGCGCCACGGGCGAGATCTTCGAGTTCACGCAGGATGAAGACCCCGATGCCGAACCCACCCCCGCGATGACCGTCTCGCTCTACCCGATCGGCGGCGAGATCTTCATCGCCCTCGAAACGCCCCGGAGCATCCGCTTCGACGCTCGGACTTCCGCCTCCGGCCCCGGATTTCATCAGCGGGCCATCGCCTTTGTCCGCGCCGTCGCCGCCGAACTCTCGCTCACCATCCAATCGAACGATGAGAGCAGCGACGAGTCCAACTACTTCGAGTCCGGCAGCCGCGAAGGACTCGAACGGGCGATGCTCGATTGGCTGAGCGCTGTCGGTAAGGCGGTCAAGGAGAACATGGCGGAACACGCCGATGCGACCTCGGCCATCTCGATGTCGCTCGATTACCATTTCCCCTCGCCGCCCGCCCCGCTCCACACGCCGATGGGCCCGCGCGATACCAGCTGGATAGATACCGCCATCGCCACACCCGATCGCTGTATCGACCACTTCCCCTGGTGGGACGAAGAACTTACCGCCCGCACCCTCGCGCAGACCGCCCGCGCCCTGATGTGGACCGAGTGCCGCTGGATGGAGCCCGAGACCGAAGACGAGGCCGCGCAGCACGCGATGCTCAACGACCTGCTCGTCCGCGCCCACGAACTCGACCCCGAACTCGAGCTCCCCTGGCGCGAGTGGCTCGAACTCATCGAGCTGAACGACGGCGAACTCGAGCTCCACGATGGTCTCGAGACAACCATCCGCAAGCACGCCAACGCCGCCGCCGAATCCGCCGCCGTCCCGGTCACAGGCTACCGCCGCGCCGATGTCGTCCGCCGCCTGTACGGCAAGTCGATCACCATCCCCGGCTCGTTCCTCGAGTACGAAGACGATGAATCCTGGGTCGCCCACCGCGCCGACCGCTTCATCCGCGTCTCCGCGCTGGCTCCCGCCGACCAGCACGGCAACCCCGCCCCGCTCGAGCCGCTCGCCGAAGAATTCGCCAAGGGGCACGCCGAACGCATCCCCGAGAACGCCCACACCCTCTCCCCGATCAACGACCCCGACCGCCGCGGCGAAGCCTTCTGGTTCGCCAACGACGACCCCAACGATGCACCCTTCATCCTGCAAGGCTACCTCGTCTTCGAAGGGACCTACATCTTCATGACCATCGGCTTCGCCGATGAGGCCAATGCCGACTGGGCCGAGTCAGTCTGGCGATCGGTGAAGTAGCCCGGTCACCTTCGACCGCTCTACGCTGCGCTCTGCACCCAGCCCGGAGCTCGCGATGGAACCCAACTTCAATCTCCTCGCCGTCGGCCGCCGCTCGATCCCCGACCGGTTTGTCGACCGTATCTGGAGGACCGCGGACCAGTTCGCATTCAATGGTGTGGCTCACGTGAGTGAGACAACCATGCCGGTGGGTGATGACTCGCCCCCGGTGCCCGTGCTTCTTGTCGAGCTTCACCCGGCGGTGCCGCCGGTCTTCATCGCCTTGCCCTATCCGAACCGGATGCAATTCTTCGGACAAACCGCCGCGGGCGGGCCGGGATATCACCAACAGGCGATCGCGTTCGCCCGCAAGGTCGCCAGCAGCTTCGGCCTGGCGCTGCAATTCGATGATGAGGCCATCGACACGACCGGCTATTTCGGCTCCGGCAAGCGCGACCGGCTGGAAGCGGCGATGCTCGATTGGCTCAAGGAGACCTGCACGAAGCTCCTCGAGCAACCCGAGGCGGAGAGCCCGCACAGCGGTCTCGGTGTTCCCGAGTCGATGCGGTTCCGTGAACCAAAGGCGTTCCTGCACACACCCCGGGGTCCGCGCAGCGTCGAGTGGCTCCGTGCCGTGGCCGAGGACCCCCGCCTGGGCATCGAGGTCTTCCCGTGGTGGGACGCCGGCAGTACCGTCCGAGACCTCATCGCCGGCGCCGAAGCGCTGATGTGGGTCGATGTGCGCTGGAAGCGTGCAGTATCCGAGAACGACGACGACCTTCTCGCCACCATCCACAACGCCCTCACAACTGCCCACCGTAAAGACCCCGGCGCGGCACTCCCGTGGCGTGAATGGGCCGAAGTCATCCGCCTCTCCGACGGGCAGTTGCAGGTACCAGAGACGCTCTCGAGGACGATTGAGGAGCGAGCCGCGGCCGCGACGGGCCCGCTCATCGGCTACCGCCGCGGCCCAGTTCGCTACCGATTGTCGAGCCGCTGGGTGGAGCTGCCCGGTAGCTTCGTGAACCACAGGGATCCGTACGAATTCGTCGCTGCGGACGGTGATCGTTCCGTCCACATTTCGATGATCGAGCGACAAACACCCGATGGCGCCTTGAAGAGCCTGGAGGACGTCGCCGCGGAGGGCGACACCGACACGCTCGACCGCGCTGAAGGCAGCACGATGCTCGCTCCGATCGACGAGCCCCATCGCCGCGGCGGGGCCGAGTGGTTCGAGCGGGAGGAGCACCGCCACGAGCACGATGACGACGACTGTGATTGCGTCAGCAGCTTCGTCCTTCAAGGCTACGTCGCCTTCGAGGGAGAACTCGGCGTGGTGACCGTCATTGTCAAAGACAAGGCAGATCTGCCGTGGGCCGAGTCTGTCTGGCGGTCGATCAGATAGCCGGCGCGGCCGGCTCACCCGCGACGCCGCCCGCCGCGGTATCCTGCCCCCGTGCCGCTCCACCTCCTCGCGCAAGCCGCCAGCCAGTCAGACCCGCGCACCGCGCAGGTCAATTCCGCCCTCTGGCTCTTCGTTGCCTTCCTCGCCTTCGTCGTCGGCGCGATGCTCACGCTCCTCGCCGTGATCTCCTGGCGGCGCATCCGCCGCATCCGCCGGATGCGCGAGGCCGCCGCCGTCCGTGCCGCCGCGGCGGCCCCGCCCTCGCCCGACCCATGGCAGGAATCCGCCCGCCGCCTCGCAGCCTCCGCCGCCGATGCCGATGCCCCCGCCGAACCCGACCTGGGCTCCGCGCAGACCGCGTCTGCAGACACCGGCCGACACCGCCTCCGCCGCGGATCATCCACCCCCGCCAACGACCCCTCCGCCGCCCCCATCGCCGACCTCGAAGCCCTCGGCTCCACCGGCCACCCGATCGTCATGATCACCGGCGGCGCCCGCCGCGTCGGCCGCGCCATCGCGGAGTCCTTCGCCGTCGCGGGCTGCGATGTCCTGCTCACCTTCAACTCAAGCCGCGAAGAGGCCGAGATCGCCGCGGCGGAACTGCAGGCCCACGGCGTGCTCGCCGCGATCACGCACGCCGACTTCGATGACGACGCCGCGGCCGACCTCTTCGCCCGCCGCATCGCCTCCAGCCTGCCGCGGCTCGATGCGCTTATTCACAACGCCAGCATCTACAGCCCCTCGCCGCTCGACGAGCTCGACGCCGGCACGATCCTCCGCAACTACCGCGTGAACGCGATGTCGCCGCTGCTGCTCACCGCGCGGCTCTCGCGGCTGCTCGCCAACTCGGGCCTCGCCGGCGGCGGCTCGGTCGTCGCGATGTGCGACATGCACGCGATGGGCCGCCCCCGCAAGGACTTCGCCGCGTACGCGATGTCCAAGGCCGCGCTCATCGAGATGGTGCGCTCCCTCGCCCGCGACATGGCCCCGCTCGTCCGTGTCAACGGCGTCGCCCCCGGCGTCGTCGCCTGGCCCGATCAGGGCTACGAGTCCGACGAATCCGAGCAGGCCAAGTACATCCGCCGCATCCCGCTGGGCCGCTCGGGCACACCCGAAGAAGCCGCGGATGTCGTGCGCTGGCTCGCGCTCGAAGCAAGCTACATCACCGGCGAGGTGATCCGCATCGACGGCGGCCGCTGGCTGACCTGATCACGGCGTCATCGCTCACGCTTCGCAATCACACACCCGCACGCGAGCACGCGCCCGCGCACGCCATCAGACCATGTTCACTCAACCCTTCCCCTTCGCCGCCATCCGCTGAATCGCCGCCTCCGCGCCCTCGACCCCCAGCTCCTTCGCCTTCATCGCGTAGGTCACAGCGCGGTGCATGTCGCCCGCCCGCTCCAGCCAGAGCGCTGCATCCATCTGCACCTGCCCATCGCCCGGCTGCCGGTCCGCCGCCCGCACATACATCTCCGCCGCATCCGCCGGCCGGCCGAGCATGCCGAAGCACTCGGCCATCAGCGGCATCACGCCCGGCTCCATCTGCTGCGACTCTTCGAGCCCGATCAGGAGCTTGAGCGCCTCCTCGGGCTTGTTGTCGCGCTTGAGAGCCCGCGCCTCGATCAGCCGCCACACCGTCACACGCGGCTCGAGCTCGCGCGCCTTATCGATGTGCTGCAGCGCGATCGTCGGCTTGTTCTCCCGCAGCGCGATCTCCGCCAGCGTGCCCCACGCCGCGGCGGTCTCGGGCCGCAGCCGCGCGGCGATGAGCAGGTTCTTCTTCGCCTCCTCCACCTCACCCTGTTTGAGCTGCACCTGCCCCAGAAAGAGCGGCGCCCGCCAGTCCGATGCGTTCGCCGCCTGCGCTGCGGCGTAATGCTCGACCGCGCGGTCGTCCCGCCCGATCATGCTCGCCAGCGTCCCGGCCATGAACTCGGTCGCCGCATCCCGCGGCCCGATCGCCAGGGCCTTCTCGTACTGCGCGTACGCCTCCTCGTTGCGGCGGTTGGCGGCGAGCAGCTCGCCGTACGAGATCGCCAGCCGCTGCTCGCCCGGGTAGCTCGCGGTCGCCTCTTTGAGGATCAGCTCCATCTTGGCCGTGTCGCCCCGCCGCCGGTACTCCTCGACCGAGTTGAGGATCGCATCGATCGAGTCGTTGCTCGCGGTCCCCCCCGTCGCGGCGTTCGCCTCGCCGGGCGCGGCCGAGGTCGCCGCCCGCACCGCCAGCCCCACCGCGACGATCACCGCCACGGCCAGGACCGACACCCCCACGATCGCCAGCTTCTTCCCGCCGCCCGCCTCAGAACCTGCCCGACCCATATCCGACATTCCAGCCTCCTGCCGCCCCACAGCCGATCCACCGAACCCGGCCCAACCGGACCGGGGCGTACACTGCCACCTATGGCCGCCCCGACGTCATCGAAGCACGACAACACCGCACCTGCCGCCGCGTCCGCCGCGGCCGATCCATCGGCCCCCACACCATCGGCAGGCACCGACCTTCCCAAACAGTACCGACCCGCCGAACACGAGGCCCGCATCTGGGACCGCTGGTCCGCCGCGAAGGCCTTCCACGCCGACCCCGCCCGGGTGCTGAGCGGCGAGGCCAGGCCATACTGCATCCTCATCCCCCCGCCAAACGTCACCGCCCGCCTCCACCTGGGCCACGCTCTCAACAACTCGCTCCAGGACATCCTCACCCGCGCCCACCGGATGATGGGGTTCGAAACCCTCTGGATGCCCGGCACCGACCACGCCGGCATCGCCACGCAGGCCGTGGTGGAACGCCGCGTGATGCAGGAGGAGGGCAAGCGCCGCACCGACTTCCAGCGCGACGAGTTCATCGCGAAGATCCAGGCCTTCAAGGACGATTACGAAGCCCAGATCATCGACCAACTCCAGAAGATCGGTTGCTCCTGCGACTGGGAGCGCGTCCGCTTCACGATGGACGAGCAGTGCGCCCGCGCGGTGCGCGAGGCGTTCTTCCGCCTCTTCAAGGACGGCCTGATCTACCGCGGCAAGCGGCTCGTCAACTGGGACCCGGTGCTCCAGACCGCGGTCGCAGACGACGAGTGCTACGAGGCGGAGATCGATGGCTCGTTCTACTACCTGCGCTACCCGCTGGTGCGCAAGAACGCGGCGGGGTCGCACGCGCCGGTCACATGGAACGAACTCGCAACCGCCGGGTATCCCGGCGCGGACCAGCACCCCGGCGAAGAACCCGCGTGGGTCACCGTCGCAACGACGCGGCCGGAAACCTACCTGGGCGATGTCGCCGTGGCGATCAACCCGCACGATCCGCGGGCCAAGTCCCTCCGCGGCCTGTTCGCCGAACTCCCGCTGGTCGGCCGCGTGATCCCGATCATCGAGGACAGCTATGTCGTCCTGCCCGAGGCCTATGCGCGGACCGATGAGGAACGCGCCGACCCGAAGGCGGGCATGGCGACGGGCTATCTGAAGGTGACGCCCGCGCACGATCCCAACGACTACGAGATCGGTCGCCGCCACGCGCAGACGATCGAGGCCGCGGGCCACCCGGTGCTCGTGAACATCTTCGCGCCCGATGCAACGGTGTCGGAGAAGCACGGCTGGGAGGATGTCGGCGATGCCTCGCTGTTCATCGGGATGTCCCGCGAGGATGCACGCAAGAAGGTCGTCGCCGAGTTCAAGGCCCTGGGCCTGCTCGAAGGCACGAAGCCGCACAAGCACAGCGTGAAACACTCCGACCGCAGCAAGGCGGTGATCGAGCCGTACCTGAGCGATCAGTGGTATGTGCGTGTGACCGATGAGCGGATGGCGGGGCAGGCGAACCGGGCGCTGGTCAGCGATCAGCGGACTTCTGCAGGAAGCGGATCGCAGTCGGCGCCGACAGACAACCGCCTGCAGTTCCACCCGGCCCGTTACGCCAAGACCTACGAGCAGTGGCACGACGGCATCCGCGACTGGTGCATCTCGCGCCAGCTCTGGTGGGGGCATCGGATCCCGGTGTGGACCAAGACGATCACCATCGATGCAACGAACCGCCAGCAGCTTGTCAATGGTGGGGATCTCGATTTCCTCGACGCAAGCGGCGCGTCGCTGTTCGCTTGGTCGTGGTGCCCAGGCGAGACCGAGACTGAAGAGAGTGCAAACCGCTTGGTCGGCGTGGCTGTGTTCCGGCATGTGGCATCCGGCCGTACATTCATCGGCGATGCAACGCCCGGAGGGCCGCCGTGGTATGGCCTTCCCGAACTCGATGGCGAGTATGAAGTCGCCGTCTGCGTCAACAATGCGCCCTCTCTGGTCGAGTACCTTGAAGAAGAAAGCGGTTTCACTCAAGACCCCGACGTCCTGGACACCTGGTTCTCCTCCGCACTCTGGCCCCTCTCCACACTCGGCTGGCCCGAGTCGACGCCCCTACTCCGCGCCTTCAACCCTACCTCCACCCTCTGCACCGCCCGCGAGATCATCACCCTCTGGGTCTCGCGCATGGTGATGTTCAACCGCTACTTCCTGCCCGCGAACTTCGAGCAGACCGGAGACGCCGCCAACGCTTCGACCTCCACGACCGATGCAGGCCCGCCCCCCTTCCGCGATGTCTTCGTCCACGCCGTCATCCAGGACGGCGAGGGCCGCAAGATGTCCAAGTCCCTCGGCAACGGTGTGGACCCGCTCGACATCGTCGAGTCCCACGGCGCCGATGCCCTCCGCTACACACTCTGCAACATGACGACGCAGACGCAGGATGTGCGGATGCCCGTCGAGCGCGACCCCGCCACCGGCAAGAACACCAGCCCGAAGTTCGACATGGGCCGCAACTTCGGCAACAAGCTCTGGAACGCCGCCCGCTTCGCCCTCGCGATCCTCGGCTCGGCCTCCAATCCCGGCAGCGCCGTCACGCGCGAAACAAACCTCTCCCTCGCCGACCGCTGGATGCTCTCGCGCCTCGCCGGCGGTGTGCAGCAGGCCGAGGCCGCGCTGCGCGAGTACAACTTCGCCAACTACGCGCAGACGCTCTACGACCTCCTCTGGCGCGACTTCTGCGACTGGTACCTCGAAGCCGTCAAACCCACCGCCCGCACCGACGCCGCGCAGCAGGCCGTCCTCGCCCACGCGCTCGAAACCATCCTCCGCCTCATCCACCCCGTGATGCCCTACGTCACCGAGGCGATCTTCGAGCGCGTCCGCGCCATCGAGACCGCCCCCATCGACGGCATCACCCTCGGCCGCCCGACCAAAGACGGTCTCCTCACCACCGCCGGCTGGCCGAAGGTCGCCGCCGCGTGGCACAACCCCGAGGCCGAGGCCGCCTTCGACCGCGCCCGCGCCCTCATCACCGCCATCCGCGAGGTCCGCGCCCAGCACAATGTGCCGCCCAAGCGCATGGTCACCTACCACCCCGCGGCGGGACTCAGCGTCACCGACGCCGAGGCCGCGCTCATCCGCACCCTCGCCAACGTCGACACCATCTCAAACTCGGCCCCCGCCGGCCCCTCCGTCACCTTCACCTACAACGCCGCGGAACACCGCCTCTCCAACCTCGCCGATGCGGTCGATGCCTCCGCCGAGCGGGCCCGCCTCGAAAAACTCATCGCCGACCGAAACAAGCAGATCAAGACGCTCGAAGGCCGTCTGGCCAACCCCGGTTACGCCCAGAAGGCCCCGCCGGCGATGGTCGAAGAAACCCGCACGCAGCTCCAGCAGGCCATCCAGGAGCGCGATGCGGCGAACGAACAGCTCGCCGGCCTCGGGGCGTAGAGACCCCGGCCACCCGGCCGATACAAGGGTGCCGATGAGCCGGCGCCAATAAACAGTTGCCCATACACAGGCACTTACCGCGACCAGCCAGCGAGGGACCCGATGCGAGCAGCCGACCGTCGACCGCACAGTGTCCCCCGCCTGATCGCCGTCGCGGCATGCGCCCTCGCCGCGGTCTCCATCCTGGCCGCCTGCCAGCAGGACGGCGCCGTCAAACCCTCCAGGTCCGCGGCCTCACCGGCCGTGATGAACGCGCCCGCCCCCGCCGCGGCGGTGGGCACGATCGCCGTCACCTCGAAGCCCTGGACCTTCGAGTCCACGCCCGGCGAGGTCATCTACTCGCCCTCCTACCGCATCTACACCACCACCACCCGCCCGCTGCTCCGCGGCCGCATGCCGATCTTCATGGAGCACGCGATGGCCCACTACCGCTCCGCCCTGGGCAAGCTCCCGCCGCCGGAAGCGCAGCTCGAAACCTACCTCATGGCCAACCGCCCGCAGTGGGCCCGCGTCACGCAGATGGTCATGGGCCAGGACGCCGAGATCTACCTCCGCATCCAGCGCGGCGGTTTCTCTTCCGGCGGCCGCGCTGTCCTCTACGACATCGGCCCGCACGACACCTTCGCCATCGCCGCGCACGAAGGCTGGCACCAGTACACCCAGCGCGCGTTCCGCAACTCGCTCCCGGTCTGGTTCGAGGAAGGCCTCGCGACCTACATGGAAGGCTTCCGCTGGTCGAGCGAAGACCCCGAGATCCCCGAGTTCCTGCCCTGGGCCAACCTCGAACGCTACGACCAGCTCCGCATCGCCACCCGTTACAACCGCCTCTTCATGCTCGAAGAGCTCATCCAGACCTCGCCGCAGGAACTCATGGCCCGCAGCCAGTGGCGCGCCCTTACCTACTACGCGCAGCTCTGGGCGCTCATGCACTTCCTCAACGAGGGCGAACAGGGCCGCTACCGCGACGGTCTTCGTCAACTCCTCGACGACGCCGCCGCCGGCCGCATCACCCAGCGCATCCGCGAACGCGGCGGCGACCGCGCTGTCGTCGCCTACAACCTCCGCCGCCAGACCGGCGAACTCTTCCCCGCCTACTTCGGCCGCACAGCGCTCGAGATGGAAGACGAGTATCAGTCCTTCCTCGCGCAGATCGTGCGGGTCGGCGGCAAGTCCGAGGTCGCCGCAGGCCGCTCGCCAATCGGCCGCGACTGAACGCCGGGCGCATTCCCCCAGCCCCTACAAGCCGCACACACCGCGCAGGCGATCCCCGGTTCCGCAGAGACGCCCCGACGATCCCGACCCATCCTGCCGATCCGATCTGATCCCGCACTCTGGGAGCAGATTGGAATGGGCACGCGCCGCCGACAGACATATCTCGGAGCCATCGCCGCGGCCCTCGCGGCGTTCCAGTGCTGTGCGCCCGCGGCGGCCCAGTCCGAGGAGCCCGAACGCCGAGCCGGCCTCCGCGCCGACTGGCAGACCGACACCAGCCACGCCACCGTGCTCGGTCAGGTAGATTGGTCCCGTTCCGACCATACCACCGTCGTCCCAGCCATCGACTGGGTGACCACCACGCTCCCTTTCTACGAGGGCGGTCCCGCGGATCATTTCGCGGTGCGCCTGACGGGGAAGATCTCGGTGCCCGCCTCCGGGTTCTGGACCTTCAACGCCGGCAGCGATGACGGCCTGCGCCTCTTCGTCAACGGATCATTGGTCGTGAACGACGACGCCGCCCACTCCTTCCGGTGGCGCAACGGCTCGATCGCGCTGCAAGCCGGCGACCACGACATCGAAGTGCTGTTCATGGAACGCACCGGCAGTCAGGGAC
Organism: Planctomycetaceae bacterium; assembly: GCA_040255445.1. Taxonomy (GTDB): domain Bacteria; phylum Planctomycetota; class Phycisphaerae; order Phycisphaerales; family UBA1924; genus JBDZUZ01. The sequence continues at coordinate 7,253 of JBDZUZ010000050.1, read as the reverse complement.
TGCGCCTGCAATGGCGCGCGCCGGGCACGACGGCCTACGTCGCCGTCCCCGCATCCGCATTCTGGCACAGCCCCACCACCGAGGACGACGGTGAAATCGGCGGTCTCCGCGCCTACTGGACCACAGGCGTCAGCCACGCTTCCAGCCTCTCGCACATCGACTGGACCATCTACGACTCGACAACGCTCGTCCCCAATATCAGCTGGTCCCACAACGCCAACCCCTTCTTCCCCGGCGGCCCCACGGACTGGTTCGCCGCGCGCATCGTCGGCTCGATCAACATCCCCGCCGGCGGCGACTGGACCTTCCGACTCGGCAGCGATGCCGGCGCCCGCCTGTTCATTGACGGTCAACTCATCGTCCAGGACGATGCGGACCACAACTTCCGCTACCGCGCCGGGACGCTCTCTCTCGCCGCCGGCCAGCACGACATCGAAGTGCAATACCTCGAACGCACCGGCAGCCAGGGCCTCGTGCTCACCTGGCGCGGGCCCGGCGATCTCTATGAGTCGATCGTGCCCCCCAGCGCACTGACGCCGGCCACCGCCGTCGCATCCGGCGACCAGTCCGGCCCGCCCGGGGCCGGGATCAACGCCTATTGGCACACCAGTACGCGCTACGCCGCCAGTCTCGGCATGGTCGCCTGGGGCGAATTCGATCAGCAGACAACCGTGCCCAAGGTCTACTGGCGCCCGACATCCGCCCCGTTCCTGGCCGGCGGGCCCGGCGACCACTTCGGCGTAGCTCTCGCCGCCCGACTCCTGATCCCGCGCAGCGGCGACTGGACCTTCAGCCTCGGCAGCGATGCGGGCGCCCGCCTGCTCATCAACGGCAACCCCGTCGTCATCGATGAGCCCGACCACGGCTTCCGCTTCCGCGCCGGCACCGTCACCCTCCCCGAGGGCGAGCACGACATCGATGTCCACTACCTCGAACGAACCGGAAACGCAGGTCTCATCCTCACCTGGCAGGGCCCCGGCCAGGCAGCGCAGGTCGTCCCCGCCTCCGCCTTCCGCCCGCGCGTCGTGACACCCGCGACAGGCGGCGGACTCACCGCCTATTGGATCAAGAACGTCAACTACGCCGCCCGCCTCGGACAGATCGATTGGTCGAAGCACGACGAGTCGACGTTGATTGACCGCGTCAACTGGCCCTCCTCGACCACCGAGCCCTTCTACGAGAACGGGCCCACCGACAACTTCGCCGTCCGCATGACCGGCACAATCAACATCCCGCGGAGCGGCAACTGGACGCTCTCGGTCGGCAACGACGGCGGCGCACGCCTCTACATCGACGGCGAACTCCTCGTCAACGATGAGGCCAACCACAGCTTCCGCACCCGGCGCGGCGCCCGCTTCCTCACCGCGGGCAAACACAACATCGAGATCCGCTATCTCGAACGCACCGGTGCTCAGGGACTGGTGCTCAGCTGGTCCGGCCCGGGGCAACCGGAAGTGGTCGTCCCCTCCGATGCCCTCAGCCCCCACGCCGCGGAGATGCCACTCGACCCCCTCGACGGCGGATTGCGCGCCTACTGGACACCCAACGTCCGCCACGCCGCCCGGCTCGGACACGTGGACTGGGGCAACTGGGACTTCGCCACCATCGAGCCCAAAGTCAGCTTCCGCCCCGCCACCGCTGCCTTCAATCCCAGCGCCGGCGCTGACTGGTTCGCCGTCCGCTTCCGCGGCCGGCTCCTGGTCCCCCGCCCGGGCCCGTGGTCTTTCAGTCTCGGCAGCGACTCGGGTGCGCGGCTCCTGATCAACGGCGAACTTGTTGTCAACGATGATGCCGACCACACCACACGCTTCCGCACCGGGACGATCAACCTCGATGAAGGTCCCGCCGAGATCGAAGTGCAATACCTCGAACGCGCAGGTTCACAAGGTGTCATCCTCACCTGGCAGGGCCCCGGCGATGCCGTGGAGGATGTCATCCCATCCGCTGCGTTCGAGCCCGGACCGCTCGAGAACCCGCCCTCCGCCGCCGGCGCCGGGATCACCGCCGAGTGGTACGTCTCACCGCGCGCGGCCCGCTCACTGACCCAGATCGACTGGTCCACACCTGCGCAGAGCACCGACGTCGGCAACATCGCCTGGCGCATCCAGAACACCGCCTTCTACACCGGCGGCCTCACCGACTACTTCGCCGCCCGCTTCACCGGCCGCATCCGCATCACCGAGCCCGGCCCGTGGACGTTCAACCTCGGCAGCGACGCAGGCGCCCAGCTCCTCATCGACGGACTCCCCGTCATCACCGACGACGGCAATCACGGCTTCCGCTTCCGCGCCGGCACCACCGAACTCTCCGCCGGTGTGCACACCATCGAAGTCCGGTACATGGAAGTGACCGGCACGCAGGGCCTGCTTCTCACATGGCGCCCCCCCTCCGCCCCGTATGAAGAGGTCATCCCCGCCGCCGCCTTCATCACCCCGCAGGCCCGCATCCTCCGCTGGAAGGAAGTCTCCGCCGTCGATGAACGCTGACGGGTGCACGCGACCTACAACCCGTGCATGAAGTTCACGGCCGCTCTCGTCCTCGCGCTCTCCGCACTGCTCACCACACTGAGCGTTCGCGCACAGAACCCGACACCGCCGCAGCCCCTCCCCGAGCCGCCCCGCGAATTCCGCGGCGTGTGGGTCGCCACCGTCGCAAACATCGACTGGCCCTCGAAGAAGACGCTCTCCGCCGCCGAGCAGCGCGCCGAGATCGTGCGCATCCTCGAGATGTGCGCACAGACGAACCTCAACGCCGTCGTGCTCCAGGTCCGCCCCACCGCCGACGCCATCTTCCCCGGCGGCCCCGAACCCTGGTCCGAGTTCCTGACCGGCCGCAGCGGCCAGCCCCCGCGTCCCGAATACGACCCCCTCGCCGAATGGGTGAAAGAAGCCCATGCCCGCGGCATCGAGGTCCACGCCTGGTTCAACCCCTTCCGCGCCCGCCACTTCCGCGCTGAACACCCCGACCACGCCACGCATGTCAGCAAACGCAGGCCCGAATGGGTCCGCAGCTACGACCAATACCTCTGGCTCGACCCTGGCGTCGCCGAAGCCCGCGAACACTCGCTCGCCGTCATCCTCGATGTCGTCAACCGCTACGACATCGACGGCGTTCACCTCGACGACTACTTCTACCCCTACCCCAAAGCCGGCGTCCCCTTCCCCGACAGCGCGCCGTACAACGCCTACCGCGCTGCCGGCGGGACGCTCGATGTCGCCGCCTGGCGCCGCTCCAACATCGATTCGTTCATGCGCGAGCTCTACACGCGCACGAAGGCCGCCAAGCCCCACATCGCCGTCGGCATCAGCCCCTTCGGCATCTGGCGCCCCGGCTTCCCCCCCGGCATCCAGGGCTTCGACGCCTACGAGCAGCTCGCCGCGGATGCCCGCCGCTGGCTCCGCGAAGGCTGGCTCGACTACATCGCCCCGCAGCTCTACTGGCCCATCGACCAGGCGCCGCAGTCCTACCCGCGCCTCCTCGACTGGTGGATCGCCAACAACGACCAGCAGCGCCACATCTGGGTCGGCAACTACACCAGCCGCATCCTCGCCGCGGACACCAGGGAGAAGAGCTGGGAGCCCGCCGAGATCGTCAACCAGATCGCGGTGACCCGCTCCCGCGACCTCGGCCCGGGCGGCGCGAGCGGCAACATCCACTTCAGCGCGATCGCCCTCCTCGAGAACCGCCGCGGCATCGCAACAACCCTCGCCCGCGGCCCCTACGCCATCACCGCCCTGCCGCCCGCCATGCCCTGGCTCGCCCCAAGGGACACGCCGCCACCCGCCGCCCCGCGGCTGCGGATCAATAACGGCCTGGCCTACCCCGAGCCCACCGAGGGAGCCCGGCCGCGTTCCTGGGTCATGCAGTCCTTCGACGGCACGACGCTCCGGACCATCGTCCGCCCCGCCGACGGCCGCGGCCTGGAGCTCCCCCCCGACGGCGTCGCGTGGAACATCCGCGGCCTCGACGGTGCACGCCGGCTGGGACAGCCCGCAACACGTGGTACACCGTGAAACAGCACCCCCAGCAATGGCCCCTCCGCGGCAAAGCACCGGTTTCCACGGCTGAAACGGCAGAATACCCGCAGCAAGATTTTTTGGAATTTTTCCCGGATTGACCGCCCGAATGCCTTGACAGGGGATCCGCACTCGCTAGTTTGGAACAGTCGTGGAACATGTTTCATCGTTCCGCGACTGTTTCAGACCCCGGTTTCTTCTTGACCGCGGTTTCAGCGAAAGGCGGAGCATGGCCTCAGTCCGGCAGATCGCCCAGCGGGTCGGTGTTTCAGCGGCGACGGTGTCCCGCGCCCTCAACAACCACCCCAACGTCGACCCCGAGACCCGCCGCAAGGTGCTCGAGGCCGCCAGCCTCAACGGCTACGTCCCGCCCCTCCCCCGCACCCAGTCGATCGTCGTCGGCCTCGTGTACCCCGCCGATGCGGTCCGCCCCGATTACGGCGCCTTCGAGTCCGCCCTGATGAGCGGCATGATGCGGGCACTCGACGAGCGCCGCGGCGACCTCAAGATCATCTCCCTCGCCCGCGACAAGAGCTCGCAGGAAACCTACACGCAGTTCTTCGCCAGGAAGGGCCTCCGCGGCGTCATCCTCCGCAGCTTCGAGGAAAGCCGGGATGTCTGCCAGGCGATCGCCCGCGAGGGCTTCCCCGCCGTCGTCGCCGCGGACCGCTACGAGGACCCATCCGTCAACTACATCTGCTGCGATTCGCGGGATGACAGCCGCCGCGCCGTCCAGCACCTGATCGACCTGGGTCACCGCCGCATCGCCCTGGGCATGCACGCGATCCGCGATACCGACCACCTCGACCGCAAGGCCGGCTACGAGCAGGCGATGCTCGAGAACGGCATCGCGATCGATCCGTCCTACGACATCGAAATCCTCGGCAGCATGGAAGGCGGCGCCGGGCTCATCACCCGCCTCATGAGCCTTCCTGTTCCGCCGACCGCCGTGTTCCTGACCGATCCGCTAGCGACCGTCGGCGCGCTCCGCCGCTGCCTCGAGCTCGGGATCCGCGTCCCCACCGACCTCTCCATCGTCGGCTTCGACGACAGCGACATCCGCCGGCACACCTACCCGATGTTCTCGGCGGTCTGTCAGGACGCCGAAATGCTGGGCTTCGAATCGGCCCGCTGGCTCTGCCGCGTGCTGACCGACCCGGAGAGCGAATCGGGCCGCAACTTCCGCATCACCCGGCAGACGCGGCTCGAAATCAATCAGAGCACCGGCCGGCCGACGGAGGACCCCTTCCGGGTCCTGCCCGACGGCACCCGCACTCCGGTGCTGGCCGAAGACATCCCGGTGGTCACAGTCCGCCGCCGGACCTCCTGACACGCAAGGCACTCGCCAAGACCAGGGCTGCGGGCATTCTGCCCAATCACGCCCGAACCACGATTCACGTTCCACGACCGACGGAGATCAGACATGCAGAGCCGAGGGGCCGTCACCGGATCCAACGTTCAGAGCGCGGCATCACGCCGCCAGGCCTTTACGCTGATCGAACTGCTGGTGGTCATCGCGATCATCGCGCTCTTGATCGGCATCCTCCTTCCCGCGCTGGGCAAGGCCCGCGGCGCCGCCCGCGACCTCAAGTGCCAGAACCACGAGAAGCAACTCGTCACCGCGCTGCTCGCATACTCGAATGACTACAAGAGCCAGTTCCCGCCCGCCCTCTGGCAGGCCCCCGACCGCGAGACCGGCAAGCTCAACATGTACTGGTACGACGAGAACCGCATCGGCCGATACCTGCCGCAGATCGACAACTCCAACCTGCTCGAGACGCACCAGGAAAGCAACACGCTCGGCGGCGGCGTCATGGCCTGCCCCAACCACCCCGCCGGCGGCCGCTCCTACACGATGAACTACTGGGCCGCCTCCGCCGGTTCGTGGCAGAACGTCCCCGGCACCAACCGCATCAACGCCTTCAAGCCCGGCAGCAACCCGCTCGACTCGACCGAGCGCGCCCGCGGCACCGGCTTCGACGCCACCGTGACGCAGGCCGACCAGACACTCCTGATCGGCGAGGCCTGGGGCCTCTTCCCGTCGCAGGTCGCCGCCGACCCCCGCTGGTTCACCGTCGGACAGGTCGGCATCGCAAGCCGCCCGGGCCGCCGCTTCGGCTACGGCCCCGGCATCGCCAACAGCGAGTTCCCCGGCTACTGGCCCAATACCGCGCCTGAGATGCTCGGCATCGCTTCCGGCGCCGGGCCCAAGACCTACATCCCCTACTACCGCCACCCCCGCCGCACGACCGAGGTCTCGGCGATCAAGGGCGGCGCCATGTTCGCCTTCGTCGATGGTCACGTCGCGTACAAGCGCGCCGAGGACCTGGGCGATCAGGCAACCGGCTTCAGCACATTCGAGGTGCTGTGGTCGCAGAAGGACCGCGACATCGACCGCAACTGATTCCGAGAGATCGTGTCGGCGTCATGGACGGCGCCGAGCACCGAATTGAGCCGACGCGTGGCGTGCCCTCGGCACGCGTCGGAGCCAGGGACGGATCGTGACAGTGTCCGGGGGTGCGATTCGTGCCGGGCGAAACCCGGTGTGGCAGGTATACCGCGGCTCGCCGCGCGTATTTGGAAACGAGGAGATTCAGAATGAACCGTACGAAGATTGCAATGGTCGGCCTGGCCGCGCTCGCCGGCATCGCCGCCCCGGCGATGGCCCAGAACGTGCTCGTGAACCCGAGCTTCGAAGACGGCGGCTTCAACGGCTGGATCCCCTTCGGCAACGCCTTCATCGAGGCCGTCGCCCCCCGCACCGGCGCTGTGAGCTCCAAGTTCTTCGGCAACTTCACCGGCGGCGATAACGCCTCCGGCTGCTTCCAGGAGTTCGACACCGCCCCCGGCGAGAGCTGGCGGGCCAGCGCCTGGTACTACAACATGGCGACCGACGCCATGCAGGACCCCAACTTCGCCGCGCTCAACGTCGAATGGCGCGACGCCTTCGGCGATCTCCTCGGCTTCGAGACCGTCACGGCCCTCACCGCCGCCAGCCCTTTCGACGTCTACCTCCAGTCCGAGCTCTGCGTGACCGCACCCGCCGACAGCGCCCGCGTCCGCTTCGTCATCCTCTTCATCCAGCCCGAACTCTTCAACGGCGGCGCCGCCTTCGTGGATGACGCGAGCTTCGAGCGTGACACCTGCTCCAGCTGCCCGGTCTGTGCCGCCGACTACGACCAGTCCGGCGGCGTCGACGGCGACGACATCACCGCCTTCTTCAACGACTGGCAGGCC
>JBDZUZ010000227.1:0-4150 GCA_040255445.1 Planctomycetaceae bacterium | reverse complement strand
AACAACTCATCACCCGCATCGACGACACACTCAACGCGCTCGACAAGCCCCAACGCAACCAGCTCCTCCTCGCCATCGGCGATACCGCCGACTTCGACCGCCCCCAGGCCGTCCTCCCCGCCGCCCGCGAAGGCCTCGCGCTCTACGAAGCCGCCGGCGCGTTCGAATCCCTCAACACCATCGCCGCCACGCCCCGCGCCATGGGCGAGCCATCCGCGCTCATCTCGCCAGATACCGACCACTTCACGCTCAACGCCGGCTCCCGCAACCTCGCCCGCGCTGCCGCCGCCCGCCTCGTCTCCGCGGTCGAAGACGGCGACCAGACCACCGCCGCGGCGAGCTACGAGCACATCCTCGCCATCGCCCGCGTCCACACCCACCGCCTCACCGCCATCAACCGCATGACCGGCGATGCCTTCATCACCCTCGCCAACGACCGCATCCGCCAGGCCATCCTCCGCGGCGACCTCCACGCCATCGCCCTCGATGCCGCCGCCCAAGCCATCGACCGCCAACTCGCCCACCGCCCGCCCATCGCCGCGACCATCGAAATGGAACGCCTCTACCTCATCGCTTCTCTCGACACCTTCACCCCCGGCGGAGATCCCCAACGCCTCGCCCCCCTCCGCGCCGCCGCGGCCGAAACCCTCACCGATCGCTTCGATGCGTACAAGACGCTCTCACGCTCCGAGCCCGCCGCCCGCAACGAACATCCCGAAGCCATCGCCGCGGCACAATCACTCCGCCGCGTCAAACCACTCCCACTCCCCTACATGCCCGCGACACAGGCCACCACCATCCTCCCCCGCCTCATCGAAGTCGACGACCAGATCCGCACCGACATCGCCGCCACCCGCCTCATGATCGCCCTCGAAAGACACCGCCTCCGCACCGGCGCCTACCCCGACACCCTCAACCAGCTCGTCCCCGCCGAACTCGACCAGCTCGCCGCCCCAACCGGCGACAGCTACGGCCTCATCTACAAGAAGCGCAACGACCTCTACACCCTCTACTCCCCCGGCCGCGACCTCAAAGACAACAACGCCGCCGGCAAAGTCGGCGACGTCGACGGCTTCAAGGAATCAGGCGCTGGGATGGATGTGGTGTACCGCTAAGCGCGCATCACGCGAACCGCGTGCCCCGAACCGTGATCAGCACGCTGTAGCTGAAGGTCGACGCCGAACACAGGTGATCCATCATCCTGTCGATGAGCTCATTCGCCCTCGAGCGCGCCCATCCGCGACGAACGAGCGCAGCGGCGACGCCGTCGAGCTTCTGCTGCCAGTGGTCGCGACGAACCGAGTCGATCGCCCCCGCGACAACGTGATAGGGGCGAATGTCGACCTCCAACCGCCCGAGCCCGGCCCCGTACGCGAGGCTGTAGAGACGCAGGCCAATCCGCGGATCGAACGAAGAACCAAATGTCGCCATCGCGTCGCGCATGAGCAGATCAAGCTCCCGCGAGCTCGGCGCGTTCCAGATGCAGTTCCCATCCAGGTCGCTGAGCACAACCGTCCCGCCCGGCCGCGTCACCCGCGCCATCTCGCCAACGATCAGCTCCGGATTCGGCGAGTATTCCAGCATGAACCGCGTCCACGCGACATCGACAGAGCGATCCTCGAGCGGGATCCGGTGCGCATCGCTCGGCACATACGAGATGTTTGTGGTGTGCAGCGGGTGAAGAAAAGCATCCTCCAGCCGCCGAAAGGATGCATCGAGCCCGATGACATGACCGCCCTCACCGACGATGTCGGCCATCAGACGGCTCGTGGCTCCCTCGCCACAACCGACATCCAGCACGCGGTTGCCGGGCCGGATCCCGGCCCACCCAAGCTGCTCCAGCGTCAGCGCCCGCTCGGTCCGCTGCTCGATGCGCGCCCCTTCAGCCTCGCTGTCCGCGATGTACTCGGAGACCTGTCCCTTCGTCGCAGATGTCGTCATGAGAGCGCCCCCCGGCAACGCCCAAGGCACACACGCTGGAACACCACACCCGCCGACCAGGACCGCTGACCCGGCATCACTCTGCCCCCCCGCCCAAGAATGCGCACCGACAGCAACCGTCGCCGCTCTGGCCACGGTCCCGCAATGAGTCGTGCGTACGGATCGAGCCATCCCGACAGCGCTCGCAGAGAAAATCTGGCGGTCTCCGCGCCCCTCACACCCCGGGCCTGTCGCCCGCGATCTATTGACCCCGAAGCGCCTCCTCCAGTTCCACGAACACGAGGAACCGCGCAAGATCCTGCTCCGCGTCGACCGCCGACGAGACCGTCTCAAGTCCGCTCACCTGCCGTTGGAGCAGTTGCAGCGCGAGGTCACGGGCCCCGGCGTGCCCCGCCTGCACGAAGGTAATGCACTCTCTGGCGAGTGAGGCCCGGATCGCCGCATCGACCCGTCCGGTGCTCGGCGCGGCGGAATCGTCCGCGGCGAGGGCGGCGAGGGCGTCGAGGGCGGCGAGCGTTTCAAGCGACTTCTTCACAAAGCCGTCGCCGTCGCCCAGGCTCGCCAGCCGTACCGCGCGGAGCCCATCGACGCGCAGCCGCCAAAGCCGCGCTAGATCCGGGCGGTGAGAATCGATGCCCGCGGCGGCGATGGCGGCCGATTCGATATCGCTTGTCGACGACTCCGGCGCAACACGCACCTGAATGCTCGCCATCAGATACATCGCCTCGGCGAGTTGCGCAGAGTCCAGCGGGCCGGCGCCAGCCGCTCGCGCTGCCCGCCCGCAGTCCGCAACGGCGAGCGCGGCGAGCCGCGCCGCTTCACCCAGCTCGCCGCGAGTCTCGCTCTGACGGGCTGCCTCGGTCAACAGCACGCTCCGCCGTCGCAAGGAGGCCGCGCTGAGGTCCCCGGCGGCGATCACGTCGTTGAACCCCGCCCGATCCGGAGCTAAAGCCGGCGCAGGCAAAGACCGCAGCCGGCGTCCCATCTCTTGTGCAAAGCGCGCATCCGCGGCCGCGATCGCCGAGAGCGTCGGGATCGAGGCAAAGATCCCGGCGGCTTCATCGAACGCATCCGCGGCCAGCTCGATGGCAAGCCCGCCGTAAAGAAGCCCCTCGCCCAGCAGCACGCACGCGTTGGCGATCGCCTCCCGCTCGCCCGGCGCTGCGGTCAGATCCGCGGCCCGCTGGAGAGTCTGCAGCGTCTCCCGCGCAAGCGTGGAACGTGACTCCGTCGAAGCCTCGAATGTAAAGGCAAGCTGCGCGAACACCTCGAACTGGTCCGGCTGCGGCGGACGCTCGTACACCGCCGCCCCCGCCGCCCCCGGGGCCGCCGCGACAGGCGCTCGGCCGCTGATCCAGGGAACGGCGCACGCGGCCGCGAGCCCGGCGAGCGCTGCGCACACATAGGTGCGGTAACTGGTGTCACGACCGCGCGGCCGCAAGACCGCCTGCTGGACCAGCGGCTGCGCCGCGGCATCGATCGCCGCGGCGAGGAGCGCAGCGCTCGCGTACCTGCGCTGCGGGTCCCCATCCGCCGCGATCCGCGCGATCCGCAGCAGCCGATCGCGATACGTATCACCGCCCGGCGCTGCGGGCAGCTTCGACGACTTCCGCAGGAATGTCTCGGCCTCGGTCAGTCCCTCGAGATCAAGATACGGCTCGCGCGTGAGCAGCTCCCAGAGCATGACACCCAGCGCGTAGACATCGGCACGCTCGTCAACCGGCGCCAGTGCGGGCGTGAGCTGCTCGGGCGCCATGTAATGCAGCGTGCCGCCAACGGTGAGGCAAGAAGACTCGACCGACCGGGCCGCGCGGCTCGCCGGGAGCAGCCGCGCCATCCCAAGGTCAAGCACCACCGGCCGCCCCCGCGGCGTGACGATCACATTGCTCGGCTTGAGATCGCGGTGCAGCACACCGCGCCCGTGAACGAAAGCGATCGTCCGCGCCAGCGACGCGATCGTCGCGCCGATGTCGTGGGCGGGGCGTCCGCTCGCCCACTCATCAAGATGCCGACCCTCCGCGTACCTCGTCATGACCGCGATGAGCCGGCGGTCCCGCGCGTTCCGCGCAGCAACCGGCCCCGCCGCGAGCGCGGACACAACACCCGGGTGCCGCAGGAGCGTCAGGGCGCGCGATTCGATCCGAAGCCGCCGCACCAGCGCCGGATCGAGCGTCTCCGTCTCCCAGCCCTTCAGCACGAACAGGTCCGA
>JBDZUZ010000226.1:0-4190 GCA_040255445.1 Planctomycetaceae bacterium | reverse complement strand
GGCGGTGGCGACGCCCTCGCGCCCGGCCTCCCAGGCGAGGAGCCCGGCGAGCGCAGCGCGGGAGCGTTCACCGCCGCTGAGGACGCCGAGCTCCTTCTCCTGTGATTCGCCGCTGAAGAGGAACGCGCCGGCGAGGTTGCGGGCCTGCTGCTCGCTGAAGGCCTGGCCGGGGGCTTCCTTGAGAATCACGCCCTGCAGGTAGCGGTAGACGGGCTGGTCGGGCGGGAGCTTCTCGTGGGTCTGGTGGTAGTAGCCGACCTTCACGTTCGTCCCGGTGCGGACGACGCCGGCATCCGCGGCGATCTCACCCAGGAGGCAGCGGACCAGCGTGGTCTTGCCCGCGCCGTTGGGGCCGAGGATGCCCCAGCGCTCGCCGCGGTTGACGGTGATATCGAGGTCCTTGAAGAGGACCTTGGTAGCGCCCTCATCGTTGGTGTACGACTTGGAGAGGCCGCGGGCGGAGATGACGACATCGCTGGTGCGCTCGGCCCGGGGAAGCGAGAGGCGGAAGGTGCCCATCTCGACGGGGCGTTCGAGCGTGTTGGCGGACTTCTCGCGCTCGAGGCGGGTCTCGCGGCCCTTGGCTTGTCTTGCGCGCTGGCCCGCCTTGTACTTGCGGATGTAGGCCTCTTCCTGGCGGAAGCGGGTTTGCTGCGCTTCGAAGGCGCGATGTTGCACGAGGAGGCGCTGCTCGCGGAGCTCGCGGAACTTCTCGTAGTTGCCGGGATAGTCGAAGGTCTTGCAGGCCTCGACCTCGATGATGCGGTTGACGACGGCGTCGAGCAGGTAGCGGTCGTGGCTGACGAGGATCACCGCGCCGCGGTACTCGTTCTTGAGGAAGTCCTCGAGCCAGAGGCGGCCCTCGATGTCGAGGTGGTTCGTCGGCTCGTCGAGCAGGAGGACATCGGGGGCTTCGAGCAGCAAACGCGCGAGCGCGAGGCGGCCCTTCTGCCCGCCGCTGAGCTTGCTCACCTTGATCTTGAACTGCTTGTCGGTGAAGCCCAGGCCGTGGAGGACTTCCTCGATCTTGTGATCGACGGCGTAGCCGCCGGCCTTCTCGATCGCGGTTTCGAGCGTGGCCTGCTTCTTGAGCATGGCATCGAGCTGCGCGGGCGTGGCGGTGGCCATCTCCTCGAAGAGGTGGTTGAGCTCTTTGTGCAGCGCGTGGAGTTCCTCGAAGGCTTCTTCCGCGGCATCGCGGAGGGTGTCTTCGGGGTCGAAGCGGTGTTCCTGGTGGAGGTACCCGGTGCGGGCGCCGCGCTGGATGTTGACGGTGCCCGAATCGGGCCTGAGCTCGCCGGTCAGGACCTTCATGAGCGTGGACTTGCCGGCGCCGTTCCGGCCGACGATTCCGATGCGGTCGGTGGGCTCGATCGAGAGGGACAGCCCTTCGAGGATGGGCTTGTCGCCGTAGCTGTGGCTGGCGTTGGTGACGGTCAGGATGGGCACAGGGCGGGGCTCGGCTTGGGGGCTTGAGGGCGTGCCGCCGACGGGGTCGGCGGCGTTGGGCGTCAAGCGTAGGGGCCGAGCGCGGCGACCGGTTCCGCGGCATCCCTCTTGCCGGTGAGCCAGAGCCAGGGGTCGCGGGCCAGCCGGGAGCCGAGCAGGGGCCAGAGCGCGGCGATGAGCGGCGGGTGCATGAGCGTCTCCGCGGCGATGGCACACGCGGGGAGGCGGGTGCGGAGGCGGCGGCGGTACGCCGCGGCGAGGGAACGCTCGGCGGCGGCGAACTTCACGGCGGTGTTGGCGGTGTCGATGGCGGATGTATCGCCGAGTCCGGGCGCAGCGCCGATCAAGGTCGCCGCGGTGTGCGCCGACCAGATCGCCAGGCCGATCCCTTCACCGCCGACAGGATCGACCGCCGCGGCGGCGTTGCCGATGCGGAGCGAGCGAGGGTGTCCGGGGGTGATGTACCGCGAGCGGGGAACCGGGCAGGAGTGGAATTCGGAGGTTCGCCAGGCGGGGTCGTAGGTGGGCCAGAGCGAGCGGAGGAGCGCGTCGATGTCGCCGCGGCAGGTGCGGGTGGCGGCGGCGGTGGCGACGAAGGCGCAGGTCGCGAGGCCGTTTTCGACTTCGATGAGGCCGACATAGCCGTTGCGTGCAGCGCGGATCCAGACCCCTTCGATGAGGCCGGCGGGGAGGCGGAGGTGGCACTTGTGGCCGATGAGGCGGGCGGAGCGCGGCATGGGGCCGGCGGGGTCGTGCCGGCCGGAGCCGTCGGCGTGGATGACGAGCGCAGCGGAAAGCGGGCCGTCGGCGGCGTCGATAGTGGCGGCGGAGTCGGTGTAGGTGATGCCGCGGACGGGGGCGGGTTGGTGGATGGTGGCGCCGTTGTCGCGGGCGATTGCGAGGAGTTGGGAGTCGAGCGAGGCGCGGCTGAGGGCGAAGGCGGGGCGGGGGAGGGGCCAGGTGTGGGTGCGGTCTCGACTTCCTTCGCCGATGTTGAGTTGGAAGTGGTGGACGGGGAGGGCGCGGAGAGAATTGAGGTTGGGGAAGTTCGAGGGAGATGTAGATGGGGTAGGCACAGGCTCGTCCTCAAAGCAGGACGAGCCTGTGGCACGGGGAGGTGAAGAAGATGCGAGGACGGATTCGAGGATCGGCGTCGCCGCGGGGCTGATGAACTCGCCGCAGACTTTGATGCGCGGGAACACCCGGGACTCGTAGAGGTGCACATCCCAGCCGCGGCGGGCCAGCATGATCGCGGCGACCGAGCCGGCGGGGCCGGCGCCGATGATGGCGATGCGGCGTTGGGTGTCGGCCGCGGCGGTCATGCGTGTGGGGCTCCTGTACTCGCTTCGGTTGCCGCTCCGTCCGCCGCGATCGTGAAGCGGTGGGTGAAGAGGTTCCAGGCGTACCTCGCATCATCGATGCCGGCCTGGCGGGCGAGGTCGAGGGCTTCATCACGCGTGAACCCCGCTTCGACGCTGACGACCGCATCGTGCCGCACCATGCGGTCGCACGGGAGCGTCATCAGTCGGATCACGGTGTGCCCGAGGCGAGAGCGGACCAGGTCGTTCCAGAGGATGCCGCGGCGGGCGACAGAGCGCATCGCGCGGAGCGCGGCGACGATCTGCGGCTCATCGAGGTGGTGCAGGAAGAGCCCGGCGTGCACATAGTCGAAGCTGCCGGCGCCGAAGCGGGATTCGATCGCGAGGGCATCGCCCTGTTCGAGCGTGATCGCTGCGCGGGCGGCCTCGTCGCCGGATTCTTCAAGGTGCCTGCGGGCGAGGTCGAGCGTGGTGGGGTGGATGTCGATGCCGGTGATGCGGAGATCGAAGCCGCGGCGGCGGGCCCAGCGGTGCGCGGCCAGGGGCAGATCGGCCGAACCGGTGGCAACATCGAGCAGCGTGATGGTCTGGCCGGGCGACCAGTCGCGGGACCAGTGTTTCAGGTGGCGGAGGAGCGCGGCGGAGCCGCCCAGCCGCCGGTTGATGAGGCGGATGAACCACAGGGCGCGGTCGAGTTCTGCGGGGGACGCCGCGGGGTCGTCCATGAACTCCGCGGAGCGGCGGCGGTGCATCAGGTCGGTCCGGGTGGCCGGGGTGCGGGCCTCTTCTGATGCTGGCTGGTGCATGGGCGATTCGCGGTTGGGTCGGGTCCGGTACGATTCGGCGTGAGCGACATCAACAGACGCGATGGAAATCAGGTCAGGCGCGACACGCCCGAGCGTACCACGCAGGGCGGCAGCGCGGATACGAAAGCCGCGGTGACGATCCGCACATTGCGATCGATGGCGAAAGAGGGGACGCCCTTCGCGTGCCTGACGTGTTACGACGCGACGACAGCCCGCTGGCTGGAGCGGGCGGGCGTTCATGTGCTGCTGGTGGGCGACACAGCCGCGGAAATGGTGCTGGGCTTTGAGCGCACGATCGACATGCCGCTGGAGGTGCTGATCGCGCTGACGGCGGGCGTGAAGCGGGGCGCTCCCAAGACGGTGGTGATGGGCGATATGCCGTTCATGAGTTACCAGGCAGACGATGCCGAGGCGGTGCGGAACGCGGGGCGATTCCTCACCGAGGGCAAGGCCGACATCGTGAAGCTCGAGGTCGATGCGGCCTTCGCGCCGCTGGTTTCGAAGATGGCGCGGGCGGGGATTCCGGTGTGCGCCCATATCGGCAGCAAGCCGCAGCACGTGGCGATGTCGGGCGGGTATTCCGCGGCGGGCCGCACGCAGCGCGAGGCCGAGCGAG
>JBDZUZ010000049.1:0-23612 GCA_040255445.1 Planctomycetaceae bacterium | reverse complement strand
TCGGGCCTGCGCCGCGGGCCGGGCGCGCCGTGCGGCGCGCCCACCGGCGGACGCCCAACCTGGCCGCGGCGGCGCGGGGTGTCGCCGCCGCGGCCAGGGTCGCCGGGCTCATCCTTGAATCGTCCGCCTGTCTGCGCGGGGAGCACGTCGTGTGCCTCCTCTTGGTCGCTTGTTTACTTCTTCGCCGGCATCGCGGTCTTCCAGAGCCCGAGCACGTTGCCGTCAAGGTCCTTGAACCAGGCGAACCAGCCGGCGCCGGGGACTTCGGTCTTGGGAATCAGCACCGATCCGCCCAGCTTCTTGATCTTCTCGAGGTAGGGCTCGATCTCGTCGACTATCGCGTAGAACGTGGTGTAGTTGTGGGGCTCGTGACCGAGCGAGTTGATGTGCCCCATGATGCCTTCCTTGGTGCCGGTGTCGACCATCTGCGTGCCGCCGAAGTCGCTGATCTTCCAGTCGAAGAGGTCGCAGTAGAACTTGCCGGTCTTGGCGGTGTCGCGGCAGCCGATCTCGAAGTGCACGATTGGGACGCCCATGGTCTGACTCCTTGCTGTGCGGCGGCCCGAAGCGGGCGGCCGCGGGGTGCGAGTCCGGCCGGGGAGAGGCCCCGCGGCGGGACAGGTGATTAATTTATCACGTATTGAGGCGGTGTCAACCCGGAAAGTCGCCAAATCCGGGGAATTCTGGTCGGGGGCATGGATGCGCGATCCTGGCCCGTCCGTCGGGATGTCCCGTCGGGCCGGGCCCGCGAGCCCTCCGGTACACTCGCCGCGGCCGCGTGCGTGCATCCGCGGCATCCAAACCGCCCCGGGGCCTCGCATGCCGCGGAGGCCATCAACACAGGAGTTGTCCACGATGGGATCGAACGTCTTCAGCGATGCACTCAAGCGTTTGGACCGCGCGGCGGAGTACGCGGATGTCCACGCCGAGACGGTGGCCCGGCTGCGGCGGCCGCGTCACATGGTCGAGGTCTCGATCCCGGTGCGGATGGATGATGGCTCGCTCAAGGTGTTCGAGGGGTACCGCTGCCGCTACGACGACACCCGCGGCCCGGCCAAGGGCGGTATCCGGTTCCATCAGGACGTGAGCGCGGACGAGGTCCGCTCGCTGGCGTTCTGGATGACCTTCAAGTGCGCGGTGGCGGGGCTGCCATACGGCGGCGGCAAGGGCGGCGTGGTGGTGAACCCGCGCGAGCTGTCGCTCGCCGAGCTCGAGCGGCTCAGCCGCGGCTACATCCGCGCGATCGCGGGGAGCATCGGTGTTGATGTCGATATACCCGCGCCGGATGTGAACACCAACGCGCAGATCATGGCGTGGATGGTGGATGAGTACGCGGCGGTCGTCGGCAAGCGTGTCCCGGGCGTGATCACCGGCAAGCCGGTGGCGCTGGGCGGCTCGCTCGGCCGCGACAACGCGACGGCGCAGGGCGGGCTGTACGTGCTGAGCGCGCTCGAGGAGCGGCTCAAGTGGGATGTGTCGAAAGAGAAGAAAACCTTCGCGGTGCAGGGCTTTGGCAACGCGGGCATCCACTTCGCGAAGGTGGCGACCGAGAAGGGCTACACGCTGGTCGCCGCGACCGATTCCCGCGGCGGCGTCTACCGCGAGAAGGGGCTCGATGCGGAGATGCTCGAGCGGGTGAAGAACGAGACGGGCCGCATGCCCAAGCCCGAGCAGTGCGGCGACGGCGCCAAGGCGATCAGCAACGAGGAGCTGCTCGAGCTCGAGTGCGATCTGCTCGTGCCCGCGGCGATCGAGAATGTGATTACATCATCGAACGCCGATGCGGTGAAGGCCGAGGTTGTGCTCGAGTTGGCCAACGGCCCGATCGCGCCCGAGGCCGATGAAACGCTGCGGAAGAAGGGCGTGACCGTGGTCCCCGACATCCTCGCCAACTCGGGCGGCGTGACGGTGAGCTACTACGAGTGGGTGCAGAACCGCACGGGCGACTATTGGTCGGCGGAGGAAGTGCAGAATCGCCTGCACGAACGCCTGACTCGCGAGACCCACGCGGTTTATCGCGTGAAGGAAGAGAAGAGCATCGATCTGCGGACCGCGGCCTACGTCCACGCCCTGCAGCGCCTGGGCGAAGCGATGGAATCGCTGGGTGTGAAGGAACAGTTCACGAAGAAGCGATAATGGAAAGGTGATCGGAGTGCCACCGAGATTTGCTCTGAAATCTCGGTGGCTACCAGACTTGCTTTCCTCCTTTCACGCTCCGCATCCAAGCCAACCTGCTCAATGCCCGACCCCGAGTACTACAAGCACCTTGCGCGCTTCGAGGACCCGAAGGACATCCGGTTCATCACGTTCTCGTGTGAACAACGCCTCCCGCTGATGGGGAATCCAGCGATCCGCGATGTCTTCGTAGACTGCCTCGGCAGGATGCGGGCCAGATACGCAGTAGAGGTGTTCGCCGCGGTCGTCATGCCGGAGCATGCTCATCTGCTGGTCCGGCCGAAAGATGGGAAGCTGGCCCTTCCGTTGCGGGGACTGAAGACGGCGGTGGCAAAGCGCGTGATGATGCGGTGGCAGGAGCTTGACGCCCCGATCCTCGATCGCCTCCGGCGCACTCGCGTGCACGAAGAGCACGGCGATGCCGTGAGCACCGAACTCCGCTTCTGGCAGAAAGGTGGCGGATTCGATCGAAACGTGCGGAGCATCGTGAAGTTCTGTGAGACAGTCCAGTACATTCACCGCAATCCGGTCGAGCGCGGCCTCGTATCCGAGCCGACCGATTGGAAGTGGTCGACTCTTGGTTCGTGGATGGGGCTGCGCGGTGTTGGAATTGAATGCGATCCGCCGCCGGGGCGTCCGGGGGATTGGAGTCTATGGAAGGGGTATGTGTAGCTGCGCGGTCTGATGGAACTCGGATGCGGTGCGTGCAATGAGGAAAGCAAGTCTGGTAGCCACCGAGATTTCAGAGCAAATCTCGGTGGCACTTAAGCCCTCTCCGGGTCCGGAAAGTCCCTTGACAGCGACGACTTGAAATCCACCGCCATCGCGTACACCGGCCTGTGCAGGTCCTCGATCTCGCCCGACCGCGCTGCCACCGTGCTGAACGCCTGATCCAGCTGCGCGAGGTCGCGCGTCCACACGCTGATGTGGAACTCACCCAGGCCCTCCGGCCCGAAGCCGAACTTCCGCCGCGTCAGCCGCCAGCCCTCGATCCGGCCCATCTCCTGCAGCCGGTCGAGGTACGCCTTCACCGCCGCGGCGAACTCCAGGTCCTTCCGCGAGTCGCGGATGTTGCACCACATGTTGTAGTAGTTCATCGATGCGGCTCCGCGAAGACCAAACCCGCTCAGTTCTTCCCCGCCGCGGTCCCCGATTCGAGCTTCTCGAGCAGCGCATCATCGATGCCCAGGTACTCGCGCATGTGCCGGTCGTACGTGTCCGAATCCTGCTCGCGCGAGAGATCGAGCCGCAGCTCGTTGATGACCTTGGTCCCCTGGCGGATCCACGCATCCCAGGTCTGCGCCGAGATGTTCTCGTAGATCCACCGACCGACCGGACCCTTGAAGGGCGGCTTGGGGAGCTGCGTGCCCGCCTCGCCGGTCTGGCGGCAGACGAACGAGCCCGCGGGCGCGGCCGCCGCGGCGGCCGGGGCCGACTTCACTTCCGGCAGCGGCTGGCCCATCTTCGTGAGCAGCTCGGCCATCGCCTTCTTGGGCATCAGGTCGCCCTTCTCGCTGGCGACCTTGTACCCCTCGGTCAGGATCTCGGTGGCCTTGCTGAGTTCGCCCGCGGACATGAAGTGCTGCCCGGCGAGCTGGTAGGCCTTGGAGAAGCTCGGGTTGAGCTGCGTGCAGCGGGTGAAGCTCTCCGCCGCGTCCATATGCCGCTCGGCCTGCCCGTAGGCGTTGCCGAGCGAGTAGTGGGCCATGTCGTTTTCTGGGTCGGCCTGGACCATGTTCTCGAATTGAGCGATGCGCTGGGTGATGTCCATGGCCAACAGTACCCCCAAGGCCCGCCGCGGCGAGTGAAACCGGCTATCTCTCCGGCGGGGCGCGTCGGATGACGACCGTGCTCGCGGCGGGACGCCGGCCCGCACGCCAGTACGCGACCGTCACCGCCACGACCGGGGCGAGCACGCCCACGCACCCGGCGGCGAGGCCCGGCGTGATGACCGGACGCCGGTTCGTGATCAGCATCGAGATCGAGGGCGCGGCGAAGCCGACGATCGCCCCGATGCACGCCCAGAACATCACCATCTGCAGAAGCCTCGCGGGCTGCAGGCGACGGAGCCGCCGCTGGCGGACAGTCTCGAGGTCTTCTGCGGTCGCCGCGCGGGCGCTGAGGACCTCGCCCGGCCGTAACTGCACGCGGGTGAGGTCCCCCAAACCGCACTCGGGGCAGCGGTCCAGTTCGCTGAGCCGTCCGGTCAGGTCGTACCCGCAGTGGGGGCACTTCGACTGGCGGTGTGCGTCCGCTGACGGGTCGGGGCTGGCTTCGGGCTCGGCCATCGCATCATCATTCGCCGTACGATCGCCCGCCTTGGGCGAAACGCACTCCAATCTGGCGACCGACCTGGCCGGGCTGCGGCTGAAGAGCCCCGTCCTGCTCGCCGCGGGCACGGCCGGGACGCTCGACGAGATGGCCGATGCGCTCGACCTTTCGGCGCTAGGTGGCCTGGTGACCAAATCGATCACGGCCCAGCCGCGGGATGGCAACCCGACCTGGCGGATCCTGCCCAGCGATGCGGGGATGCTCAACGCGATCGGGCTGGCGAATGTCGGCGTCGAGAAGTTCGCGGCCGAGTACGGGCCGCGGGTGGCGGAGGTCCCGACCACGGTGATCGGCTCGATCGCGGGCTACTCGGTCGAGGACTATGTCGCGGTGGCCGCGGCGATGGAGACGATCGCCGGGATCGATGCGGTCGAACTGAATGTCTCGTGCCCGAACGTGCACGGCGGGTGTGAATTCGGCGCGGACCCGGCATCGCTCGAGGAACTCATCCGCGCGGTGCGGGCGGTCCTGAAGACCACGCGGCTGTTCGTAAAACTCAGCCCGATCGCGGTGGGGCGGCCGGGGATCGTCGACATCGCGCGGGCGACGATCGAGCCGGCGGGTTCCCAGCCGGGCGGGCCGAACCAGCGCCCGGGCGCCGATGCGGTGTGCCTGACCAACACGATCCCGGCGATGGCGATCGATGTGCGGACGCGCAAGCCGCTGTTGGCGAATGTGACCGGTGGTCTCAGCGGCCCGGCGCTGCACCCCGTCGCGGTGCGGCTGGTGCACGAGGTCTACCGGAAGATCGCGAAAGACACGGGCACGCGGTTGATCGGCATCGGTGGCGTGATCCGCTGGGAGCACGCGGCAGAGTTCATCCTCGCCGGGGCGAGCGCGGTGGAGATCGGCACCGGGCTCTTCGCGGACCCGCGGGCGCCGCTGAAGGTCACGCGCGGCCTGTCGCGGTGGGTGCAGGACCAGGGCCGCGGCTCGATCGCGGAGCTTGTCGGCGCCGTCGACTGCTGAACACGATCGGTTGCACCGCGCACGGCGGGACGCGGCCGCACACGCGACCGCGTCGACGCCGGGAGCGCTGTTGATCGTGCATCAGTCCTGAAGCCCGGGGATGGGCGCGGGGTTCTGGATCTGCGTGCGGTGGATCTCCCGCTGCATCGGTCCCGCGGCATGACCCGGCTCGGGGATCGGGAGCGGGTCGCTCA
The DNA here is from genome assembly GCA_040255445.1 of Planctomycetaceae bacterium. GTDB lineage: Bacteria > Planctomycetota > Phycisphaerae > Phycisphaerales > UBA1924 > JBDZUZ01. The sequence continues at coordinate 17,943 of JBDZUZ010000049.1, read as the reverse complement.
CGCGGATCTGGGCCAGTTCGGCCCGCATCGCGTGCGCCGCCTGAGGATCCTGCGAGAACGAGAACGCGGCGAGGATCATCAGCGACCCGGGCAGGATGCCCGCAGTGCCGCAGCGGAGAACCTGCGCGAAGTGCCGCCGCCGCGTAGGAGGGGTGGCGGGGTGAGCCGAGGCCTGGGAAGTGGACTGATCGGAGGTGAGGGAGGTGTGCATGAGGCTGTGCATCGGGGTGATTCACGGTCGGATGCAGACCTCGGGCTCTGAATTCCCGCCGATCGCGGCGGGCGTGCGGGGCGCAGCATGTGCGCTGGGATTGCCGGGGCTTGGTGATAGATTGTGACCAGATAACCGGTTTGGACCTTGCAGGGTCATCGGTTGAATGGAAAGGGGGCGGCGATGGCCTGGTACGGGCAAGACACTTCGGAGCAATGGGTCGAGCGGTACATTGCTCACCGCGGGTGGGGCGTCGTTTCAGACGGCGTCCGCCGCAATCTGACCGAGGCGTTCCGGTTCCTCATTGATGCGAGGTTCCTGCGACGGTCGGATGGATCGGTCGCAACAGACCCGGCGCTCTGCCCGGACAACTGGCTGTCCTTCGTCGATTGCATGGATTTGAGCCGTCCTGTCGCACAGGTGACGCTGGATTCCGGTTCAACAGTCGCCGCGTACCGGACTCCGAAGTCAGGCGGCCCCTCTTACGGCCCGCTCCGCCTTGCCGGAACGTTCTACACGCAATCGGGCGAGTACCGCGGTGATCTCGGGATTGACACGCATAACCGCAGATTAGTGAAGTACATCGTCGTCACGCGAGCACCGGCGCTCAGCAGCTACACGAACGCGGTCAGCCTGCCGATCAACGGGCGCGGGATGCAGTTCATCATCCCGCACGCAAGAACGCGGCTCGTGCCGAGCTACGTCTCGTGGATGAAGGAGAAAGAGCGAGCTGCCTGGAGCAGCGCCGGGCGCTAGTTGTCCAGCGCCGGGTTCGGCTCTTCCGATTCGCGGAGCGCGGCGAGGGCAGCGCGGACCGACGACTTCTCCCGTCGCGATTCGCTTTGCGTGTCGCCGTTGGTATGCCCGTTGGCGTGACCGTTCGTGTGGCCGTTCGTGTGGCCGTTTGAAGCCCCCACCAGTTCGGCCTCGCGGGCTTCTTCCTTCGCGGGCTGCGAGCGGCGGATCTCGCCGTCCTTGCCGACATCCTCGAACCGCACGGCCACACGGGTGGAGACGCCGCGTTCCTGCATCGTGACACCGTAGAGGTGGTCGGTGTTCTGCATCGTCCGCTTGTTGTGCGTGATGACGATGAAGTGCGAGAGGTCGGTGAACTGGCGGACGACGCCGTTGAACCGGCCGACGTTGCCCTCGTCGAGGGCGGCATCGACCTCGTCGAGCACGCAGAAGCAGCTGGGCTTGCTGCGGAAGATCGACATGAGGAGCGCCACGGCCGTGAGCGTCTTCTCGCCGCCCGAGAGCTGGCTGATCGAGCGCGGCTCCTTACCCGGCGGCTTGGCGATGACCTCGATGCCGCTCTCGAGCAGATCGGTCTGATCGGTCTCGACCTTGCTGATCGAGCCGTCGGGGTTCTCCACTTCCTTGATCAGAGGCATGAGCCGCACCTCGGCCTTGCCGCCGCCAAAGAGTTTGCGGAACATGCCGTCGCTCTCGCCGAAGTTCTTCTGGATCTTCGTGAAGACCTCGCCGAAGCGCTCGCGGCTGACCTGGTTGAGGCGGGTGATCAGATCGGTGAGCTGGATGCGGGCCTCGTCCAGGTCCGCGACCTGCCTGATCAGGTTCTCGTTCTGCTGCTCGAGGTTGGTCTCCTCGTTGAGCGCATCGAGGTTGACGTTGCCCAGCTTCTTGATCGCATCACGCAGCGCCTCGATCTCGCTGGTCGCCTCGGCGACATCGACCCGCGCCACATCGCCCGGTTCGATCATCGCGCGGTAGTCGGCGTACTCGGCCTTGAGGTCGATCGCGATCTCCTGCTGCGTCCGCTCCTCGAGGTTTTCGCGCTTGACCTCGCACTCGCGGCGCGAGACTTCCAGGCTGTGCCAGTCGCGCTCCAGCGCCTGGAACTGCTGCCGCGCGGCCTGCACCTTCTCGGCCAGTTCGCTCACGCGCACGGTGGCATCGCCCAGGGTCGTTTCGATCTCGCCGATCTGCGTCCGCAGCGTCTCGATCTGCGCTGCGGCCTGTTCGATCTGCGCTGCGGCCTCGTCGATCGCGGCCTTGTGCTCGACCAGGCGCGATTCGAGACGCGCGAGCTGCGCAGTGACATCCCGCGTATGCCGCCCGATCTCATCGCGCGACACTTCCAGGCGGCTGAGTTCACGGCGGGCGGCGGACGCCTGCTCGGTGAGCCGCGACACCTCGACCTTGGCCTGCGTCATCTGCTCCTGCGCTGCATCGGCCCGCATCTGGATCTTGCGGATCTCCGCATCCATCTCCGCCGCGGCGGCGGCTTCCTCATCCTGCAGGCGGCGCAGGCTCGAGGCCCGCTCTTCGAGCGAAGCGCGGTCGGCATCGAGCTTGGCGAGCCGCTCGCTGAGCGTCCTGGTCTCCTGCTCGAGGCCGTGCCGGTCGCGGGTGAGGCGGGCGGCATCGGCGTTGAGCCGCTCGAGGCGGTTCTGCTCGGTGAGCGCGATGCGCTGCTGCTGGGCGATCTGCGAGCGGAGCTGCCCGGCCTGCGCCGTGATCGCCGCGGCTTCTTCATCGACCGCCTTGAGGGCGGTGCGCTCGCTGTCGAGCTGGACCCGGAGGGAATCAACCAGGTGCGAGAGTTGCTCGAGCTCGGCGCGACGCCGCAGCAGACCGCCCGCGGCGGCATCGGCGTCGGCGGTCGCAGGGCCGGCGAAGACGCGGCCATCGCTGTCGAGCACCGCGCCATCACGCGTCACAAACCGCGTCCGCCGCCCGCGCATCGGGCCCGCGGCGAGCATCAGCGCTGCATCGAGGTCCGACACGAGCACGGCATCGGCCAGGAGCCGATCGAGGAGCTGATCGATCTGCTCCGCGGCGGGATCGATCGATGCACCTTCGCCCTCGAGACCCTCAACGCCCGTCGCATCGGTCGGCGCCACACGCCCCTTCACGAGCGAACGCAGCGACACCACGCGGCTCCGCGGGTCCGCCGCGTCGACGCCCTCGACAGCAAGCGGTTCAGCCGTCGCGGCCTTCCCTCCCAGCGGGAGGAATGCGACGCGGCCCGGCAGCTTCGCGAGTTCATCCCGCGAGGGGATCTCCGCGAACGCCCGCACGACCAGGCCCTGCAGGTCAGCGCCAAGCGCGGTCTCGACCGCCGCGGCGGCGTCCGCATCGACCTCGGCGCGGATCTCGACCAAGTCCGCGAGCGGCGCGATGATCCCGGCGAAGCCTTCGCCAGCCTCACGCATCTCCAGCACCTTGCGGACCGACTCGGCGAAGCCGGCGCGGGTCTCAACCATCTCCTGCAGCGTCGCCCGCCGGCTGTCGGCGCGGACCAGGTCCTGCTCGAGCGTCGACGCCCGCTCCGCGCGGGCCTTGCGATCGGCGCCCAGGCGACCGGTCTGCTCCTCACGGCTCTTCAGTTCGGCTTCGAGCGAAGCGACCTGCTCTGTTGCCGCCGCGGCCGCGGCCTGCGCCGCCTGCGTGTTCTGTGCAACCGTCGCGGACTCGCTCTCGATCCGTCCCGCCTTGTCGGCCAGGTTCGCGATCTGCTCGCGGATCGAATCGGCCCGCTTGATGTCGGCCTGCACCGAGGCGGTGATCTGGATCCGCTCGCGGTCGATGCGCGACACCGCGGCGTTCTTTTCGCTCAGCGCCCGACGCCGCTCGTTGAGTTCTTCAAGCACACCTGCGCGGGCCGTGCCGGCCTGCTGCAGCCGGCGGTCGGACTCCGCGAGCTGCTCGCCCATCGCCGCGATCGATTCCTTCTGATCTGCGATCGCCGTCTCGGTATCGCGTCCACGCTGCTCGAGGTCTTCGAGCCGCGCCTTGTCGGCCGCGGTTTGCCGCGAGGCTTCCTCGATCGACCGCTCGAGCATGCCGCGACGCTGCGTCGCCTGTTGCTGCGTGTGCTGCGCGGTGAGCAGTTCCTGCTCGAGGCCCTTGTGCTGATCGGCCAACTCGTGCCGCGCGAGCTCCGCCTCCTGCTTCGCGGTCTCGAGTTCGCCGAGCAGACGGCCGGACTCATCGCGCTGCTGCGAGAGATCCTCCTGCCGGCTGGTCAAACCCAGCAGCCGCTGCTCGAGCTCGTCGTACTGCTCGAAAGCGAGCGCTGCCCGCCACGCGGCGAGCTGCTCATCGAGCTCCTTGAACTTGCGCGCCTTGGCCGCCTGCCCGCGCACGATCCGTAGCCGCCGCTCGGTGTTGTCGAGCTGCTCGCGTGTGGACTTGAGGTTGGTCTCCGCCCGGTCGAGCTTGCGCTCCGACTCGATCCGACGCTGCTTGTAGCGCGCGATGCCCGCGGCTTCCTCGAAGATCGTGCGGCGTTCCTGCGGGCTGGCGAGCAGCATCGCATCGACCTTGCCCTGCTCGATGATCGAATAGGCATCCGCGCCGATGCCCGTGTCGAGGAACAACTCGCGGATATCGCGCAGCCGCGCGGTGCGGCCATTGATCAGGTACTTGCTCGCCCCATCGCGGTACAGCCGCCGCTCGATCTCCACAATGTCGGTATCGATCGGCAGAGCCCGGCGGCGGCGCAGGTCGCGCCGGATCATTGTCGACCCCGTGTCGATGTCTTCTTCGAGCAGGGCCGCGGCGTTGACGGTGGGGGCGCTGTCGGCAACGCCGTCCTCGGTCGGGGCATCCGCGGCCGTTTCAACCTGTCCTGCCGCCTCGCCCGGATCTTGAAGCGAGGGGTTCTCCTCCGCCGCGATCGTCGGCACCGCATCATCGCCGCGCTCGATCACCGGATTCTCAAACGTGAGCTTCACGCTCGCCATGCCCGCGGGCTTGCGCCCCGCCGAGCCGGCGAAGATCACATCGATCATCTCGGTGCCGCGCAGCGACTTGCTCGACCGCTCGCCGAGCACCCATTTGATCGCATCAACGATGTTCGACTTGCCGCACCCGTTCGGCCCCACCACGCCGGTCACGGCGTGATCGAAGGTGAACTCGGTGTGATCTGCGAAGCTCTTGAACCCGCTGAGCGTCAGCTTGGCCAGGCGCATCTCGGGCAACCTCCGTGCTCTGTGCCGCGGGCGGCCGTTGGCCCCTCAAACAGGGCAGCAGCCATGAAACGCCCGCCGCGAACCATCCGCGGCCTCCTGCCGCGGGCTCCGTCCGTACCACTTCGGACGCCGGCCGGGGCCGCGGTGTTCCGCGATTCCCCGGACCACAAGCCCTAGGAGACTCAACCACCAGAGGTAGACGATATCGTGGGTCGGAGCGGATCGCGCCTCGGTCCAACGCTTCATTCCTCTGGAGAAAACCTGTCGGGTACGCGCAGAACCCCGAGCCACGGCGGGTTACGCCGCGGCCGGACCACGCTCCCGATCAGCAATCTTCCTAGTTGTTCTTCGACTCGGGCAGGGGCTCGATCGGCACAATCTTGGGCGTGGGAGTCGCCGGGTCGGGCGCGATCGGCCGCGTCGGGTCGCTCTCGGGCTTGATCAGCACCAGATCCCGGTCCTCCGGCCGCTCGGGCCGGTCGGCGACCTGGATGTTCTGGCTCGCCGCCTGCAGCTCCGCCAGCAGTCGCTCACGCTCGGTGGCAAAGTCGGCCCTCGTCGCGCTGGCCTGCTGCATCGAATACAGCGTGCCCACCACCTCCGAATACGACATGCCCAGACCTGGCCGCGGATCCTCAGGTGTCGTGTCGTGCGCGAAGATCCGGATCATCTCTTCCAGATTGGGCCTGATCGTCAGCGTCGTGGCGCGATCGCTCGTCTGCGGGCGGTAGAGCACACGCACCGCGCCCGGATCGTCCGCCACCATCATCAGCCGGTCGCCGAATCCCGAAACCACCATCGGCGTCCGCACCATGTCCCCCTCGCCGAAGAGCACGATCCGCGGCTGGCCCTGCTGGGTGATGTAGATCAGCGGCGATCCCACCGGAACGCGGTCGAAGAGGAACTTGCCCGCCACCGGCGTTCGCTCGACGCCCTGCATGGTGTTCCCCGGCAGCGCTTGCTCGGCCAGCACCTGCAGATGTGTCGGCGTCGGCGCAGGAAGATTGCGTTCGCGGAGCCGCGCTGCCCGTGCCGAGAGCCGCGCCAGTTGCAGGCGCTCCGCCCGGCCCGCCAGCGCTTCGTACGCCGCGATCCGGACCGTCAGATCCTCCTCGCCGAGGAACTCGCGCAGCGCCAGGTCGATGCTCGGGCCCGCATCCAGCCGCCCCAGCAGCGTGATCGCATCTGTCCGCACCGAGGCCTGACCGGTCCGCGCGAGCTTGATCAATGGTGTCGCGGCGAGCGGGTCGTTCAGCCGTGCGCCGGCCTTGAGCGCCGCCAGCCGCGGGAAGACCTCGGGATAGTCGTACAGATCGCGGAGGAAGGGGAGGGCCTTGGTGCCCACCGCCTCGAGGCACCACGACAACTCGTTCGCCAGCGCGGGCTCGCTCTTGAGCCCCTCGGCGAACCGCCGCGCCGTTTCCTCGGGCGCAACCGAGGAGATCCGGATGTGCTTCACAAGATCAAGGAACGCGGCGGGCTCGTTGCGATAACGGTTGGGAACGCGCAGTTCGATCGACGAGCCGGTGCGGCCGCGGGCCGTGGGCCCATCGTCGCCCGGGCCTTCGGGGAAACGGCTGTTGATCGCCGACACAATCGACCGCGCCCGCTGCCAGCTCGTGTTATCGAGCACGAGCTCGATCCCCAGCGGCTGCGTAACCTCGCCGCCGCCGAGCACGCGCCCAACGGTGCGCATCACCCCCTGCTGTTCCTTGCCCGCTTCCGCGAAGGGATTGATGAAGATCGGCCCGCGCGACCGTGCGATCGAACGCGATTGCCGGCCGCCGAACGGCTGCGCCACGCCGAGACGCAGGTCCGTCGTCCAGAGCTGCCCGCCCTCGAGGCTCGTCGCGTTGATGGCGCGAACGTACACATCGAAGTCCGCGCCCTCGGGCGCGCCGGGCGGGATCGCCGCCTGCACGAACACCACGGCGACGTTCGGGTCACGAAGCATCTGCCGCGGCGTCATGCCGTCGACCGCGGTGCCCGTGCCGGTCTGGGCCTTGCCGATCCCCTTGAGGCCCATCTCCCGCTCCATCGTCGCCATGATGGAGTCGGGGAGCACATCGCCGCCGGTGCCATTGAGCCCGACCACGAGGCCGTAGCCCGAGACGAGCATCGGCTCGACATTGCGGAAGGTCGCCTCGGCGCCGATCGTGCCGCGGAGCAGCGGACTGACATCACGGACCACGGGCGTGACCGACCGGGCCGTGGGTTTCTCGCCGCCGCCGCACGCGGGCAACCCGCCGAGCAGAGCGAGGGACGCCGCCGCGGCGGCCAGGGCCGCGGTTCGCCGTGTCTTTGAATGCCACACCATGCGGGCGCAACTCCGTGCAATGACTGGACCAAGGACCGGGCCGCGGGCTTCCAAGCGGCCCCGGGAAGCGGAATGTACGAGGAAGGCCGCCCCTCGGTCGCGTCGGGAGGCGCGGAATGTGAAGGCCAGGAACCGAACCGCGCCGGACCGACCCGAACAGACAGGGTGTCCACAACACCTTGTGGGAGGGGAATCCCCCGGCTCCGGGCAGGCCGGGCCTCCCGGGGGCAAAGAATTCGCGAACGGCAAGTGCGGATGGTTGCGGGGGTTGCGCCCAGTTGACAGGGTGCTGACAGGATTCCCGCAGGATTTGGTGCCCCTCACATCTTGCACCCACAATCTGTCGTGGTATCCTCTTCCGGTCGACCGATAGAAGTGGGGGTCGACGGACGGGTGTGTGCGGCTCCCGGGAGTGGAGCCCGCCCCGGACTTGTGTGCCTCGGGTAGGACGCGCAGAAGTTCGTTTGGATCTTGGCTGGGCCGAATAGTTCGGCTAGGGTATGGTATTCGTTCAAGCGATCGGGTGGTCGCTGATCGGGAGTGTGCAGCGGTGGGTGTGCTTGCCGACCAACAGATTCGCCGCCTGGTGCGGATCGAGCCCTTCGAGGACGCGGTCAAGCGTCCCGGGAAGATCTCCTACGGCGTGTCGAGCTACGGCTACGACGTCCGCGTCGGCACCCGCTTCAAGATCTTCACGCCCTCGCCGGTGACCGGCGACATCGCCGTCGTCGACCCCAAGCGGTTCAGTGATGAGATGATGGTCGAGGTCGATGTCGCCGACCGCCCCGAAGACCGCCGCTACGTGATCATCCCGCCCAACAGCTTCGCGCTGTGCGAGACGGTCGAGTACATCGAGATCCCGCGCGATGTGCTGGTGATCTGCGTCGGCAAGAGCACCTACGCCCGTTGCGGCCTCATCGTGAACGTCACGCCCCTCGAGCCCGAGTGGCGCGGCAAGGTCACGCTCGAGATCAGCAACACCACGCCCCTGCCGGCCAAGGTCTACGCCAACGAGGGCGTAGCGCAGTTCATCTTCCTCAAGGGCGATGAGGTCTGCGAGAAGTCGTACGCGGACAAGGGCGGGAAGTACCAGGACCAGGGCGGGTTGACGCTTCCCAAGGTCGATTGAGCGGAAGGCATCAAGGCACGCGGCATCAAGGCATCCAGGCATGGCCGAGATCAAGTCGTATCAGGATCTCATCGCTTGGCAGAAGGCATATGCACTCGGGAAGACCATCTACAACCTCGCGAGCACACTGCCGGATGCCGAGCGATTCGGCCTCGTCAGTTCGCTGCGAAGGATCGCGATCTCGGTTGCGAGTCATATCGCGCAAGGCTATGGCCGCGGTGTGCGGAGCGAGTACATCTGGTTCCTCAAGCAGGCCCGCAGCGAGTTGTACGCCCTTGACACGCAGCTCATGTTCGCGAGGGACTTCAGGCACATCCCGGACGAGGAGTACGACCGGGTCAAGTCGGAACTGGACGAAGCAGAGCGGGTGTTGGCCGGACTGATTCGGAGCCTTGATCGTTGACTCGATGCCTTGATGCCCTATGCCTTGATGCCTTCTTGTAGATCACCAAATTTTTGCCCAGGGACGGACGCATGAAGATCACCAGAAAGTTCACCACCGCCGGAACTGACCCGTTCGCCACGGTCGGCTGGGTCAAGCGCTCCTCCAAGATCACCAATCCCGATGGCTCGGTTGTCTTCGAGATGAAGGACGCCGAGGTCCCCGAGTCCTGGTCGCAGCTCGCGACCGACATCATGGTCAGCAAGTACTTCCGCAAGGCCGGTGTGCCGCAGGGTGATGGCGCCACCGGCCCCGAGAAGTCCGCGAAGCAGGTGATCCACCGCCTCGCCGGCTGCTGGCGCCACTGGGGCGAGACGCACGGCTACTTCGACACCAAGGAAGATGCCCAGGCGTTCTACGATGAACTCGCCTACATGATGGTGCACCAGATGTGCGCCCCCAACAGCCCGCAGTGGTTCAACACCGGGCTCAACTTCGCCTACGGCATCACCGGCCCGGCCCAGGGCCACTGGATCGTCAACCCCAAGACCGGCGAGCCCGAACTCGCCAAGGACGCCTACACCCACCCGCAGCCGCACGCCTGCTTCATCCAGTCCGTCGATGACGACCTGGTGAACGAGGGCGGCATCATGGACCTGTGGGTCCGCGAGGCCCGCCTCTTCAAGTACGGCTCGGGCACCGGCACCAACTTCAGCAACCTCCGCGCCGAGGGCGAGAAGCTCTCGGGCGGCGGTCGCTCCAGCGGTCTGATGTCCTGGCTCAAGATCGGCGACCGCGCTGCGAGCGCCGTCAAGAGCGGCGGCACCACCCGCCGCGCTGCGAAGATGGTCTGCCTCGACATGGACCACCCGGACATCGAGAACTTCGTGAACTGGAAGGTCCGCGAGGAGATCAAGGTCCAGGCCATGGTGGAGGGGCTGAAGCTCCTCAAGAAGCACGACAAGCAGGTCGCCGAGCAGTGCGACAAGTACAAGCTCGACCTCAACTACGACTTCAACGGCGAGGCCTACCAGACCGTCAGCGGCCAGAACAGCAACAACTCGGTCCGTATCCCCGATTCGTTCTTCGATGCGGTCGATGCCAACGCCAAGTGGCAGACGCACTTCCGCACCAGCGGCAAGCCCGCAACCAGCTTCGACGCCCGCACGCTCTGGGACGAGATCGGCTTCGCCGCGTGGCGGTGCGCCGACCCGGGCGTGCAGTACGACACCACCATCAACGCGTGGCACACCTGCCCCAGCGCCGGCCGCATCAACGCCAGCAACCCGTGCAGCGAGTACATGTTCCTCGACAACACGGCCTGCAACCTCGCATCGCTGAACGTGCTCAAGTTCTACGACCCCGCCACCCGCGGCTTCGATGTCGACCGCTTCGAGCACGGTGTCGATCTCTGGACCACCGTCCTCGAGATCAGCGTGCTGATGGCCGCGTTCCCCAGCAAGGAGATCGCCGAGCTCAGCTACCGCTACCGCACGCTCGGCCTTGGTTACGCCAACCTGGGCGCCATGCTCATGCAGGCGGGCATCCCCTACGACAGCGATGAGGGCCGCGCTGTGTGCGCCTGCCTCACCGCGATCCTCACCGGCCGCAGCTACCGCCAGTCCGCGGCGATGGCCAAGGAGCACGGCGCGTTCCCGGGTTACGAGGCCGACAAGGCCAACATGCTCCGCGTCATGAAGAACCACCGCCTCGCCGCCCACGGCGAGGCCCGCGACAGCAAGAAGTACGAAGAGCTCCGCATCCGCCCCGTGCCGATCGATCACGCTCTGATCAAGTCCGGCGCGGTCCGCATCAGCAACAGCAAAGCGCTCCTCGATCACGCCGTCACCGCGTGGGACGAGGCCCTCGCCCTGGGCGAGAAGCACGGCTACCGCAACGCCCAGACCACGGTCATCGCGCCCACCGGCACGATCGGCCTGCTCATGGACTGCGACACCACCGGCGTCGAGCCCGATTTCGCCCTGGTCAAGTACAAGAAGCTCGCCGGCGGCGGGTACTTCAAGATCGCCAACGAGTCGGTGCGCCCGGCTCTGAAGGCCATGAAGTACACCGATGCCCAGATCAAGGACATCATGAACTACATCCTGGGTCGCCTGACCCTGGATGTCCCGATGCCTGAAGGCGTAAAGGACGGCGAGAAGAAGTCGCTCCGCGCCTGGCTGCTCGAGAAGGGCGTCACCGATGCCGACCTCGACGCGATCACCGCGAGCCTGCCCGGCGTGTTCGACCTCTCCTTCGCCTTCGGCGGCTGGGCGATCAACGCCGAATCCGCCGCGGCCCTCAAGCTCGATCTCGAGGCCGCCCGCAGCGACTTCGGCTTCAACCTGCTCCGCAAGCTCGGCCTGACCTCGGCGCAGACCGAGCAGCTCAACGTCGCGATCTGCGGCACCGCCACGATCGAGGGTGCCCCGCACCTCAAGGACGAGCACCTGCCCGTCTTCGACTGCGCCAACAAGTGCGGCAAGCTCGGCAAGCGCTACATCGCCCCCGAGGGCCATATCCGCATGATGGCCGCGGCCCAGCCGTTCATCTCGGGCGCGATCTCCAAGACGATCAACCTCCCCAACGAGGCGAGCGTCGAGGACATCAAGAGCTGCTACCGCCTGTCCTGGGAGCTGGGCCTCAAAGCCAACGCGCTCTACCGCGACGGCTGCAAGCTCAGCCAGCCCCTCTCCGCCACGGCCGATGAGGCCAAGAAGGAGAGCAAGCGCGATGACAAGGAGGATGAGGCGGACCCTCAGACTTCGGCGTCGCCGTCGTCGACGCCCGTCGCGGCCTCGGCTCCTGCGGCCACGGCGGCTGTCCCGGTTGCGGCGAGCCCGCGCCCGATGCGCCGCCGCCTGCCTGACACCCGCCGCTCGCTCACGCACAAGTTCAACGTCGCCGGCCACGAGGGCTACCTCACCGTCGGCCTCTTCGAGGACGGCCAGCCCGGCGAGCTCTTCATCACGATGAGCAAGGAAGGGTCGACGATCGGCGGCCTGATGGACTCGCTGGGAACCTCGACGAGCATCGCGCTGCAGTACGGCGTGCCGGTGTCGAGCCTCGTCGGCAAGTTCAGCCACCAGCGGTTCGAGCCGGCGGGCATGACCGAGAACCCCGACATCCCCTTCGCCAAGAGCCTCGTCGACTACATCTTCCGGTGGATGGGCATGCAGTTCATCGCCGGCTACCGCGAAGCCAACGCGCCCAACCGCGGGAAGACACAGGAGGAGAGCACATGGAAGGACTCCGACCGTGGGGCCGGGACGACCGGCCCCGCCGGTGGCGGGCGCATGGCGTCCGCTTCGGCCGAGACCAAGCCGCAGATCACCCAGAAGCCCAGCCGCCTCGAGGTTGTCGATTCGGTCGTGGTGATGAGCTCGACGCTGACACAGGTGCTCGAGAGCATCGGCGATTCGCCGGCGTGCGACGTCTGCGGCACGATCACCGTGCGGAGCGGCACCTGCTACAAGTGCCTGAACTGCGGGAACAGCATGGGGTGCAGCTGATCGATGAAGCCGCGCCCCTGCAGCGGTGGGGGCGCGGTCCGGACACGCAATCACTCGGAACCGGCGTACGCGATAAAGGTCGCGTGCACGCCCGGAGGGAGGAAGCAGAAGTGAGGTAACGCCGGCGGCGGGCCAAAGACGCGAATGGGCCCGCCACCTATCGGGGACAACGGCCGCCGCGGATGGAGACGCGGCGGGGCGGAAGCCAGGGATTGGCCGCCGCCCGCAGCCCGGCTCCCGCCAGACCACTCGGCGATCGCACCGACGACTGAACGCGGCCCGCACTTGAGCGGGTTGGCCACGGAGGATCTGGACGGAGCACGAACCGACGAGGGCCACCGGTCTTGAAGGGGGCAACCACCACGCCCCTCTCGAAGCCGCAGGACGGATCAACCCCGCCGCCGGCGCCCTCGCCTCGACAGACTGGTCTCGCCCGCCGAGACCGACAACCCGGTCCACCCATGCGGGGGCTTGAGCGGCGCCGTCCACCCCGGCGCCACCTTCTAAAGGCTCGCTCCCGCAACTCCCTGAGCCCCCGGGATCCACCACCCGGGGGCTCTTTTTTGTTTGCATTTTGTTCACAGCGTTAATATGGGACGTCAGGCACCCCGCTTGGGAGCCCCCAAAGCGGGTTCTGGGGAAACGCGGGGCCCCGCCGACAATTCATCCCGGGAATCACCACAAAAAGACATTGACGCGCGGCCGACTTGTGGCACAATTCCACTGGAGATCTGTGGCTGCGGACGACCATCCGCTCAACATTCGGAGAGAGCTTCTATGTCAAAGCATGCACTTCTCGGCGTCCTGGCCCTCGCGGGGGTTGCGGGCGCGGCGAACGCGGAGGTGATCGCGAGCTTCTCGCTCGACGATCTCGACGGTTCGTTCAACCTCGGCACCGGTGTGTTCACGGCCACGGCCGTTGACACCGCCGACCTGCGTTCCTCGGGCGACGTGTCGCGCCTCATCAACCCGATGGGCACCGCGTTCTTCGACCCGGGCTTCGTCAGCGGCGCTGATTCGGGCAACTTCGCGATCTCGATGAACGTGAACGTGACCGGCCCGAACTCCGCCACCGCCACCGGCGCCATGACGCTGACCGATGCTGATGGTGACACCGTCACCGCCAACATCAGCGGCAACTTCGGCTCCGTCGGCCCCGGCTTCATCTTCTTCTCGGGCACCCTCTCGGGCTTCTCGTTCAACGACCTCGGCACCGCCGATGGCACGTTCAACGGCAGCTCGGGCGGCTCGTTCAACTCGAGCTTCGATGGCGGCCCGTTCGATGGCGCCGTGGTCCAGATCATCTTCGGTGGCACCACGTTCTTCACCGAGGACTTCGGCGGCCGCGCCGTCGGCGTGTCCGGCCAGGTCGTTCCCACCCCCGGCGCCCTCGCGCTCCTGGGTCTGGGCGGCCTCGCCATGGCCCGTCGCCGTCGCTGATCGCGACTGCAACACGATTCTGTGTGGAACGCCCCGGTCGCTTGGCCGGGGCGTTTTTCTTTGGCAGTGGCCACGCTGATGCGGCTTGCGCTGATCACAAGGTCACCCGCGCCTCAAGCCCGCCCAGATCACAGGCCTACGCCCGCGGTGTTCCATCGATCGCCCGGTGGCCGATCGCCATGTCGAATCGATCCCGCGTGTGGCAGAAGGTCGTCCCGCCCATGCGGCCGATTGTGTCGATCACCGCGGGGTCCGTGTGATAGCGCTCGTTGATCGCACCATCATGCACGAACACGTGCACGACACGTCCGATCACGATGTTCCCGCCCGCCGCGACCCCCGGATTGGTCCGGATCACCTGCACCGTGCGGCACTCGAAGCACACCGGCGACTCCGCCAGCCGCGGCGGCTTCACGACCCGCGCCGGCGCGGTCGTGAGCCCCGTCAGTTCAAACTCCGACTCCCCGTACGGCAACGGCTCCGCGGCCGCCGCCACCGCCTTCGCGTACACCGCCGATGCGATGTTCACGATGAACTCCCCCGTGCCGCCCTCCTCGACCGGCTTGCAGTTGCGCAGCGTGTCCTTCTCCTCGCCCGCGGCGGTGTTCGCCGGGCAGAAGAGCAGCGTCATCGGGTCCGATCCCACACCGGCGAAGAACGAGTACGGCGCGATGTTCGGCCGCCCATCGGGCGAGACCGTGCTCACGAACGCAATCGGCCGCGGCACGATGCCGCCGATCAGCAGCTTGTAGCGTTCGGTCTGTGATATCGCGGCGGGGTCGATCTCCATGCGGCGAGTGTAGATCCGCCCGGCATGGACTACAGAGCAGGTCGTACACTCGCGTGATGGCCGAAGACCACGCAGGGCAGCACACGAGCGGGACCGACGTCACCTGGGCCGCGCTCCTCGCCCACTGGACCGACTTCGCGAAGTCCGCCGTCGCGCTCCCCAAGGACGGCGAGGGCGGCCGCATGCGCCGCGCTGTGCCGTCGCTCATCGGTCTGCAGGCCATCACGATGGCGCTCAACGATCTCGCCCGCGTCAGCGCCGATGAACGCCCCGTCGCGCAGGACCGCGCTGCGATCACCATCCGCAAGCACGCCGCGGAGCTCCACGACATCTGGAAGGGCGAGCCGCTCCCCGAGGGGATCATCGAACTCATCGACGACGCCCGCGCCGCCCTCCGCCGCTCCGAGTCCGCCGGCGTCGAGTTCATCGTCGGTGCCGAGCGGCTGGTCGAGGGTTCGCGTGCCGCCATGGCCGCCGGGGTCCGGGCGGTGATCGCCGCCGGCTTCGATGGCGACCTCTGGATCCTCCGCCCCGGGACCGCCCTCGTCCGCGGCCTCCCCGCCGCGTTTGCCCGAAGCCGGCACGGCGGCCCGGTCGCCGCGGCCGTTCTTGATCAGATCCTCGAACTTCTCCCCGGCTGCGAGGCCCGACCGGCCGCGGGCATGCGTCAGGTCTACCGCCGCATCGATGAGTCCGGACGGGTGCTCGAGGACCTCGCCCAGCCGCTGGAGGACACATTGCCGGCGGGCATGCCGCTGCTCATCCCCGCGATCGAGGCAGGCAGGCCAGTCCTGGCCTGACCACACACTCCGCTGCCGCGGGCGTTTCCGAGCCCCCGTCCAAGCCCGTTTCCGAGCCCGTTTCTGAGCCCCCTTTCCAAGCCCGGCGAGCGGCGGGGACGCGTCCCCGGTTCCTACCATCGCTCCCCCCATCGGCGGACCTCCGCCATCGGGGTTTGTCAGGCGAATTCCATCCGGCAGCGGGCCGGACAGAACCGCCCGACCGGCACACCACGGGCGTCGACCCGGGCCGGGCTTCACGCACCCAACCGACCACGAGGACAGAGCATGGCGACCAGGCGGGCGAAGATCAGCATCATCGGCGCGGGCAACATCGGCGGCACCTGTGCGCACTGGGCCGCGGCCAAGGAACTAGGCGACATCGTCCTGCTCGACATCCCCGACAAGGAAGGCGTCGCCAAGGGTAAGGCCCTCGACCTCTACTGCTGCGGCCCGATCGAGAACTTCGACAGCAAGATCCTGGGCACCAGCGACTACAAGGACATCGCCGACTCCGACGTCGTCGTCATCACCGCCGGCCTCCCGCGCAAGCCGGGCATGAGCCGCGACGATCTCGTCCAGGTCAACGCCGGCATCGTCAAGAGCGTCGCTGAGAACGTCAAGAAGTACGCCCCCGAGTCGATCGTCATCGTCGTCAGCAACCCGCTCGACGCGATGGTCTATGTCGCCTGGAAGGTCACCGGCTTCCCCGCCCACCGCGTGATGGGCCAGGCCGGCGCGCTCGATGTCGCCCGCTACAAGACCTTCCTCTCGATGGAACTGGGCGTGAGCGTCGAGGACATCCAGGGCCTGCTGCTCGGCGGCCACGGCGACGACATGGTCCCGCTCCCCCGCCGCACCAGCGTCAACGGCATCCCGATCTCCGACCTGCTCCCGGCCGACAAGATCCAGGCCTGCGTTGATCGCGCCAAGGTCGGCGGCGGCGAGATCGTCAAGCTCATGGGCACCAGCGCCTTCTACGCCCCCGCCGCGGGCACCATCGACATGGTCGAGGCCATCGTCCGCGACAAGAAGCGCATGATCCCCTCCGCCGCGTACTGCGAGGACGAGTTCGGCGTCGCCCCCGGCCAGAAGGGCAAGGGTTACTTCGTCGGCGTCCCCGCCGTGATCGGCGCCAAGGGCGTCGAGAAGATCCTCCCGTTCAAGATGGACGCCGAAGAGCAGAAGTTCATGGACGAGTCGATCTCGCACGTCAAGGAGCTCGTCGCCGTCACCCGCAAGCTCTTCCCGGAACTCTGAACCGGACCGCTTGTTCTCCGGTAGTCTGTCCGCACAACGACATGACCTTCGGGGCCAGATCGCCCCGCATCAAGAAAGGGAACGCCGAACCATGGCGACTATGAAGATGCGTACCAACCTCCGCCTGCTCCCGGCGATGCTCGCGCTCCTCGCGGGCTCCGCCGCTTTCGCTCAGGGCGAGAAGGCCACCCAGCCGCAGGACCCCGACCAGAAGGCCGCCGCGGCGATGGAAGAGATCAAGCAGGCCCGCCCGGTCGCGACCTGGTCCGATGCCGAGATGCAGGCCGCCGCCGAGGCGCTCGCCGGAAGCTGGAAGACCACCAGCCCGATCAAGCCCTCGGGTGATTCGGGCGAGTCCGTCGAAGTGGTGCTGAATATCGCCCCCGTCGTGATCGACGGTCTGCCCAACGCGCTCTACGCCGAGCTCGCCCTCGCCGGCTCGGCGAACCGTCCCTACCGCCAGGCCTTCATGCAGCTCCACCGCTTCGAGGGCGGCCTGCGTCTGCGCACGCTCGAGCTCCGCCGCGAGCGCGGCTTCATGGGCAGCCTCGTCGGCCTCTGGGCCGCGCCCCACGCGATGCCCCCGATCGCGATGGACGACCTCGTCGGCACGCTCGACCTGGCGATGACCAAGAGCGGTTCCAACTGGAGCGGCAAGACGCCGTATCCGTACCCGACCGCCACCGGCGGCGCAGCGCAGATGACCAGCGAGATGTCCTTCGGCGGCGGCAAGCTCTCGGTCGCCGACCGCGGCTTCGGCGCCGATGGGTCGCAGGTCTGGGGCCCGGAGAAGGGCAAGAGCTACGAGTTCAGCAAGGTCGAAAGCCCCGTCAAGGTCACGGAGATGAAGGGCGACGTCGTCGTCATCGAGTTCTCCGACAAGGTCGAAGGCCCGACGGCGAACGAAGGCGACACCATCACCTGCCATTACGTCGGCTACCTCGAGGACGGCAAGGTCTTCGACTCGTCGTACGACCGCGGTGTGCCCTTCAGCTACCAGCAGGGCCAGCCGCTGATCGAGGGTTGGAACCTGGCCATGGCCGACGCCAAGAAGGGCGTGGCCCGTCGCCTCGTCATCCCCGGTCCGATGGCCTACGGCGAACGCGGCCGCCGCCCCGTGATCGGCCCCAACGCGACGCTGATCTTCGACATCGAAGTCCTCGATGTGCAGCCCGCCGCCAAG
>JBDZUZ010000048.1:0-23806 GCA_040255445.1 Planctomycetaceae bacterium | reverse complement strand
CAGCGCTTGAGCCAGTTGCAGAAGCCCGACGACACGAGCCGCTCGGGGGCAACGAGCAAGAGGCGCAGTTCGCCCGACTCGGCGCGGGCGCGGATGTCCGCGGCGTCGTCGGAGGAGACGTTGCTGTTGATCGCCGCGGCGGGGTAGCCGTTGAGGGCGAGGCCATCGACCTGGTCCTTCATCAGGGCGATGAGGGGCGAGGCGACGACGGTGAGGCGGCCGGTGATGAGCGGGGGCAATTGGTAGCAGAGCGACTTGCCGCCGCCGGTGGGGAGGACGACGAGGGCATCGCGGCCGGCGAGGGCGGCATCAATCGCCTGCGACTGCATGGGCCGGAGGGTCTCGAAGCCCCAGTACTGGCGGAGGGCATCACGGATGCGAGGGTCGGAGGTGGTCGCCGCGGAAGTGGTCACGGGCGGATGGTACGGGAGTTGTCAAGGGGTCGGAGGGAGGGGGTGTCGGTTGGGGGGCAACGAGGAAGATCGCCCGCGCTGGCGAGGAGGTTTGGTACCGTTTCGCCCGGCACGTCTTAGTTCGGAGGCGTCGGGAGATTCGGGGTGGGTGAACGGGGTATGCAGGCAGACGCAGCACAACCCGCGCCGGGCGTAGCGAGGGCGTCGATCTGGATCGGGCCTCTGCTTCTGGTGTCTCGGCAGCGACAGTGGCCGTTCACACCGCCCGTTGAGCGACGCGGCGATGAGTTGATCATCACCGATAATGGAACGGCGGGGGTTGTCAACTGGATGAAAGTGGGATGCATCGTGGCCCTGTCGGCGGCGATCGCCGCGGGGATCGGCGCGTGGAAACATGGCGGCGGCGCTCCTCGCGACTTTCTCGCCACGGTGGTTGTTGTGACGGTGCTGGTGCTCTGGGTTCCTGTTGCTGGCGTGCTCGTGGAGAAGTATCTTCCGAGGAAGATCGCCTTTCATCGCGATGGGACGGTGCGTGCTTTTCGTACCCTCGGGGGCGGAGGAGGAGCCCGGGGTGGATGCGTGGTTCCTGGGCAGCGGTGATTGGTCGCATCAGGCTCGAAGAGCGCAATGGTTTGAAGAGATTGCGCTGGAGCGGCTACGGACTGGTGGTCTGGGGCATGAAGGATGTAGCAGTGCTTGCTACCGCGGAGGACCCGCGCGAACTCGAAGCACTGCGCGATGAGATCGCGGCTTGGTGCGGGATGGAGCCGGTACTTCGAGAGGGGCGTGAGCTTCGGATCGGATGGGGTGCGTGACCGTGACGCTCTGGTAGAGGTCGTGTCGCTCGCAAGTACTGGGCTGCTCGCGCTTTGCGGCGCCATTCCACAGCCTGGCTCAGAGCAGCCAGGCTGTGGCACGGGGGCTGTGGCACGGCGGGGTGTGCAATGCGTTCAGGTGGGTCTGGTAGCCACCGAGATTCAGAGCAATCTCGGTGGCACGCTGGAAACGAGAACGGCCCGGGCGGGGGGCCCGGGCCGTTGTGGTGGTTGAGATTGACGCAACGCGTTACGCGTTCGCCGGCTGCTTGCTCTCGTTGAGGAGCCGACGCAGCACGGTCTGCAGCACGCCGCCGTTGCGGTAGTACTCGGCCTCGACGGGCGTGTCGATGCGGCAGCGGGCGGTGAACTTCACCTGTTCGCCGCTGGTGCGCGTGGCCACCACCGGCACCTCGCAGCGGGGTTCGAGCAGGCCCTCGCTGTTGATCGGCAGCAGCAGGTCGAAGGTCTCGGTGCCGTCCAGACCAAGCCCCTTGGCCGACTGGCCCTCGAGGAAGCAGAGCGGGAGCACGCCCATGCCGACGAGGTTCGAGCGGTGGATGCGCTCGAAGCTCTCGGCGATGACGGCCTTGACGCCCAGGAGCAGCGTGCCCTTGGCGGCCCAGTCGCGGCTGGAGCCCATGCCGTAGTCTTTGCCGGCCAGGACGATCAGCGGGGTGCGGTCGGCGTGGTAGTTCATCGCCGCGTCGTAGATGAAGGCGATATCGCCGCTGCCTTTATTGGAGAAGTCGCGGGTCCAGCCGCCTTCCTTGATCTTGCCATCGGGCTGCGTCGCGAGCTTGTTCTTGACGCGGACATTGGCGAAGGTGCCGCGGGTCATGATGCGGTCGTTGCCGCGGCGGGAGCCGTAGGAGTTGAACTGGCTCTTGGGGACGCCGTTGTCCTTGAGGAAACGGCCCGCGGGCGAGTTCTCGGCGATGTCGCCGGCGGGGGAGATGTGGTCGGTCGTGACCGAATCGGCGACGTAGACGAGCACGCGGGCGCCCTGGATCGGCTTGGGCGGCACGGGCTGCTCGGTCATGCCGTCAAAGAAGGGCGGGTTCTGGATGTAGGTGCTCTTGGGGTTCCAGCGGTAGAGATCGCTCTTGCTGACGGGGACCTTGTTCCAGGTCTCGTTGCCGGTGAAGACGTTGGCGTACTGCGAGCGGAACTGCTCGGGGAGCACGGCCTTGGCCTTGACGGCCTGGATCTCGGCGTGCGTCGGCCAGATGTCCTTGAGGAAAACCGGCTTGCCGTCTTTGGTCTTGGCGAGGGGTTCGGTGGCGAGGTCGATGTTGACCGAGCCGGCGATCGCGTACGCGACGACGAGCGGCGGGCTCGCGAGGTAGTTGGCCTTCACCTGCGGATGGACGCGGCCCTCGAAGTTGCGGTTGCCCGAGAGGACCGAGGCGACGACGAGATCGCCGGACTTGATGCCGTCTTCGATGGCATCGGGGAGCGGGCCCGAGTTTCCGATGCAGGTGGTGCAGCCGTAGCCGACGGTGTGGAAGCCCAGGGCCTCGAGGTCTTCGGTGAGGTTGGCCTTGTCGTAGTACTCCGTCACGACCTTGGAGCCGGGGGCGAGGCTGGTCTTGACCCAGGGGCGGCGGGTGAGGCCCAGGGCGCGGGCCTTGCGCGCGACCAGGCCGGCCGCGATCATGACATCGGGGTTGCTGGTGTTGGTGCAGCTGGTGATCGCGGCGATGACGACATCGCCGTGGTGCAGCTTGAAGCGCTTGTTGTCGAGCGTGACGAGCACGCCGCGCTTGCCCATGTCGACCTTGGCCTCGTCCTCATCGGGGTTGGTGACGGCGTCGGTGGTGTCGCCGCCCTCGCCGGCCCAGCGGTTGAGGTTGACGGATTCGTGCGGGAGCTGCTTGCCGAAGCTGTCGACCAGTTCCTTCTGCCACGCGGCCTTCATCTGCGCGAGGATCACGCGGTCCTGCGGGCGCTTGGGGCCGGCGAGCGAGGGCTGCACGGTGGAGAGATCGAGCTCGAGCATCGCGGTGAACTCGGGCTCGGCGATGCCGGGCTGCCAGAAGAGGCCGTTGGCCTTGCTGTACGCCTCGACGAGCGCAACGGTCGCCTCATCGCGGCCGCTGAAGCGCAGGTAGTCGAGCGTGACCTTGTCCACCGGGAAGAAGCCGATGGTGGCGCCGTATTCGGGGGCCATGTTGGCGATGGTGGCGCGGTCGGGGATTGAGAGCGCGGCGAGACCCTCGCCGCAGAACTCGACGAACTTGTCGACGACGCCCTTGGCGCGGAGCATCTGCGTGATGGTGAGCACGAGGTCGGTCGCCGTCGCGCCCTCGGGGAGCTTGCCCTTGAGGCGGAAGCCGACGACATCGGGCGTGAGCATGTAGACGGGCTGGCCGAGCATGACCGCCTCGGCCTCGATGCCGCCCACACCCCAGCCGACGACGCCCAGGCCGTTGATCATGGTCGTGTGTGAATCGGTGCCGACGAGCGAATCGGGGTAGGCGACCTGTTCGCCGTTGATCGTGCGCGTCCAGACGACCTTGGCGAGGTACTCGAGGTTGACCTGGTGGACGATACCGGTGGCGGGCGGGACAGCGCGGAAGTTGGAGAGCGACTGCTGGCCCCACTTGAGGAACTCGTAGCGCTCCTGATTGCGCTCGAACTCCTTCTCGGCGTTGATCGTCAGCGCGGTCTTGCTGCCGAAGGCATCGACCTGCACCGAGTGGTCGATCACGAGATCACACGGCACGAGCGGGTTGATGATCGAGGGGTCGCCGCCCAGGCGCCGCACGGCATCGCGCATCGCGGCGAGGTCCACCACGCAGGGCACACCGGTGAAGTCCTGCAGCACCACGCGGCCGGGCATGAAGGGGACTTCTTCCTTGACCGGGCTCTTGGCGTTCCAGTTGGCCAGGCCCGCGACGTCGTCGGTCGTCACGACGAAGCCGTCGAGGTTGCGGAGCATGGCCTCGAGGAGAACTTTGATCGAGAAGGGGAGCTTGTCGACGTGGCCGACGTTCTGCTTCTTGAGGGCGCTCAAGTCGTAGTAGGTGTATTCGCCGTGGGCGGTCTTGAGCTTGGCTTTGGCGTTGAACGAGTTGGCGGGGTTGGGTTTGGCGTTGTCGGCGGCCATGGTGTGCTCCTTCGGGACGGGTTCTCGATCCGGGCTATCGTCGGCCGGGGCGGACCATGAATCAAATCAATACGGCGTGCGTTCTGCATCACCGCTGTTTATGACTGGGGAGAGCGAGCTCAGGCTTTGCGGCCGCGGGCGGGGGGCTTGCCGCGGCCACCGGGCCCGAAGGCCCCCACCACCGCCTTCTCGAACGCCGCGACCGCCGCGCTGGGCGTGCGTTCGCCGCTGCGGACGATGGCCAGGGAGCGGCGGAGTCGACCGTCGCGGCAGGCGAGGCCCTCATCATCGGCGAGCGCGAATCTGCTGACGACGCCGACGCCGATCCCCGCCGCCACCATGGATTTGATCGATTCGATCGAGCGGAGCTCCATGACGACATCGAGGCCGACACCGGCCTCCGCCGCGGCCCGGTCGATGAGCTCGCGGACGGCGCTGCCGGCCTCGAAGGCGACGAAGGGCTCGCGCTCGAGGTCCTTCCAGCGGAAGGTCGCGGCGACTGACTTGGCGCTCGCGAGCCGGTGCCGCGGCGGGACGATCAGGCGGAGCTCATCCTGCACCAGCGGGATGCGGAGCAGGCGGTCGGCGCCGGCGGTCGTGATCGGGAGCGTGACGATGCCGATATCGAGTTCGCCCGCGAGCACGGCCTGGGCGACGGCGGAACTGCCGGCCTCGCGGATGTAGAAGCGCAGGCCGGGGTGGTGTTCGCGTACCTGGCCCACGACGGCGGGGAGGAGGTAGGTGGTTGCGGTTGCGCCGCCGCCGACGCGGATCGAGCCGCGGTGCAGGCCGACGAGTTGGTGCACGGCATCAACGCCGGCCTGCGCGGTGCGGAGCGTGTCCTCGGCGTGGCGGAGGAAGATGCGGCCGGCCTCGGTCAACTCCATGCCCTTGCCGGTGCGGTCGAAGAGGGGCGCGCCGACTTCATCCTCGAGCTTGCGGAGCATCGCGGAAAGGGCGGGCTGGGTGATGCCGAGGGTGTCGGCAGCGCGGGTCATGTGCCCGGCGGCGGCGATGGCGCGGAAGTAACGGAGTGTGGTGAGTTCCACGGGGGGAGGGTAGTGGCATCGGCATTCTGCCGATGTCTCCGTCTTCTACACCGCCCTTGAACTGCGCGGTGGCTCGCTCTCCGGTGGCTGGCTCGCGGAGCCTCGCTGCGCCACCGGCAAGCATGGTGCGCCTTTCGGGCGGGGAGGGCGGGGCGGGTGGTATGGTCGATGCGCGGTCGTGCGCCGAGCGCACAGCTACAGCCTCAAAGCAGGCTGTAGCTGTGGCACTCGGGGGTGTTGCTGGATTCGAGAGAGGTGTAGAAGGGGTAGACATCGGCAACATGCCGATGCCACGGGAGGCGGGTCCGGCGCCCAACCCACAGCTACAGCCTCAGAGCAGGCTGTAGCTGTGGCACTCGGGGGTGTTGCTGGATTCGAGGGAGGTGTAGAAGGGGTAGACATCGGCAACATGCCGATGCCAGGGGAGGTGTCCGGCGCCCAGCCCACAGCTACAGCCTCAAAGCAGGCTGTAGCTGTGGCACGGCGGAACGAAACGACGCCGCGCTCGGGGGAGCGCGGCGTCGGGTCAGGAACACACTTTCTGTGGCGGGGGCAGTCTACACGAAACTCAGCGGCGGCGGCGCATCATCGCGAGGCCGCCCAGGCCCAGCAGGGCCGCCGCGCCGGGCGCGGGGACGAGGGTGATCTGGCCGCGGACCTCGCCGCCGGGGAAGGCGGTGGTGTGGAAGTTGGCGTAGGTGTTGCCGGCGAAGAGCGCATCGATGTTGGCCTGGGTCATGTTCGACCAGATCGCGGCGCCCTGGAGCGGCCAGGTCGGGCCCGGGTTGTTGAAGCCGAAGAGCACGCCGGCGTTCACGCCCGCGGGCGCAGCGCCGTGGATATGCGACACGGTCGGGGTGCCGCTGAGCGGGCCCGAAATGTCCCAGGCGAAGCTGAAGGTGTTGGTCGCATCGTCGAAGATGCCCGTCAGCGTGCCGTTCGCTGCGGAGGTTGTGGGCGGCACTTCCTGAGCGCCGTTGATCACGGCCTCGAAGAGGAAGGTGTCGGCGTTCGCGGTCGCGGCGGCGAGCGCGGCGATACCGACAGCGGTGCGGACAGCGTGCTTCATCATGTGTCTTGTCTCCTCGGTTTCAGCGGGAACGCCGGGCGGCGGCGTCTCCCATGTCTCTCGTCCCGGTTGCAGAGTACCGGTTCGGGGGGCTATTGCGAATGAAAAACGTGTTCGGATTCGCTGACCCCGATTGGCCGCCCCGGGCGGCATCGATCGCAAAGGCAATGCTGACAGTATCTTGCGCTTCGGGACGCTATCTGCGTTCGTCATTGCCCATCGCGCGAAAAACCGCCGCGGCCAGGCGGGCCGCGGCGGCGGTGTCGCTCGGTTGTCAGATGCGCGGCCGGATCAGCGGCGGCGACGCAGGATCGCCAGTCCACCTACCCCGAGCAGCGCGAGTGCGCCGGGCGCGGGGACCAGCGTGATCTGGCCGCGGACCTCGCCGCCGGGGAAGGCGGTGGTATGGAAGTTGAAGTAGGTCTCGCCGGCGAAGAGCGCGTTGCGGTTGGCATCGCTGATGCCGGTCCAGACGTCGGAGCCCACGAGCGGCCAGGTGCCGTCGGGGTTGTTGAAGCCGAAGATGACCGGGCCGTTGCCGCCCGCAGCGCCCAGATGGATGTGCGAGCCGGGTGAGGCGGGGTCACCCGTGAGCGGCCCGCTGATATTCCAACTGAAGGTGAAGGTGTTGGCGACATCGTCGTAGACGCCGGTGGCGGTGCCGTTCGCGGCGGAGGTCGTCGGCGGGACTTCCTGCGCGCCGTTGATCACGGCCTCGAAGAGGAACGTGTCGGCGTGCGCGGTCGCGGCGGCGAGCGCGGCGACGCCAAGAGCGGTGCGGATAGCGAAGCGTGGCATGTGTTTGTCTCCCTCTCGGGGTGTTGTGTTTCCCACGCCCTCCTATGGCCGCGGGTCTCCTTCTGCCATGCGTCACCCTACCTCAGCGGCCGCCGGATCCGGGCGGCAATCGGCGAGATTGGGCAAGATGAATAGATTGCGGGGAACGGCGGCGGCGTGAAACGCTGCTCATGAGGTCGCAAGCCGTGCGGATGGCACAAGTTACGCTGATCTGAGAGCGGCTTGCCTGACGACCGGCCGCAGCGCATCTTCATGCGGGTGTCACCATCGAAGGGAGCGTTTATGCACGGATCGGCGGGACGGGAATCAGAGCGGCACCTGGCCACGCGGCGGACTTTCCTGGCGATGACCGCCGCGGCGGGCGCCGGCCTGTTCGCCACGGCCGCGCTCGGGGCGGGCGGCTTGCGCGGGAGCGGACGGAGGACACACGCGATGTATCAGCCTGTCGAGAAGGCTTCGAGCCCGATCCGCCTGCTCGTGCTGGGCGGCACAGGCTTCCTGGGGCCGCAGATCGTCGAGCACGCGATGGCACGCGGGCACACCATCACGCTATTCAACCGCGGCCGGACGCGGCCGCACTTGTTTGAAAGTCTCGAGAAGCTCGAGGGCGATCGCGATCCGAAGGTGGGCGATGGGCTGAAGGCGCTCGAGGGCGACCGCGAGTGGGACGCGGTGATCGATACCTCCGGGTATGTGCCGCGGATCGTGGATGCTTCGGCGAGCCTGCTGAAGGACCGCGTGAAGCACTACTCGTTCGTGTCGTCGATCTCGGTCTACGCCGATCACAGCAAGCCGGACATGAACGAGGACGATCCGGTGGGTCAGTTGACGGACCCGACGGTCGAGCGTGTGGACGGCGAGACGTACGGGCCACTGAAGGCCGCGTGCGAGCGGGCGGCGGAGGCGGCGATGCCGGGGCGCGTCGCGAACGTGCGGCCGGGGCTGATTGTCGGGCCCGGCGACCCGACTGACCGGTTTACCTATTGGCCCGCGCGGATCGCGAAGGGCGGTGAGGTGCTGTGCCCGAATTCGCCGGACGATCCGATGCAGTTCATCGATGCGCGGGATCTGGGCGCGTGGCTGGTGCACCTTGCGGAGCAGCGCACCGCGGGCGTCTTCAACGCGGTCGGGCCCTTTGAAGGCACGACGATCGGCGCGGTGTGCAACGTGTGCAAGGAGGTCAGCGGGAGCGATGCGACGCTGACGTGGGTGCCGTGGGATTTCCTGCAGGAGCAGGGCGTGGCGCCGTGGCAGGAGATGCCGGCGTGGGTGCCGCCGCAAGGAGACTCGGCGGGGTTCGGCCGGCGGAGCTTTGCGCGGGCGAAGGCCGCGGGTCTGACGACGCGGCCGGTGCGTGACACGGTCGCGGCGACGCTCGAGTATTGGAAGAGCCTGCCCGAGGAGCGGCGGTCGCGGATGCGCGCGGGGATCGCCGCGGAGAAGGAGGCGACGGTGCTGAAGGCTTGGAAGGAGAAAGCTTGAAGCTCACAGCTCACAGCTGACAGCTGACATGATGGCGCGTGGGGCGCGTTGTGATCACTTGGGCTGGTTTGGCTGGTTGGGCTGCGCGGCGGGCTCGGGCGGGGCGGGTTGCCCCGGAGTTGCGCCCGGTGTTGACGCCGGAGCAACGGGAACTGGGATGCTGGGGTCGAGCTTGGCGGGGGGCGCGGATTCGTCCGCGGTCGTGCCGGCTTCGGCGGCTTCGGTCTCGTCGTCTTCGAGCTTCTTAGGCGCCAGGTCGAAGAACGGGATGGCGCTGTTGATGCCCTCGATGCTGCCGCGGAGCGAGGCGAGGTGCTTGTCGAGCGCGGCGAGGCTGCTCTGCATGCCGTCGAGGATCGCGAGTTGCTGGTTCGTGCTCGTGAGGTCCTCGTTGGTGCCGGCGAGGGCGGTGTTGGTGTTGTCGAGATCGCCGCGGACACCGGTGAGGAGCTGGTTGGTGTTGTCGAGATCGGTGCGCACGCCGGTGAGCAACTGGTTGGTGTTGGCGAGATCAGACTTGAGTGTGTCCAGGTTCCTGTTGGTCTGATCGAGCTGGTACTTGACCTCCGAGAGCGTCGCGTTGGTGAGGCGGATCTCGTCGCGGATCTCCTGGGCGATGCAGCCGGGGAGGGCGGCGGCGGCGAGCGCGGCGGCCAGGGCAGTGACGATGCGGCGGGCGCGAGGGGTGGCCATGCTGTGGCTCCGGCGTGCGGGTGTGATCGTCGCGGCCGACGGCTGAACACGGGGTGGCCGCGGCGGGTGTCCGTGCGACGGTAGCGGCACGGGGCGGGCGGGTGCAACCGTTTACCGGGGTTTCCAATAGACTGTGGCAAGCCGGGGTTTCTGCGCACGGCGCGGGCGGGGCGGCTGTCTGGCATTCGGTCTGATCGGACCGGCTGGGCTTCACAGGTTGAGTCGAGCGAGTGGGTCGGGGGTGTACGGGGTGATCGAGAAGATTTGCGTCAAGTGCGGTGTGGATTGCGCGAACCTGCCGCGGGTGAAGGACCCGCAGGGGCGGTACACGTGCAAGTCGTGTCATGAGGGCAGGAGAGCCGCGGCCGCGGCGGCGCGCCCGGAGCTTGCCAAGCCCGCGGAGCCGGACGTCATCCCGCTCGAAGATGATGCGATGCCGACGTATCTGCTCGAGGATGTGCCCGATCCGGAATCGCAGCGCCGCAAGCCCTGCCCGGCGTGCGCACGGATGATGGCGCACGACCAGGTCGTGTGCCTGGGGTGCGGCTACAACGCATCCACGGGGATGCAGGCGGGCACGGGTGTCGGCGCGGATGTGAACCGGGGCGGGAAGCTCAAGTGTGTGAAGTGCGGGTACAGCCTGAAGGGGTTGAGGCAGGCGAAGTGCCCGGAGTGCGGTGCGCCGCAGCAGTACCGGGATATCAAGGATGAGATGCGGGAGGAGTCGCGGCGGACCACGCGGAACGAGTACATCAAGCCGTTCCTCCACCTGGTGATCGGGTACACGGTGGCCTCGTTCGCGCTGGCGATCATGATCGGGCGGGCGAACGGCTTCGACCCGAGCGTGTTTCTCGCGGGGTTTTTGGTCGAGGGGGCACAACTGGCCTTCGGCGTGCCTATCGGTGTCGTGGTCTTCTTCGTCTGCTCGGCGATGTGGATCGGGTTCGACCAGGCGTGGTACATGGTCGCGCTGCGTCTGGCGGGCATCTACGCGGTGAGCGATGCGGTGTATTACGGCGTGGGGCTCGTGCCCATCCCGTGGGTGCCGTGGGCGGCGATGGTCATCACGTATGTCGGGCTTCTCTCGAGCGAGTTGGATCTGGAAATCAGCGATGCGGTGATCGTGGCGCTGATCACCGTGGTGGTGAAGGTGGTGCTTGCCTTCACGATCCTCGCGAACGTTCAGGGCTGGTTTAGCTGAGGGCCGCGGGGGCCGCGTTCCTCAGCGCACCGCCTCGACAACGATCGCGCTGTTCTTCGCGCCGAACGCGAGGCAGTTGACCAGCGCGGTGCGTGATCGCGCGGGCGCTGCGGTGTTGGGTGTGTAATCAAGATCACACTCGGGGTCGGGCGTGTGCAGGTTGATCGTCGGCGGCACGAACGGCTCGCTCTCGGTCAGCCCCGCGAGCGTCGCCACGAGCGCGGCCAGCCCGCCGGCGCCCTGCGGATGCCCGATCATGCTCTTGACCGAGGTGCACTGCAGCCGGTCGGCGCGATCTCCGAAGACCGCCCGCACGGCCCGCGTCTCGACGACATCGTTCATCTGTGTCGCCGTGCCGTGCAGGTGCGCGAGGCCGACCTCTTCGGGCCGCAGCCCCGCATCTTCCATCGCCAGGTGCATCGCGCGGATCGACTCGGTCATCTCCGGGTCCGGTCGCACGCGGTGGTAGGCATCGCAGGTCGCGGCATAGCCGCGGATGTGCGCGAGCGGCGTGGCCTCGCGTCGCGCTGCGACGTCCCGCCGCTCCATCACAACCGCCCACGCGCCCTCGCCGAGCACGAAGCCGTCGCGCTCCGCATCGAACGGGCGCGAGGCGGTGTGCGCCCGCTCGGGCTCGCCCCGCCAGTCACGCGTCGAGATCACCCGCAGCAGTTCCATCCCCGAGAGTGTCTCCCAGCGGATGTGCGCATCGGCCCCCACCACGATCGCGATCTCCGGCGCACCCGGCCGCGTGGAAAGCAACAGGTCCCGCGCCACCCCCACCGCATCCGAGGAGGAGGCGCACCCCGTCGATACGCATTGCGACGGCCCTTTCGCTCCCAGCGCGATCGAGATCTCGCCGGCGAGGTTCCCGTGCGTGGCGTTGGTGATGGTCCATAACGAAGTCGGCCGGTCGTGGTGCACGCTCTCGGCCTGCGTCAGCGTGAAGTCGATACCGCCCCCGCCGGTCCCCAGCACCACCGCCGTCCGGCCCGCGAGGCCGGGCAGCACACGGCCGGTCTCGGCGTCGAGCAAGCCCGCCTGACCCGCCGCCTCCCGTGCCGCGGCGATCGCCATCGGCACCAGCCGCGGCACGCGGGCGAGCTCGGCCGCGGGCATCACCGTCTCTGGATCGAACCCGCGGCACGCCGCGGCGACCGAGGACTTCATCCGCGGGTGCGTGAACCCCAGCAGCCCGACCCCCGAGTCGCCCCGCCGCAGGGCGGCCCGATAGGCCACCAGACCCACCCCGATCGGCGAAACGGCACCCATGCCGGTGATCGGGACTGCGTTGGCGGGTGCTTTCATAAGAAGGATCGTCTCCGGCCCGGGGCTCGGAAGGGGTTCGCCTGTCACAGATTGCGCGATTTTGACGACTTTGCTGGCAACTCCGCAATCTCGGGGTAGGTTGAGGGTGGAGGCAGCAGAGACAACGACAGTCCGGCGGGCGCGCACTGTGTGGCGTGCCCGATCGGAGGCGTTGTCTGTGCTGCCTTTTGTCGTTGGCACGTGGTGGTCGTAAGCCGCAGAGATCCTGCGGAGGGGTATCGATATGCACACTTCTCGACAGTCCGTTTTGTCGACAACCCTGGTGACGGGTGTGGCGGTGGCCACCCTCTTCGCCGCGCCGGTCTTCGCCGGCCCGGTTGCCGTCACTTTCCCCGACGCAGCCGCCCTTGGCGACGGCCCGACGAGCCCCGTGCTCCCCGGCGGGTTCAGCCCGCGTACGGGCGGCAACCGTGGCGTGGTGCCTAGTGACCGCATCAGCATCGGGCTCACCAAGCGCGATGCGTTCGGCAACTCCGCCGCGATCAACAGCCAGGGCACGCCCCTGGTGACCCGCGGCGGCACGTTCACGAACATCGGCACGAACACCAACGGCACCGGCCAGGTCCAGGCCAGCTGGGACGAGGTCGGATCGAGCAGCCGCACGTTCGTCAACGTGGTCGTCAAGACCAGCAACGGCGAGCAGTTCATGCCCGTGACCTCCCGCGTGGGCGCCAACCCCGCGTTCTTCTGGTCGTGGAGCATGGGCGTCGCCGACCCGGTGAACTACGAGTCGTATGTGACCTCGGTCCAGCTCGTCAGCGCGTACATCTGGTTCAGCGCCGACGGCGGCCAGTCCTTCTTCTCCCGCACCAACATCACCTCGACGCTGCCGCAGAGCTTCCTGCCCGGCCGTGATCCGGGGCAGCTGCTCACCTCGATCGGTGACGGCACCAACTACATCCTTCTGCAGTATGAGACCAATGTGACGATCCCCGCGCCCGTGACCCTCACGCCGCTCGCCGGCGCGGGCCTGGCGCTCCTGGGCCGCCGCCGGCGGTCGTAAGCCGAGTTCTCAAGTTCGAGTTCTCAGATTCGAGTTCTCAGGGCCGAGTCAGACAGAGAGAGTGAGGGTGGTCGATTCCGGGGGGTGAGGACCGGAGGGATCGAGAGTTGGAGATTGGCCACTTTCCTGCCGCGGGCGCTGGACGCAGTCGCCCGCGGCGTCTTTTTTGGCCCGTTCCGCCCCGGCCTGCGGCCGACGCCGCACCGCCCCCGCCGCCGCGATATCCTGCCCTCCTGATGAAGCCCACGCGGTCCATTCTGCTCTCCCTCGCCGTCGCCCCGCTGCTGCTCGCCCCGGCCGCGTCCGCGCAGGACGAGACGCCACTCGATATCAGCTCGGGCGGCGCGCAGTACCGGCTGGACGACCGCGGCCGCTGGGTCCGCTTCGAGGCCGCCGAGCCCGGCTCCGATGCCGCGCTCATGAGCGAGGCCCGCGCCCTGATCGCCGCCGACCGCGCTGGCGCGGCGAAGAAGCTCCTCGACACCTGGATCAAGGCCAACGAGTTCTCGGCCAGCCCCTTTCTCGCCGAGGCGTACCTCCTGCGGGGCGATGCCAAGCTCGCACTCTCCGACGAGTACAAGGCTCTCTACGACTACGAGCGGGTGGTGAAGGACTTCCCCGCATCAGAGCAGTTCACCGTGGCGCTCGAGCGCGAGCTCGAGGTCGCCCGCCTCTACCTCAACGGCCTGCGCCGCAAGACCTTCTTCGGCCTCCGCGTCGACAGCGGAATCGTCGCCGCGGAAGAGATCATCATGCGGATCAACGAGCGGCTCCCGGGCAGCCGCCTGGCGGAGGAAGCGCTCCTTCTGCTCGCCGACTACTACTACCGCAAGCGCGACCTGCCCATGGCCGCGGAGACCTACGACGTCTTCCTCGAGATCTTCCCGCGGAGCGAGTTCCGCAAGCTGGCGATGGAGCGGCGGATCTACTCGAACATCGCGCAGTTCAAGGGCCCGCGCTACGACGCCTCGGGCCTGATCGAAGCCCGCTACCAGATCCTCGAGTTCGCGGACCAGTTCCCGATCGAGGCCGAGCAGGCCGGGCTCAGCGATGCGCTCATCGTCCGCCTCGATGAGTCCGCCGGCGCACAGATGCTCGAGACCGCCAAGTGGTATATCCGTCGAGGCGACCCCGTCTCGGCCCGCCTGACGCTCCGCCGTCTCATCGAGAAGCACCCGCGCACGCTCGCCGCGGCCGAGGCGCTGCGGATCTTCGATGAACGCGGCTGGACCACCACACAGGAAGCGCCGCTGGCGCCCGTCGAGGCCGGCGACGACGCCGCGCCGGCGGATGTCGACCGCGAGCGGCGCGATGCCCTGGGCGGGCCCGAGGAGTTGCAGAACCAGCCCCGCGAGGCACAGCCGGAGCAGCCCGCGCCCCAGCAGCCCACACCCGTCGGTCCGGAGGCGCCGCGATGATCCGCGCTGCCGCCACCATCGCTGGTCTGCTCGCCCTGAGCCTGTTCGCGGCGGGCCTCACCGCCTGCAGTTCCGATCCGCGCAAGGGCTACTCCTTCAAGAGCACCTTCCCCGAGTCGGTCGACACGGTCGTTGTCCCGATCTTCGAGAACGCGACCTTCGCAGTGGGCATCGAGCGGGATGTCACCGAGGCGTTGATCAAGGAGATCCAGTCCGGGACACCGATGAAGGTCACGACGGGCTCGGTGGCGGACTCGGAGATCAGCGGTGTGATCACCGCGGTCGAGATGCGCCGCCTCTCGCTCGACTCGAGCACCGGCTACGCCCAGGAACTGGCTTACACGATCACGGTCGATTTCGAGTGGCGCGACCGCCGCACCGGCAAGGTGCTGACCAGCCGCCGCAACTTCCAGGCGGTCGACACCTTCGTCCCCTCGCGGCCCACCGGGGAGCGGATCGAGGTCGGGCAGTACGCCGCGGCCCAGCGGCTCGCCCGCGATCTGGTCCGCGAGATGCGCGGGGCCTGGTGAGCGCAACCCGAACGGGGACCCGGACGGCGATCCGCACCGCCCGCCTGACCGGGTGCAAACCTCGGCCTCCAACCCCGCCCCACGCCTCATCGGGGCCTACCTTCGAGGTATCGGACGGTGGATCCGAGCCCGGTGCGGAGGGTGTGTCTGCATCCGGGCGGACTTGTAGCCGAAGAACACCATGGCCCGCGCCCGCGTACTGGGAACGCGGATACTCCCGGACCCTTCCCGGCCGGGCCGCGTCTCCCTCGGAGCACCCCAACGCGTGAAGAAGTCGATCAAGCAGCGATCAGAGGCCATCGCCCGGACGCTCCGCATGACCGCGGGTCAGGAGCCCTCGGGCGATCGCCGTCGCCCCGCCGGCCGTCAGGGCGGCGGCCCCCCCGGTGATCCCAAGAAGCCCGGCGCCCCCGTCCCACCCGGACGCGGCCTGTTCGGCGTCGTCTTCATCGTGCTCATGGTCCTGATGGTCTTCATGATGTTCAACTCCACGGGGGGTGGGCAGGAGATCACGCTCGACCAGTTCCGCACGCGGTACGACTCGGGGATGATCGAGAAGACCACGGTCGAGATCACCGACGATGCGGTCCGCGCCCGCCAGATCAAGGGGCCCGACGGCGCCGCGGTCACCGTGCGCATCCCGCTCAACGCCGCGACCCGCGAGACGGTCGCGAAGGAAGTCCAGGCGATCACCGGCGACACAGCGCAGATCCGCGCCCCCTCCGCCCTGACGCAGTTCCTGGTCTGGTGGGGCCTGCCGCTCCTGTTCTTCGTCGTGATCTTCATGTTCCTGATCCGCGGCCTGCGGAGCGCTGGCGCCGGCGCGGGCATGCTCGGCAACTTCGGCAAGAGCAAGCACCGCCAGCTCAGCAAGGAAATGACCAACGTCACCTTCGCCGATGTCGCCGGCATCGAGGAGGCCAAGGACGAGGTCACCGAGATCATCGAGTTCCTCAAGAACCCCAAGAAGTTCACGAAGCTCGGCGGCCGCATCCCCCGCGGCGTGCTCCTCATCGGCGAGCCCGGCTGCGGCAAGACGCTGCTCGCCAAGGCGATCGCCGGCGAGGCGGATGTGCCCTTCTTCTCGATCTCGGGCTCGGACTTCGTCGAGATGTTCGTGGGCGTCGGCGCCAGCCGCGTGCGCGACCTCTTCAAGCAGGCCAAGGACAACGCGCCGTGCATCATCTTCCTGGATGAGATCGACGCCGTCGGCCGCAAGCGCGGCGGCGGCTTCACCACCGGCGGGCACGACGAGCGCGAGCAGACGCTCAACGCGATCCTCGTCGAGATGGACGGCTTCGCGACCAACGACGGCGTGATCGTCATCGCCGCGACCAACCGCGCCGATGTGCTCGACCCCGCGCTCACCCGCCCGGGCCGCTTCGACCGCCAGATCATCGTGCCGCTCCCGGACCTCAAGGGCCGGCTCGAGATCCTGAGCGTTCACGCCAAGAAGGTGAAGATGAGCCCGGATGTGGACCTCGAGCGCGTCGCCCGCGGCACGCCGATGTTCTCGGGCGCCGACCTCGCCGCGATCATCAACGAGGCCGCGATCGCCGCGACGATGGCGAACAAGGACTTCGTCGAGCAGGAAGACCTCGAAGAGGCCCGCGACAAGGTGAAGTTCGGCCGCGCCAAGCGCAGCCGCGTCCGCGAGAAGGAAGAGAACCGGCTGGTTGCCTACCACGAGGCCGGGCACGCGGTGCTGCAGGCGCTGCTGCCCGATGCGGACCCCCTGCACAAGGTCACGATCATCCCCCGCGGCGGCGCGGGCGGGGCGACTTTCTCGCTCCCCGAGAAGGACCGCATGGGCTACAGCCTCAAGTGGCTCAAGGCCACGATGCGGATCCTCTGCGGCGGCCGCATCGCCGAAGAGAAGGCGATGGGCGATGTGTCCAGCGGCGCTTCGATGGACATCGCGCAGGTCACGCGGCTGGCGCGGACGATGGTGATCGAGTGGGGCATGAGCGAGAAGCTCGGCTTCATCCGCTACGCCGGCGCCGACACCCGCGAGATGTACCTCCCCGACAAGGACTACTCGGAAGAGACCGCGAAGCTGATCGACGAGGAAGTCCGGCGGATGGTCGACGAGGCCTACGCCGAGGCCAAGAGCCTGCTGGCCCAGAACTGGGAGCAGGTCGAGGCCGTGGCCAACGCGCTGCTCAAGCACGAGACGCTGACAAGCGACGAAGTCGGCACCATCATCCGCGGCGGGACGATCAGCAAGCCGACCGTGGCCGAGCTGGTGCGGGCCGCGGAGAAGAAGCGGGCCGCGGAGAAGGCGGGCGAGAGCGTGACCCGCGAGGACCCGGAACTCCCGCCGGGGACGCTGCCCACGCCGGCGTGATCGTTTGAGATTGTCTTTGGATCAACGTGGCACCGATGTCGTCCGCGACATCGGTGCTTCATTTGCGCTTGAGCGCGCTGTGATTGGCGTGTGGTTCGCTTCGTGCAGGGTCGAATCCGTACGAGGCAGAGTCACTCCCGGTCACTGTGCGCTCGGGAGCTTGGGAAGCACCGATGTCCCGCCGGACTGGGCAACGTCCTGATGCGGGGCCCTGGGCGGCGTGACATCGGTGCCACGTCACGCTGCACGGCTTTGGCTCAATGCCCGTTCTCGCTCCCCGGCAGCGCCTTCTGCACACCCTTCGCGATGAAATCCTCGCGGGGGCGGTTCTCGATGCGCTTGAGTTCGGGC
Source organism: Planctomycetaceae bacterium (assembly GCA_040255445.1). Taxonomy (GTDB): domain Bacteria; phylum Planctomycetota; class Phycisphaerae; order Phycisphaerales; family UBA1924; genus JBDZUZ01. Next base: position 6,196 of record JBDZUZ010000048.1, on the reverse strand, counting down.
AGCTCCTTGCCGCTCCGCGCGCCCGCATCCTCGAACTTCCGCAGCGTCGGCTCCATGCGGCTCTCGTAGCTGCCCACGAAGCCGTTGAAGTGCCGCGTCGCCTTCTCCAGGCTCTCGCCCACCTTGCAGATGTGCTCCATCGCCGTCGCCGCACGGTCGTGGAGTTCCTTGCCCAGTTCGTTGAGCTTGATCGCTTCCTCGGCCAGTCGCGATTCCTGCCACCCCACCGCCACCGCACGCAGCAGCCCGATCAGCGTCGAGGGCGTCGCGAGGATCACCCGCGCCTGCGCCGCCTTTTCGATCAGTTCCGGCTGCCGCGTGAGCGCGGCATCGAGGAACTGATCGCCGGGCACGAACATCACCACGAAGTCCGGCGAGCCGTCGAAGTTCTGCCAGTACCCCTTCTTGGAGAGCTTGGCGACCTGATCGGTCATGTGCCGCGTGAACCGCATCATGTGCTCTTCGGCCTCTTCGGGCGTCTTCGCGTTCACGGCTTCGAGGTACGCGTAGGTGTTCGCCTTCGCATCGACCGCGATGCAGCGGTCGTTGGGCAGCTTCACCACCATGTCGGGGCGCAGCAGATCACCATCGCTCGTGCGCGCCGAGTTCTGCTCGGCGAAGTCGCAGTAACTGGTCATGCCCGCGAGCTCGGCGACACGGCGGAGCTGGATCTCGCCGTACCGGCCGCGGACCTCGGGCTTGCTCAGCGCCCGCGTCAACCGGCCTGTCTCCTCGCGCAGGCTCTGCCCCGCCTGCGTCATGGATGCGAGCTGCTCCCCCAGCGTCGCCCGGTCGCTCGTCCACTCCTTGCGGATCTCGGACAGCCGCTGATCGGTCTTGCTCAGCGCTTCGCTGATCGGCTTGAGCATCTGCTCGACGGCGGTCTTGCGCTGCTCCAGGTCCGCAACGGCCTGCTTCTGGTGCCCGGTCAGCGATTCGGTCGCCAGCTTCAGGAACGATTCGTTGCTGCTCTTGAGTGCATCGCTCGCGAGGGCTTTAAAGGTCTCCGCGGTCTTGCGATCCAGGTCCGCGATGCGTTCCTTGAGATCGCGCTCGCGCTGCTCGACGGCCTTGAGCTGCTCATTCAGAATCGCCTGCGCCTTGCGCAGGTCGGCATCGTGCCGCTTCGCCGCGGCATCAAGCTCGGCCTCGAGCAGCGCGACCCGCCGCTCCGAGCCGTGGTTGCGTTCGGTGAGGTCAGCGATCCGCGACTCCCGCGCCCCCACTTCCTCCTTGAGCCGCGCGGCCGCCTGGGCCGCGGCCTGCTCGGCCTGGGCCTTCAGGCCCGCGGCCTCGTCCCGCGCGGCCCGCTCCCCCGCCTCCGCCGCGGCGGCCCGGGCCTGCAGCCCCGCCCGCCCCAGGGCGATGAACACCGCCGCGCCCGCCGCGGCGAGCGCGGCCACCAGCAAGATGATGTGGAATGCATCCATGGCGCGAGTGTACCCCGCGCCCCCCGCCGCCCAGCCCTCCCGACAGGCGGCAACACGGAATCCCCCTGTTCACGCTGACATGGTGTTGTCAGTGGCGGCGGGTTCTCCCCGTCCAGTCCACCGCTTGGTCCACCCCCTCCGACCCCCATCTGCCGAATTGGCACCCCCCCACCCTCCGCCGGGAGCCGTGGCAGTGGCTCGACCGCCCCGCCCGGCCCGCCAGCCCGGACGGGACGCCGCGGCGGTTCGGCACGGCGGTTGCCAGTGCCCTTGTGGATGGTCAGTGCGCGCCGACATCCCGATGCCGACTTTGGCTCCGGTCACCGCCCCGGCGGTGGTTACGCCGGTGGACCGGGCAGCGGGCCCGACGCGCGCCACCTGACCTCGCCCAACCGCCTCAACCTCCTCCTCTCCTACGCCGGCTGGGAGCCCGACCCCTGGGTCGAGCGGCTGCCGCGGCTGCTGGAGCCGATGGGGGTGCTCGCGCTCAAGGCCGCCTCGGGGCGGCAAGCGTCCGAGGTGCTGCGGACCAACCCGATCCATATTGCGGTCGTCGACCTGGGCCTGCCGCTGGAGGCGCCCGCGGCGCCGACGCCGACCGCCCCCGAGTTCGCCGAGGGCGGGCCGCGGCTGCTCGAACTGCTGGCGCGGCTGGATGAGCCGCCGCCGGTGGTGGTCGTGAAGCGCGGCCGCACGCACCGGGACGATTCGCGCGAGATCGCCGCGGCCCTCAAGGCCAACGCGTTCGCGGTGATCGACCGGCCGCGGGACCCATCGGATTTGAACACGCTGCTGGATGTGCTGCGTCGGTGCCTGACGCGGTTTTATCAGGGGCGGTGGCCGGGAAGTGACCAGACGGGCGGAAACATGCCCGGAGGTCGGTGGCCGGGGTTGACATGAATCATCGGCCTCGGGGGTCGGAGGAGACCCCCGGGGCCACAGTCGAGCCGACGCGGGAATGGACGCCGCGGCGGCGGGAGTTGGATCGGTCCAGTGACGACGGCGGCGGGCGGAATGTGCCTGTGGCCGAGATTGACAGAGAGCCCGGCGAGGCGCCGGACAGTTTGGAGCGAATGACTATGAGCAAGACCGCGACGAAGTCGGCCCCCAAAGCCAGCAGCAGCAACGCCAGCATCCGTCCGTTGGGCGACAAGATCATCGTCAAGCGCGATGAGGCCCAGACCAAGACCGACAGCGGCATCTTCCTGCCCGAGTCGAGCAAGGACAAGCCCAAGACCGGCGTGATCCAGGCCGTGGGCACGGGCTCGCTCAACACCGACACCGGCGAGCGGATCCCGCTGACGGTCAAGAAGGGCGACCGCGTGATCTTCACGTCCTACGCCGGCACCGAGGTGAAGCTCGAGGGCGAGGACCTCTTGATCATGAGCGAGGACGACATTCTCGCCGTCATCGACTGACCCCCCCAACCCCACCAGCCGCGCGCGACCGCATCTTTGAGAAGGCGAAAGCCAGCATGAGCCCGGAACAACTGCGGACAGCGCTGCGTGAGCTCAACGGTGAGCGGGCCCTTGTGCTCGCGTTCGCGGGCCTGAGCGAGCAGCTCACCATCGCCAACGCGATGCTGATCCCCGATGAGCCCGATCACCTGGTGAAGGTCACCGACGGCAGCAGCATTTACATCATCGAGGCCGAGCGGGTGGTGTGGTTCCGCATCGGTCTTGGGAAGGCCGGCCCCGGCCTTCGGTAGTTCAGAGATTCACGACCACGACAGATCGCGCCGGCCACACGCCGGCGCTTCAAACGAGAAGAGAAAGGACTAGTCCATGGCCGCGAAATCGATCGCGTACAACACCGACGCCCGGGAGCGGATTCTCCGCGGCGTCCAGAAGCTCGCCCACGCTGTGAAAGTGACGCTCGGCCCCTCCGGCCGCGTCGTCGTCCTCGAGAAGTCCTTCGGCGCCCCGACCGTTACGAAGGACGGCGTGACGGTCGCCAAGGAGATCGAGCTGGAAGACCAGTACGAGAACCTGGGCGCGCAGATGGTCAAGGAAGTCGCCCAGAAGGCCTCCAAGGACGCCGGCGACGGCACAACCACCGCCACGATCTACGCCGAGGCGATCTACGCCGAGGGCCTGAAGGTCATCACCGCGGGCGCCAACCCCAACATGGTCAAGCGCGGCATCGACGCGGCGGTCACCGCCGTCATCGACGAGCTGCAGAAGATGAGCAAGAAGATCGAGAGCAGCAAGGAGATTGCTCAGGTCGGCACCTGCTCGGCCAACCAGGACGCCACCATCGGCAAGATCATCGCCGAGGCGATGGACAAGGTCGGCAAGGACGGCGTGATCACGGTCGAGGAGGGCAAGAGCCTCGAGACCGAGGTCGAGCTCGTCGAGGGCATGCAGTTCGACAAGGGCTACCTCTCGCCGCATTTCGTGACCAACCCGGCCACGATGGAGTGCGTGCTCGATAACCCCTATGTGCTCATCCACGAGAAGAAGATCAGCAGCGCCAAGGACCTGATCCCGGTGCTGGGCAAGATCGCCGAGAGCGGCGCGAGCCTGCTGATCATCGCCGAGGACATCGAGGGCGAGGCCCTGGCGACGCTGGTCGTTAATAAGCTGCGCGGCGTGCTCAAGGTCGCCGCGGTCAAGGCCCCGGGCTTCGGCGATCGCCGCAAGGCGATGCTCGAGGACCTGGCGATCCTGACGGGCGGCAAGGCGATCATGGAGGAGCTGGGCCTCGAGCTCGAGAAGGTCGAGATCGGTGACCTGGGCCGCGCCAAGAAGGTGACGATCGACAAGGACAACACCACGATCGTCGAGGGCGCTGGCAAGACCGCCGACATCAAGGGCCGGATCGACCAGATCCGCCACCAGGTCGAGGCGACCACCAGCGACTACGACCGCGAGAAGCTCGAGGAGCGGCTCGCGAAGCTCGCCGGCGGCGTGGCGCAGATCAACGTCGGCGCGGCGACCGAGGTCGAGATGAAGGAGAAGAAGGCCCGCGTCGAGGATGCGCTGCACGCCTGCCGCGCAGCCGTCGAGGAGGGCATCCTGCCCGGCGGCGGCGTCTCGGTGCTCCGCGCCCGCAAGGCGATCGAGAAGCTCCGCAAGAAGGCCGAGGGCGATGAGAAGTCCGGCATGGACATCATCTTCCGGGCGCTGTCGGCGCCCGTGAAGCAGATCGCGGCCAACTGCGGCCTCGATGGCTCGGTGATCGCGAGCAAGGTCGAGGAGTCGACCGAGACCAACTTCGGCTACAACGCGATGACCCACGAGTACGGCGACCTGGTCAAGATGGGCGTCATTGTCCCGACGAAGGTCGAACGCGTGGCGCTGCAGAACGCGGCGTCGATCGCCGGCCTGCTGCTGACAACCGAGGCGGCGATCGTGGAGATCAAGGAGAAGAAGAAGTCGGGTGGGCACGATCACTCGCACGATGACATGGATTACTGATATACTGCCCCGATGGAGAAATCCGTCGGGGCAGCTTTTTCTCGTGAAGGCGGTTCTCAATGCCGACGTACAACATCTACTGCGACGAGAGCTGCCATCTACACCACGATGCGGCAGATCACATGGTGATTGGTGCGGTTTGGTGTCTGAAGGATCGTGTACCCTCAATCAGCCAGCGGCTTACAGAACTGAAGGGGAAGCACGGGCTGCGCAAGGAGTGGGAACTAAAATGGACGAAAATTTCAGTTCGTAAACTTGGCCTCTACAAAGATCTCATCGATTTCTTCTTCGATGACGACGATCTACATTTTCGTGCAAGCGTCGCGCCGAAGGCTCTTCTTCGCACGGCCGCCGAGGTTTCGCCCAATGACGAAGCGTACTACAACATGTTCTTTTATACACTCGCATGGATCTTGGACCCGGCCGAGAAGTATAATCTTTATCTAGACTACAAGGACACGAACACCGCCAAGCGCACGCGGGCTCTGCGTGACTATTTATGCGAGTCAAAGTACGACTTTGATCGCAAGATGATCGAGATCGTGCAGCCCGTCCGCTCGGACGAATCCGCGCTCCTGCAGATCGCCGATTTTCTGACCGGTGCGATCGGCTACGCGAAGCGGCACGAAAACAAGTCGCCAGCAAAAGCTGCTGTCGTGGAACACCTGCGACACCGATCTGGAGTGTCGTTGTCAAAGAGTACACTCCTCGGTGCGAGGAAGTTCAACCTATTTTTCTGGCCGGTACCGCAAGAATGACTGATTGGCTACCGCCCCAGTTAGTGCTTCCGGCTCGGTACGACGAATGTATTGAGTTCCTTGTTGATCGCTTTCGTGTCTTGATCGTGACCCCGCCGCGGCTCCATCATGGCGAGCATGTTCATTTGAACCTTAATCGCCTCCCGGACGGGCGGCCTGAAGCATTTTGGCACTTATGTGGCCGGGGCGACAATCGTGAACTCGACCCCAAGCGGGCAGAGAAGCTGCCGTGGCTGGTTCCTCTGCTCGCGAGAGGCCAAGATCCGAACGTGCGGGTTTGGGACGGGCCCGGCCAACGAGGGCGATCAACGTGTCGGTATGTTTGGCTGCCGGACTGCGACTATCTTGCTGTCCTTGCGAGAGGTCGACAGGGCGGGTGGTTCTTGGTAACCGCTCACCACGTCGAGGGCCGTCGCCGTCGAATCGATCTACGTGGGCGCTTCGAAAGCGGCACACCGGTCGATCTTGGCCAACCGCTTCTCCCCGTCAGTCGGCCCAAAAAAAGCTAGAGCCGCTTTGAGCGGCTCAGGAGCGCGGTCTGCCTTGGGCAGATGCGGCACTTTACTATCGGTGGATGTCGCCCGTCAGT
>JBDZUZ010000047.1:0-23830 GCA_040255445.1 Planctomycetaceae bacterium | reverse complement strand
GGAAGATGGAGAGGATTGGGGGTGCGTGCCGGAACGGTTCGTGGTGGCCGGGGACCACGTGGTTGCGATCGTGCGGGTGCGCGTTCGACTGAAGACCGAAACCGAGTGGCGCGTGGGGCGGATCGGGGATGTGTTCATTTTCCGTGATGGGAAGGTGGTGCAGTTCCGCACCTTCTGGGAAGTGGAGGAGGCGATGAGGTGGGCCGGGGTGGGTGACGCCGCGGCGGATTGTGATATGCGGTTCTCGTGTGCCGCGGCGGGGCGGTCATTAGACTGATCACGGGCGGCTGTGGGGCCGCGGTGGGGGAGTTCGGACAGCGTGGGGCGGCGTTGGAGAGCGCGGGTCGTCGCGATCGGGGGTCACGTGGCGAGCACACTTCAAGAGGTCTTCGAGGGCGCGTTGCATTTGGCGGGAGCTGAGCGGGAGGCGTTTCTCGCACGTGCCTGCGGGGACGATGCCGGGCTGCGGGATCAGGTCCGGGCGTTGTTGCGGGCGCACGACAGCGTGACGGTCGGGAGTACGGCGGCCGCTGGCGCGCCGCCGCGGACCGCCGATCCGATGGCGACGCTCGCCGCGCCGCCGAGCGAGGGGCCGGGGACGCGGATCGGACCGTACAAGCTGCTGCAGTTGATCGGCGAGGGCGGGTTCGGCTCGGTGTTCCTGGCCGAGCAGGAGCGACCGGTGTCGCGCCGGGTGGCGCTCAAGATCATCAAGCTGGGGATGGACACGCGTCAGGTGGTTGCTCGCTTCGAGCAGGAGCGGCAGGCGCTGGCGATGATGGACCACCCGCACATCGCCAAGGTGCTCGATGCGGGAGCGACGGATGCGGGCCGGCCGTACTTCGTGATGGAGCTGGTCAAGGGTGATCCGATCGTCGAGTACTGCGACAAGAACAACCTGAGTATCGAGGAGCGGCTCGGGCTGTTCGGGCAGGTGTGTGATGCGGTGCAACACGCGCACACCAAGGGGATCATCCACCGCGACATCAAACCCAGCAATGTGCTGGTGTCGACGCAGGGGGGCGCCCCGCAGATCAAAGTGATCGACTTTGGCATCGCCAAGGCGACGGCGGCGCGGCTGACGGAGAAGACGCTGTTCACGGAGCACCGGGCGCTGATCGGCACGCCCGAGTACATGAGCCCGGAGCAGGCGGAGGGCTCGCTGGATATCGACACGCGAACGGATGTGTACTCGCTGGGTGTGATGCTCTATGAGCTGCTGACGGGGACGACGCCGTTCACGAGCCAGGAGCTGCGCTCGGCGGCGTACGCCGAGATCCAGCGGATCATCCGGCAGATCGATCCGCCCCGTCCAAGCACGCGGATCTCGCAGAACACCGAGGGGATCGCGTCGATCGCCGCGCACCGGCACACGCAGCCGCGGCGGCTGGGCACGATCGTTCGCGGCGAGCTGGACTGGATCGTGATGAAGGCGCTCGAGAAGGACCGGCGCCGCCGGTACGAAACAGCGAACGGGCTTGGGATGGATATCCGGCGGTACCTGGCGGGCGAGGCGGTGGTGGCCGCACCGCCGAGCCGGGCGTACCGGGTTCGCAAGTTCATGCAGCGGAACCGGGTTGCGGTGGGGGCGGGGGCCGCGGTCGCGGCGGCGCTGCTGGCCGGCGTGCTGGGGACTTCGATCGGCATGGTGAAGGCGGACCGGCAGCGGGAAGTGGCGGTCGCGAACGAGCGGCTGGCCGTCGCCGAGGCCGAGCGTGCCAACGCCGCGGAGCAGCTCGCGCAGAAGCGGGCGGCTGATATCGAGCAGGTGGCGGCGTTTCAGGAGAGGCAGTTCAGCGGGATGGATGTGCCGGTCGCGGCGGAGCGGCTGCGGGTGGACTTGAGCCAGCGAGTGCGGGCCGCGGCAGAGCGGGCGAAGCTCGAACCGGCGGAGGTCTCGCGGCGGGTGGCGGAGGTTGAAGCGATCACGGCGGGCGCGGACTTTGCGGGGATGACTACGCTGAGCCTGCAGCAGAATGTCTTCGAGCCGGCGCTGGCTTCCATTTCCGAGCAATTCGCCGATCAGCCGCTGGTGCGGGCGAGGCTGCAGCAGTCGATCGCGCACACGGTGCGTGAGCTCGGGCTTCTTGACCTTGCGGAGGGCCCGCAGGACGCGGCGCTGCGGACGCGCCGCGAGGTCCTTGGGCCGGATCATCGCGATACATTGAATTCACTCGCCGCGAAGGCCGCGCTGCTGCGGCAGCAGGGGAAGTATGCCGAGGCGGAAGGGCCGTTCGAGGAGGCGCTGGCGGGACTGCGGAAGACGGCGGGCGATGATGATCCGGACACGCTGCAGTGTCTGAAGGAACTGGGCGGGCTGCGGCAGTATCAGGGCCGCTACGACGAGGCGAAGGCGTGTTACACCGAGGCGTTCGAGCGGCGGAAGCGCGTGCTTGGAGAGGATGCGCCCTCGACTCTGATCGTGGAGGGAGACCTGGGGCAACTGCTGCTGTTCCAGGGCAAGTACGATGAGGCGGAGGCGCTGCTGAAGGATGCGCACGAGCGGTTGCTGCGCGTCAACGGCGAGAACAATCAGGCGACCGTCAACGTCGTCAACAGCCTCGGGTCCCTGTACGTGGCGATGGGGCGGCTTGATCAGGCGGAGGTGTGTTACCGCCGCTCGCTCGCGTGGCGGCGGGCTTCGCTGGGTGAGAACCATCCCTCGACGCTCGGGGCGATGGAGAACCTGGGCGGCGTGCTGTTCCGGGTCGGGCGGCTTGATGAGGCGGTCGAGCTCGTCAAGGCGGCGCTCGCCGGGCGGGCCCGTCTGTTCGGTCCTGACGGGGCCGAGACCCTGCGCTCGGTGCAGAACCTCGCGTTCCTGGAGCGGCGGCAGAAGAAGTACGAACAGGCGGAGGCGGGGTATCGGCGGGCACTCGCGGGCTTCGAGCGGCTCATCGGGCCGGACCGGCCGGACACACTGATCGTACGGAAGAACCTTGGCGATGTGCTTCGGGATCAGGGCAAGTACGACGAGGCGGAGAGCGTGCTGCGGACCGCGCTGGCCGCGTGGGATCGCGGGGGGCCGACGAATGATCCGCAATCGATCCTGACGGTTTTCAGTCTCGCGGCGGTCTTCGATGCGGCGGGCCGGTACGAGGACGCTGCGCGGGTGATGACGGACTATGAGCCGGCAGCGCGGCGTGCCTACACAGGGTCACAGGTGCGCCAGTTGGGCGATTACCTCTCGCAGCTGGGGGATTGCCGGACGCGCGCGGGCCAGTTCGCCGCGGCGGAGTCGGCGCTCGTCGAAGCGCACCCGTTGCTGGTCGCGGGGTTCGGCCCGGCGGGTGATTACACGCGGCGGTGCGAGTCACGCCTGGCATCCCTGTACGCGGCGTGGGACGCGGCGGAGCCGGGCGGCGGGCACGGTGAAAAGGCCGCGGAGTGGCGGGCGCGGGTAGATGCCGCGGCGGCGGAGCGCAAGTGATGGGTGTTGGCGCGGCGGCCTGATCGAACGCCGCGGCGGTTCAGCCGCGTGCCGCGGCCTCGATCGAAGCCACATCGATCTTGCTCATCGTCATCATCGCGGCGAACACGCGCTTGGCAACATCGCCGCCCTTGGCGAGACCATCGCTGAGCGCCCGCGGCGTGATCTGCCATGAGAGACCCCACTTGTCCTTGCACCAGCCGCACTGGCTCGCGGAGCCGCCGTTGTTGATGATGGCGTTCCAGTAGCGGTCGGTCTCTTCCTGCGTGTCGGTGGCGATTTGGAAGGAGAAGGCTTCGCTGTGCTTGAAGGCGTCGCCGCCGTTGAGACCCAGGCACGGGATGCCGCAGACGGTGAAGTTGACGGTGATGACCTGGCCGGCCTTTCCGCCGGGGTAGTCGGCGGGGGCGCGGTGGATGGCTTCGATGGAGCTGTTGGGGAAGGTGGCGGTGTAGAAGCGGGCGGCGTCCTCGGCATCGTGGTTGTACCACAGGCAGATGGTGTTCTTGTGCTTCATGGTGATGCTCCGCGGCGGGTGGTGGGGCGTGGCGTGCGGGTTCGTGACTGATGCGAAACAGAGAGCGTACCGGGTTTGCGGCCGGTGGCGGCGCAGGCAAAAAACCAGCCCCCGCGTGGGAGGCTGGTCTTGAGGGACGGACTGGCTGAATCGTCGTGCGCTTAGCGACGGCGACGCAGGGCGCCGACGCCCAGGCCGAGGCCCAGGAGGGTCGCGGCGGCGGGGGTCGGGATCACGCGGTAGGTGCCGAGCACCTGGGCGTTGGGCAGATCGCTGACATCATCGGCGGGGAAGTAGATGTTGCCGCTGGTGGAGCCGGCGAGCATGTCGGCGTACTCGGGCGCATCAAGCGTCCAGGTACCCGAGCCGGTGAAGGCGAGCGAGCCGGCCGTGAAGGTGACGGTGCTGTCGGACGACCAGCTGTAGATGTTGAGGCCCGGGTCGGAGGCGCCGGCGCGGAAGAGCGCGGGCGAATTGTCCGTGGGGTTCTCGGCGTTGGTGAGATCGCCGCTGACGAGCGGGGCGCTCAGCGAGCTGCCCGCGCCGCCGTAGAAGTTCTCGAGGTACACGCCGGTGGTATCACCACCGGAAGCGCTGACAGCCGAGAGGCCGCTGGTGGCGGTGATCGTGACCTGGTTGGGGACGCTCAGATCGATCAGCAACAGATCGTCAGCCTGGGCGATGCCCGCGGCGGCGACCACAGAAGCGGCGATAACGAGCCCGGCGGAGCGGGTGGAAACTGCCATGTCTTGCTCTCCTTGATTCTCTCCGAGGAACGAATAGCCGGATCGGCACACTACGCCGGCCGGCGAACAGGGAACATACGCGTTGACGCGGTGATCGCAACCCGCGATCGGGGAGTTTGAGAAAATAATCTTCTCGGGCGGCAGGCGAGGCACAGAACAAGGCCCGAGCATCGCGGCTTCGGGCGGCTCTGAGCGCATAAGAGGCAATGATTCTGCGTGCTGTGCTGCTCCTACGCTCGCCGCATGACGCAGGCTTTCTGGGACGACCGATATGCCTCGAGCGAGCTCGTGTACGGCGCAGCGCCGAACGAGTTTCTGGTCCAGATGTCCGGACACATGCCGCGCATCGGGGCAGCGCTGGATATCGGGGCTGGTGAGGGACGCAATGCGCTGTTCCTCGCATCGCTGGGGCTGGATGTCCTCGCGGTGGACCAGAGCGCGGTGGGGATGCAGAAGGCCGGGCGGCTCGCGGCGGAGCGGGGGCTGCGGCTGGCGACGCGGGCGGTCGATCTCGCGGTGTTCGCCGCGGAGCCGGCATCGCTCGATGTCGTGACTTCGATCTTCGTGCACCTGCCGACGACGCTGCGCGAGCATGTGCACCGCGGCGTGTGTGCCTGGCTGAAGCCCGGGGGCGTGTTTGTGCTCGAGGCGTACGCGCCGGACCAGATCCGTCGCGGTACCGGGGGGCCGAAAGATCCCTCGATGCTGGCCTCGCTCGAGACCCTGAAGGGCGAACTCCCGGGGCTGCGGATCGAGCACGAGGCTGCGGTGGTGCGCAACGTTGTGGAGGGGTCGTTCCACTCCGGCGAGGCGTCGGTGGTGCAGTTGGTGGCGCGTAAGGAAGCGTGAGTCGGCGCCGTGGATCGCGTCCATGGCGGCCAGCGCAGACGACGAGGTTGGGGCGTCAGAGCGTCTTCGCGTACACCACGAGCTGGTCCAGCGCGGTGCCCCACCCGCTGAAGAAGCCCATCTCCTCGTGCTTCGTCTTGGTCTCGGGATCGGCGTGGCGCGCGATCGCCGTGTAGCGCGTGCCGGAGCCCTCGGGCGTGAAGAGGATGGTCGCGGTCATGAAGGCCTCTTTGTTGGGGCGATAGCCAGGACCGAGCGCATCGGTGAAGGTCAGCCGACGGTTGGGGACCACTTCGAGGAAACAGCCCTCGCTCTCGGGCATGGTCTGGCCTTCGGGCGACTGCATCGTCGTGGCGAAGAGGCCGCCGGGCCGGAGGTCGATCCTGCAGCCGACGGTCTTCCACGGCGCGGGCGTGAACCACTTCATCAGATGCTCGGGCTGGGTCCACGCCTTCCAGAGCAGCTCAGGGCGCACATCGACCGTGCGCTCCAGGACGAGGTCGAGGTTGGGATCGAGCGGGAATTCCTGTGCAGCGTTCATCCGTTCTCCTTCATGTCTTTGACGTAGTCGTCGAACTGATCCAGCCGCGCGGTCCAGATCGATCGCTGTGCTTCTAGCCATGCCGCGGCCTGACCGAGCCGGCGCGGCTCGATGCGGACGGTGCGGGTGCGGCCGCGTTTGGTCGAGCGGACCAGGCCTCCGTCCTCGAGCACTTTGAGGTGCTGCAGGAACGAGGGCAGCGCCATCTCGAAGGGCTCGGCGAGCTGGCTCACCGTGGCCGGCCCCGCCCGCAGCCGTTCGATGACCGCGCGCCTGGTCGGGTTGGCGAGTGCGTGGAAGGCGGCGTCAAGGCCGGGGGCGGCGGTGACCATGGGTGGAGCGTAGCCGCGGACAATAGTTAGGTCAATGGCTAACTAAAATGATGGCGGTAGTGTCGCAGATGTGTCCGCGAGCCTGATGGTCGTCGGCCGCGGCGGCCGGTGCGCGATCCGCTTGACCCGTCCGCTCAACTCGAGGTTGTGGAGTGCGCGGCGGACCTGCGATCGCGACCCGCCGCACGCCCGAGCCAGTCCGAGCTCGCCAGCCTCTTCCGTGACATCGTGGCGGAGCGAGGCGAGGATCGAGGAGCGGAGGTCACCGCGGAAGTCGGCCCGAGCGGCAAGAGAGGGATTGTGTTCGAATAGCCACCTGACGGGGCGGAGAGCATCGGGCTTGAGCTCGATCGGCGCCGACCAGAGGCCCCAGTCGCGAGACAGTGGGGAGGCGTTGCGTTCTGCCCTCATTGCCAGCGAAGCGGGGGACTGTTCCACCGTGAACAGCGGCCGCGGCGGATCGGCGGCGGGCAGGTCCCGGGTGATCGTGGCGAAGCGCGCGGGATGAACGCCCTGGTCTGCTCGTGCCAGCAGCAGCCCGAGCACCGCTCGGTGCTCGGCTTCAAGCTCCGCGTGGATGAGTCGGCGCAGGCGGTGTCGCGCAATGAGATCGCCGTAGGTGTGCAGCCACGTGGCGGCCATGATGAAGAGCCGGCTCATCGTGGCGGTGTCGCGCGCTGTGTCGAGCAGGAGCCGTTCGAGGTCGGGGGTTTGGGACGAGGGGTCGACATCGAAGCCCGCGCCGAGCCGGGCCCAGCGGGCCAAGGTGTGTTGCAATCGATCAGTCATCGCTGCGTCCCTCCAGCGCGGAGAGGAGTATGTGGGCATCGTCTATCTGTGATGCCGGTGTGCCGCGGGCGGAGAGCATCTGCAGGTAGCGGCGCACGAACGCGGCTTCATCCGAGCGGATACGCATCGACTGGAGATCTTCGATGTCCTGCGGGCGGCCCGCGAGTACCTTCATCGCGATCAGATCGGGACGGCTCGCGGCGAAGATCGTCAAACGCCCGTAGGCGCCGACAAAGATGCGGCGATCGCGCCAGCCGTCAGGGAGCGCATCGATCCGTATCTGGAGGTCGCTGTTGAGCCAGCGATTGGGGAGGTTGAGCTCGGCGCCGACCCGTTCCGCGGCGCTCTCCACAGCCGTGAGCGCTGCGGCCGGCGCGTACACCATGACATCGCAGTCGGTGGTTATGCGTTCGCGCGAGAGAACTCCGGTCAACATCCCCGCTGCGCCGCCGACGATGAGCAGCTCGATGTCTCCGGGATAGTCCACGAGCCCGCCAAGGCGGCTCAGGCTGCGCTCGAGCATTGCGGTGTTCATCGGCCTCATTGTCCTTAAAGAATACAATCAAATACCAAAAAGTCAATCCGGGTCGGAAGCTGGACGTTTCGCTAGCCTGTCGGCGATGCCAGTTTCTCCGCGGAGCCCCAGATGACCAGCCCCCCGCCCTCCCGCCCCTTCGCCCAAGTCGATGTCTTTACCGCCGTCCCCTACCGCGGCAACCCGCTCGCGGTCATACTCGATGGTGCCGGGCTCTCGACCGAGCAGATGCAGCACATCACCGATTGGACCAACCTCTCCGAGGCGACCTTTGTGCTGCCGCCGACCGATGAGGGCCACGCGGCCGGGGCCGATTACCGGGTGCGGATCTTCTGCCCCGGCCGCGAGTTGCCCTTCGCGGGGCACCCGACGCTGGGTACCTGTCACGCGTGGCTCCTGTCGGGGAACACGCCGCGGGGCGAGACGATCGTGCAGGAGTGCGGGGTGGGGCTGGTGCGGATCCGGCGGGATCGGGATCATCCCGGGCGGCTTGCGTTCGCAGCGCCGCCGCTGAAGAAGTCCGGCCCGCTCGATGAGGCCCATGTGGCGCTCATCGCGCGCGGGCTTGGCATCGAGCGGTCCGCGATCCTGCATCACGCGTGGTGTGACAATGGGCCGAACTGGCGGGGTGTGATGCTGGGGTCCGCCGAGGCGGTGCTCGCGCTCAAGCCCGATGGCGCGATCCTCGCGGGGCTGGATCTTGGGGTCGTCGGGCCGCGTGGCAAGGTCGGTGTCATCGGGTCTTCGGATCGTGAGGGGATCGCGTTTGAGGTGCGAGCGTTCTTTCCGGGCAATACGGGCATGGCCGAGGACCCGGTGACCGGCAGCCTCAACGCCGCGCTGGCGCAGTGGCTGATCGGGGCGGGACTGGCCCCGCCCCGGTACACAGCGCGGCAGGGCACGAAGCTCGGGCGCGATGGGCGGGTGCATGTTGAGCAGGACGGCGAGACGATCTGGATCGGCGGCGACAGCGTGACGTGCATCCGCGGCACGATCGATATCGGTGGCTGATCCTGCGTGTGGGGCTCATGCGCCCTGGGGCGCAGCGGTGTCGGTGGTGTCATCCTGATCGCGCGGGTGCTGGAGCGGTTCGACGCCTTTCTTGCGGCGGTACCAGTTGATCGGTTTGAACACCCATGGCTGGGCGCCCAGCCAACGTTGCAGGCGATGCTTGCCGGGGAAGTCCAGGAGGAAGACGCCGACCACAGCGGTGAGAATGCCCTGGCCGGGCAGCAGCAGCATCGCGATCCCGGCGGCGATCAGCATGATGCCAAGAATGTTCTTCGCCACCTTCAGTGCGGTGAGCGCTGGTGTGTGCTTGTTGGTCTCCGCGGAATCCTGATCGCGCACGAAGTAGTCCCGCGGCAGCTTCACCAGCATCCGCGGCACGACGATCATCCCCGCGACAAGGACCGCAACCGAAACGCCGCCCGCGACCCAGACCATCGGACCATTCTCCACAGGCGCACCTCCGAAGCACGATCGCTGCGATGGACGCACGCGCGCTGCAGCGCCGCTGTACACACGACATGTCTGTAGCGCGCTCCGGTCGCGTGCAGCCGTCGGCAGGGCGGGGATGAACGCCGCGTTCATGGGGGCCGGCGTATCGCGCTGGGCACGCGGTGTGCCGGTCTCCGGGAGCGTCGGCGTCCAGCCGGGAGGTTGCGGATTGGTGCGGGCGCCGCGGCCCTCCGGTAGACTCCGCCCTCATGGATCAGGTGATCACGCAACAGTCGGGGGCCGAGCCGCCGCCGCGGTGGTGGTGGTGGGCTCGTGTGGTTGTTGCGACCGCCGCGGTCGCCGCGCCGCTCGCCGCGATGACCGAGTCGATGAGTTACGCGATGTCGTACCCGTACTCGACTTTCATCGCCATGCTCGGGCCGCACGACTGCCCGCACGATGTGAGCATCTGGCGTGAACTGCCCGAGGGGACGTGGGCGGAGCGGGGCGACGGGTTCCTTGCATCGGCCGGCGGAGCGGGCGAGGTGACGCCGTGGTTGTGGCTGACGGACTGGCTCTGGCTGGCCCCGATCGCTGTCGGGGTAGCGCTGCTGAACACAGCGCTTTTTCCGTCCTGGAGTTGGCGGGCACACGTCCGGCTGTCGGTGCTCGGCGCCTTCGTCGCCGCGGCGGTCTATGGCATCTACCTGCTCGCGTTCGTCTATGGAACCGACTATCCGATCGCGATCGCACAACGCGAGATCGGCATCCGCTATGCCGCCCCGACCCTGGCGATCGGCGCTGCACAGATTGTGGTTACACAACCCCTCGTCCGAGCAGGGCTGCGGTGGCTGGTGACCGCCACCCGACAGCCGGCGGCGAGGGAGTTGTTCATCGGCCTCTACCGCGGTCCCGAGCTCGAGTGATCGGCGGCACCGGAGTTGATCATGGCGAAGAAGACTTCACCCAAGAAGGCGGCGCCCAAAGCGGCCTCGGCATCGAAAGCGCCCACGCAGAAGGTGCCTTCCAAGAAGGCGTCTACGAGATCAGGGGCTCGGAAGACCACGCCGACGAGCCAGGATCGGGCAGCGAAGTCGCCGGCGCGGAGGCCGCCCGCGGCGGCGGACCCTGAAGCGCTGCTCGCCGCCATCGACCACCCGCTCAAACCGCTGATACTCGATCTGCGAGCCCTCATTCGCAAGACCGAGCCGGGGTTGGAGGAGGGCGTCAAGTGGAATGCGCTCAACTACGCGGCGAGCGGTGAGGATCGCATCACGTTCATGGCACGCTCGCCGGGGCTGATCCGGGTGATCTTCCATTGCGGCGCGAAACCGCGCAAGGACGCGAAGATCCGCGAGCACATCGATGCGGCTGATCTGCTCGACTGGCCTTCGGCCGACCGCGCCATTCTCACGCTCAGGTCGCAGGACGAATTCCGTGACTCGAAGGCCCGGATCGCCTCGATCGTCCGCGACTGGATCGCCGCGACGCCGGCCGGTGCGTGACGCTAGCGCAGCGCCTCGACCCCCTCGGTTGTGATGACAACCGGCTTGATGCGGCCCTCGCCATCAAACTCCATGCGGTCGATGCACACCACTCGGTGGTCGCGGTCGGTCTCGCCCTTGGGCCGCCGGTGGTACACGATGTACCAGTCGTCCGTGCCGGGGGCCTTGAACACGCTGTGGTGCCCGGCGCCTGTTGCGATCTCGGGGTCCTGTTGCAGGATCTTTCCGATCCGCTCGAAGGGGCCGAGTGGTGAGTCCGCGATCGCGTACGCCACCGAGTAGTCGGGCCCGGTCCAGCCGCCCTCGGACCACATGAAGTAGTACCTGCCGTCGCGCCGGAACATGAAGGGGCCCTCGACATACCCGGCGGGCGTGATCTCCTGGAAAGTGGCCCCGTCGTCGAAGGGCGTGAAGCCGCGGTAGTCGTCGGTGAGCTTCGCGATGTTGCAGTGCCGCCAGCCGCCGTAGATCAGATAGTCCGTGCCATCATCATCGCGGAAGACGAACTGGTCGATCGGCTGGGCGCCGTTGTGGAAGCGGTCGATGAGCGGCTTGCCGAGGTAGTCGGTGAAGGGTCCGGCGGGGTCATCACTCACGGCGATGCCGATCCCCCCGATCTCGGAGTCGTTCTGGATGTCGTTGGCGCCGAAGAAGAAGAAGTACCGGCCGCCCTTCTCGATGACGGCCGGCGCCCACATTGCGCGTCTGGCCCACCTGACCGAGTCCGCTGTCAGCACGCGTTCGTGCTTCGTCCAGTTGACGAGGTCCTTGGAGCTGAAGGCATCAAAGTGCAGCTGCTGGTCGTAGCGGGCCGAGAAGGTTGGGTAGATCCAGATCGTGTCCCCGAAAACGACGGCCTCGGGGTCGGCGTACCAGCCGGGGAAGACCGGATTCGCCGAGCGTGCGGTCGGCGCTTGCTCGTCACCGGCCGCCGCGGGCTTCCTGTCATCGGGGCTGCGTTCACCGGGCTGAGAGCGGTGCGAGGCCCACCCGCAGGTGATGGCCCCGATCGAGAGACTCCATGCCAGTGCTATGGCGGATCGCATCATGTCGCGAGGATACAGCCTTGACGCGGCGACGCCCAGCCTCGGTCGGCGTGCCTTGGTCCCGGGGCCTCAGCCTCCGATCACAGCGCCCGGAGCCGCCGTTCGCGCCAGCGCATCCTCGTAATGCCGCCACCACAGGCTCGAGAAGACGCCCCGCGGGTCCCAGCGCCGCTTCGCCGCGGCGAACTCGTGGATCCGCGGGTAACACCGCTCCAACTGCTGTGGTGATGCGAAGCGGTGGTAGGTGAGGTAGTAACTGCCTTCCATGGATGCGGCGAGATCGATCAGGCCGCGGAACGCGTCTGCCGCCCGCTCGATCGCCGCGGGCTCGTGATCAAGGTGCAGGTTGAAGATGATGCACGCGTACCGCCGCCGCGCCCAGGCGAGGACGGTGTCGGTGTCGGGCTGGATCAGGCGGATGGTGCCGTAGATCACGGGCGTGCCGTTCTCGATCAGCAGGGCCGCGGCGGCTCGGAGGAACTCGATCAGCCGTTCCGGCGGAACGTATAGCTCGGTGATCATCTCGGAACCGGCGCAGGCCGCGCCGGTCTTGACGTCGACCGTGGTGTGATAGTCCTCGATGTATTCGCTGAGCTGGTGCGTATCGCTCTTGTAGAGCTGGCCATCTGTCGCGAGGTATTGCTGAGCGTAGAGCGTGAAAGCGCGGCGTTTGTCGGTGTGCGCCAGTGTGAGCAGTTCGAGCCAGTGGTCGCGGGAAAGGCGTTTCTGCTCGGGCGGCGGCTCGGGGTCGCCCTCGATCGGGCAATACCCGCAGAACACGCCGCGGGTCAGGAAGTCGGGCGAGTGCGCATCGATGTCGAACTGGAAGTCGCCGTAGAGGAAGCCCTCGCTGATCCGCCGTTCCGCGGCGGGCACGGCTTCTTCGATGTCGATCACGCGCACGAGCCGCCGCAGCGTGCGGCGTGGCGACAACCGCAGCGTCACCCGCGTGATGACACCGAACAGCCCGTACCCGCCGATGGCGAGGCCGAACAACTCCGCGTTCTCCATGCGCGAGCAGCGAACGAGCGAGCCATCGGCGAGGACGAGATCAAAGTCCTCGACATCGGCAACAATGGGCGGCATCAGCAGCCCGCGGCCGTGGATGTTCGCCGAGAGCGCGCCGCCCAGGGACATCGAGTCCGCTCCCGTCTGCTTCTGCGCGATGCCCCATCGGACCGGCCCGCCGGACTGCGCGGCGATCACACCGTCGATGAGCGCGGGCCAGCAGATCCCCGCCTCCGCCGAGACCAGGCCGCTCTCGGTATCGACAGCAAGCACACGGTCCATCCGCGACAGATCGAGCAATGCTCCGCCGTCGCTGCGCATCTGCTGCCCGCCCATGGCGTGGCGCCCGCCCGCGGCGATCAGCCCCGTCCGCGATCGCTTCACAATCGCCGCTATCTCGGCCGCGGAGCCGGGCCGGTGTACGGCCATGCGGGCCCGGTTGAGGCCGGAGTGCACATCACGGATGTCCTCGACCCTGCTGGGTGCTTCGTGCATCGGTCTCTTATACCAAGCGGGCGTGGCCGCGCTTCAGATCGCCGGGGGGCGAAGCAGCCAGATTCTGATTCCGTGGCGAGCGCGGACCTGGTAGGTTCAGGCAACGAGTCCGGCCCCCCGGGCTGGGACAGGGGAGCAAGACACCATGAGACGGATCGCTTCGCTCCGGCGAGGCGTGGACGTCTGAGTGCTGCTCGCCGCGGCCATATCCACAGCGTCTGCCGACCTCATCAACGTGCCGTATCTGCATTTCGGCGGATTCTTCGGGCCGCCCATGCCGCCCGCGGCTCCGGCGATGCCCGACAACGATCCGGTCTTTCAAGACTACTTCGCTGGCCAGACCGTGCTTCCGGGCGTTTTCACCGATCTGGTCGTCGGCGGTGTGCCCACCAGCTTCCCGCCGGTCACGCTCGAGATCGAGACCGCGCCGATCCCGGCTCCGGGTGCGGCGGTCGTGCTTGGGCTGGCCGCGCTATCGCGGCGGCGCCGCTGAGCCGTCATCCGAGTGCCGGTCACGCGTGTTCGCACCGTCGCCCGATGCGGAGAGACGCTGCAGGAGTTCCGTGGCGGCGATGGTCCGCGCGTGATCCGGGCCGAGCGTGCGCTCGAGAACTGCAGAAGCGCTCTGCGCGTGGCGGAGGGCCGCGGCGGAGTCGCCGAGTTGATCGAAGGCGCGGGCGAGCGAGAGCGTGCTCTGAGCGGTGAACCAGTGTTCTTCGCCCAGCGATCGGACCGCCGCATCGACCAGGCGCACAAAGCCGTCGATCGCCGCCGCGGCATCGCCCGCGAGCAATACCGCGTTCCAGCGCCCGTGCTCCGCGGCCAGCGTGTCGAAGGCATCCGTCCCGAGGGCTTCCGCCCGCTTCTCGGCGACGATGCGGTACGTCTCCGCCGCGGCGATGGGATCCCCGATCCGTGCTTCGAGCCCCGCCTGGTTGGCGAGGAGCGTCCAGGTCGTCGGCGAATCGGCTCCGAGCCAGGTTTCCGCGAGTCTCGCCGCCTCGCGCAGGTACGGTGCCGCTGCGTCATACTCGCTCAGATCCTGATACGTCGCTCCGATGTTGTTGTTGAGCCCGATCAGCAGCATGCGCGGCGGCCGCGGCAGCGATTGTGCGATGCTGAGCGCTTCGATGGTGAGCTCGAGCGACCGCCGCGGTAGCCCCAGCCCGTCGTACGCCTGCGCGAGGTTGCTCAGAGTGATCAGCACCGCGGGGTCGTCCGGGCCGAGTAGTCGCTTTCGCCCCGCGAGCGATTCCTCCAGGAGCGACACCGCTTTCTCGCCCGCTCCTGTCGAGTCGAGCACGGTGCCGAGATCGTTGAGCGCGGCGTACAGCGCCGGGTCGTCCGATCCCAGCACGAGCCGTGCCTGGGGGACCAGTTCGCCAAGGGCCGCGGCCGCCGCGGCGAAGTCCTGCCGGCTTCCGAGAAGGCTCGCCATCGCGAGGCGCGAGCGCAGGGTGGTCGCCGCATCGGCCCCGTCGTTCAACTCGCGGAGCTCGATCGCGAGGCGCAGCTGTTCCTCCGCGGCATCGAAGGCGCCCAGCAGCGTATAGGTCCGGCCCAGGGCGTGGTGCATCTCCGCGGCCAATCGCGGCCGGCCTGCGAAGCGTGAAGCGACACGCGCCGCTGCGCGATCAACAAGTTCAACCGCCGTCGTGTCAACGCCGCTCTCTTCGGGCGATGCCGCGGCGAGCAGGTCATCGATCAGGAAGCGGTTGAGGAGCTCGACAGATTCGGAATGCGCAACCGCGATCCGCTCCTGCCTCCGCGCCTCCGCCAAGCCCGAAACAAGGCCGAGTACCCCGGCCGCGGCGGCGAGCAGCGCGAGCAGTCCCGCGGCCACGAGAGGGCGGCGACGTTCGTAGAACCGCGCGGCCCGATACGCCAGCGTCGGCCGCATCGCTTCGACCGGTTCGCGATGCAACACCCGCTGCAGGTCCGCGGCGAACGCGGCCGCGGTCGCGTAACGGTCTTGTGGGTCGCGCGACATCGCCTTCGCGAGCACACGTTCGAGGTCGTTCACGAGCGCGCGGGAAGCTCGACTAGGGATCTGTGAGCGATCGAGCGGGCGCAGCGCGGCTTCCTGCACCCGGTGCAGTGTCGTGCCCAGGTCCGCGCCGGGGTCGATCGGTGGGCGGCCGGCCGCGAGCGTGTACAGCACCGCGCCGAGCCCGTACACATCCGTGCGCGTGTCGACGGCATCGCCGCGGGCCTGCTCGGGCGACATGAACGCCGGTGTCCCGATCGGCCCGCCCATGGTGACATCGATGCGGGCCGTGTCGCCGCCGGCCGGGCGTGCGATCCCAAAGTCGAGCAGCTTTGGGACAGCCCGCGGGAGCGCACCGTCGGAGACTGTCGCGATGAGGATGTTCGCCGGCGTCAGATCGCGGTGGATCAGGCCTCGCTGGTGGGCGTGCTGCACGGCATCGGCCACTTGCACCATGAGCGCGATGCGATCGCGGAGAGAGAGGTTGCCCGTCCGGCAGTAGTCCGGAATCGGCGGGCCATCGACATGCTCCATCACGAGATAGGGCATGCCCTCCGCGGTGCGACCCGCATCAAGCACGCGGGCGATGTTGGGATGGTCGAGCTGCTCGAGCGCTGCGCGTTCGAACTCGAAGCGAGCTGCTGCGACGGGATCAATGACCGCCTGCGGGGCAACCTTGATCGCGACCCGCCGCGTGATCGGCTCGCTCTGCTCGGCGAGGAACACGTAGCCGCTGCCGCCTCGGCCCAACATCGAGACCAGTCGATATGGGCCGATCGCGGCACCGACGCCGAATCCGACACCGGATGCGCCGCCGCCTCGGCCGCGGTCTCCGGACAGCGCCGCGTGCTGCAGGAGCGACCGGGCCTCCGCCCGCACGGCTTCATCCACCTCGGCCGCCAAGACCGCCTCGCGCTGGTCCGCGGGAGCCGCGAGCACCCTGGCGAGGAGGTCGGATGCTGCCGCGTGCAGCTCCGCATCGCTCATCGCTCGGCCCCATCGCGTGAATGCTGCTCCGTTACAGAGTCAGCCTGCGCAAGCCGACGCCGCAGCCAGGCCCGCGCTACCGCCCAGTCTGCCTCCGCGGTGCGTGGGCTCACTCGGAGCGACTCGGCCACCTGCGCCGAGGTCATCCCGGCCATGATCCGCAACGTGACGACTTCGGCCTGACGCGGGTGAAGGGCGCGCAGCTCCGCGAGTGCTGTCCGCAGAAGGTCCAGATCGACCTCGGCCCCGGCCGGCTCATCCGCA
The DNA here is from genome assembly GCA_040255445.1 of Planctomycetaceae bacterium. Lineage (GTDB taxonomy): Bacteria > Planctomycetota > Phycisphaerae > Phycisphaerales > UBA1924 > JBDZUZ01. The sequence continues at coordinate 7,359 of JBDZUZ010000047.1, read as the reverse complement.
AGCACACCGCCCTCGAGCCGCACACGTACAGCCTCACCGCCGCCACGCTTCGCGGCGGTGTGCTTCCGCGCGTGGTCGATGAGCACCTGCTCCATCACTCGCGCGGCGATGGCGAGACGCTGGTGGTGAGGGACCTCGGGCAGCCCCGCACGAGAGATCCGCAGGCACGCCTCGTTGACGACCGCCGTCGGCTGGAGTGTGTGCCCCCGCCGCTCGGACCGCATCATCCCCGCGGCAACATCGCGGAGCTCGTCGTACAGCGTCCGACCGAGCTGATCCCAGTCAGGTGCTTGTTCAGAGGGCGCGGAGTCGCTCATGAGGTCACGAATCCTTCTGCGGCCCTCGCGCCGGACCGCGCATTAGACATCGAGGACATGGTACCGGAGGTGTCCCCCGGCGTGTCTTCGACCGGAGGACCGCCGATGCGATTCGAGAACATGCTCCAGAAGGCCGTTTCGAAGGCGGGCCGGACACTGGGTCTGTATTCGTGTCAAGCGCTAGCCCTCCTGGCCGTGGCGGTATCGACCGCGGGGTGCGGAAAGAGCGAGGAGCAACCCGCCTCGCCGCGGCCAGGTCAGCCGCAGCAGCCGGCCGCGGCCCAGCCGCTGAAGGGGCGTGATGTCGGGAAGGCCTCCGAACTCGTCGGCGTCTGGATGCGCACGACGCCGGGTGAACTCGTCGGCCTTGAGTTCCTCAAGAGCGATCAGGTCATCGTGACCATCGGGCAGGGATCCCGCCCGAGTGCGATGACCTTGAATTACAGTCTGCTCGAGGGCGGCCGGCTCAGCCTCGTCTCGGGCGGCGGCGCCACCACCATCTACCAGACCACCCGCTCCAAGGACACGCTCGAACTCACGCCCGAGACCGCGGGCCCGGCAGCCCGACCGCAGCGGTTCGTCAAGCTCCCTTCGGGGCAAACGCTGGCCGAGGGGCTGCGGGCGCAAGCGCAAGCCTTGGATCAGGAGCGCCTGGAGCGCATCGAGGCGCTTGCAGCACTCCTCCGGCAGGAGGGGCTCGTGCTCCGTCCTGAATCCGGCTCGCAAAGCTCGATCGAGTGGGTCGCCGCGGTCGCGATCGAACGCGGCACGCCGGAGGGAGGAGCGGAATTCGATGGCGTGCTCACACTCGACCCCGCGCCCGGCCGCGATGATGTCCTCCGCCCCGTGACGCGGCATGCTTTCCGTGGTGCCCTTTCGCCGCTCGATGAGTTCACAGGTCACATCCGGCTGCGCCTCGACATCGCGCCCGCCCGCGAGCCCGCGGGTCAGGAGGATGTCCGTGGGGTCATCGAGATCATCAGCGAGGGCTCGGCCGATAAGCCGAGCTATCGCGGCACCCTCATGATGAACGATCGGTTCGCCGGCACGCTCCCCGCCACGCTCGCACGGGATGCCGCGGCCGCATCTGCTGTCGACAGCAAGCTCAGTGCACAAAAGGCCGCCCGCGAGGCGGCGGTCCGGGCTGTCGTCGATGCGCTTGGCGGTCGTATCCGGGTCCGGGGCGAGAAGGCCGCGCTGGGCGGCGGCGGCGCGCCGGAACCGATCGAGGCCGTGATCGAGCGCACTCCCGACGGCCAGGGATACACGATCGCGGCCGATGTCGGCGCCCGGCCTGCCCAGGTGGGGCAGGGCGCGGTGGGTCTCGTACTCGGTCGCGGCGCTCTCTATGTCTCGCTGCCGACCGGCGAGCAATGGAGGCTGCAGGTCGAGGAGGATGGATCGCTGCAGGGACCGTGGCGGCCCAACCCGCGCGCCGATTTCATCAGCAGCGGAAATGTGTCGCTTGCGATCGAGCGGCTCTGGTCGGTGGCGGAGGTAGAGGCGGAGCGTGCGGCGATCGCGCAGTTCATGTCCGAGGGCCTCGGCACACCGCGGCGGTTTACCGGCTTTTCCGTCCGCGGCCGCGGCGATGACCGCGAGTACCATCCGCTCACGCTCACACTCGCCGTGTCCCCCGCCGGAGAAGCGACCGGTGAGCTCTGGTCGCTGGGAACGCGCACCGGCGTGGCTGTCGGCGGGCGTGTGAGCGGCAACAAGGTGACCCTGGCGCCGACAGGATTCCTTCCCGGGAGCGAGCAGAACCGCACAGCTCTACAACAGCGGCTGACGATCGAGCTGACCGCCGCGGAACCGACGCCGGTATTCGTCGGCCAGTCCGGCGCGGAGCCGCTCCGGTTGGAACTCGCGGAGGCAGCCGCGGGCGATGCGGCATCACAGCTGGCCTTGCTCCGCGGCGGCCGCTTCGTGGTCCGCAACACATCGATCTCGCGTCGCCCGGAACCGACATACCTCCTGCTTGACAGTGAGCTGCAAGAGGGCGGGCTCACCGGCATGCTTGTTGGTCACAACATCACGGGCAGCACGTCGAACAAGCTCCCGCCCGGGATCGTGCGGATCGAAACCGGCGAAGACCGCGGCCACCAGATCCTCCGCATCATGATCGACTCGTGCCCGCAGGTTGTGCGCAGCACTGAATCCGAGCGTTTCGAGTTTACTGGGATCGCGTGGCGGGATGAGGAGGGGCTGGTCATTCAGGCGTGGGATGCGCCGCAGGCGGGGAACATTGCCTGGTGGCGGATGGAACCGGTCGCCGCGGATATACAGATCGAGATCACCCAGGAGGAGCGCACGCGGCTGGCCGCGCAACGGATCGGCGCTGTCGTGACAGCGCCGCGCAGCCCGGCCGTTGGCGAGTCTGTGCTGATGCTGATCCGCGCCGCTGATCGCGACCTGCGTGTCGGGCAGTTCTTCTTCGCCGATGGCCGGTACGGAGGTTCGGCGATCGCCGCCGCGGCGGTGCACGCGGGGGTCGCGGCGGTTGATGAACTTGCGGTGGTGCGGATCACATACCGTGAGCCCTTCACCGCCGCGGTCGGACCGGATCAACGCAACGGTGCAACCTCATCGAAAGGTACATTCCGACCCGGGAATCAGACGCCAAGCTTCACGCTCGAGCGTGTGCAGCTTCCCTGAGCAAATGCGAAGTGCCGCGTGCCTTGATGCCTTCCGAAAGTCGATCACCGATGGTCGACGCTCTACCGCCAAATCCGCGGTCTGGACGCGGGTGCGCTGCGGAGGAGGTCCGGCGGCGAGCAGGGATCAGCCACACCGCACTCGGGGCAATGTGATGGATAGGTCACGCTGTCGCTGAGCCGCGTCGTTCCGTACCCGCACCAGCAGCAGGCATCGCCCGAGCACGCATCTTCGAGCGAGCGAAGGCGGCGGCGACGCAGGAAGAGCCCGTAAGCCCCGCGCAGGCTCGCCGCCAGGCACAGCAGCGCGATCCAGAACCACATCGGCACCGATGGCGGCAGAATCTGCACGTTCGCGAGCCACTTGAGCATGAGCGGCCCCATGAAGACAACGCCGATCACGCCATCGACGGGCCAGAGCCCGCTCGGAGGCACGCGAGGCCCTTCCGCCGGCCAAAGCCTTGGGCGCACGGTCTCGAGGTAGTCGCGCCAGGCCTGCCGCGTCGCCTCAACATCGCCGACAACTGAAGAGCGCTGCCGCGCGTACTCACGGAACTGCCGGCGAGCGGCGATGGCTCGGGACCATTGAGCGAAGGTCGGGACCGCCACGGTCACGGCAACACCGACAACTGTACCGATCGGCGACCTCGTCCAGAACACGACGAAGAGACCCAGCGCCATACCCACGCTCGACCCGAGTACGAGCCAGATCGCTATCGGTACGGCGGCCTTTGCGAACCTGAATGTCCAGAGGTCGCGCCATGCGCTATACAGCGGCGTCGACTCGATGCGTCGAGGGGCGATACTCACATCGTCGCTGGTCGGACCGGCCGCGTCCATCGGCACATCCTACAGAGCTCGCGAGTGCGGCTCGATACGTCAGCCCGGCTCGGTCGGCGCGGGAGGCAAGGCGAGGATCAGCGGTCAACCCCTCGACGGAAGAAGCGCCGGCGGCGACGCCGGGTTTGGCGAGCCGCACACCGGGCAGCGGTCGGAATCACCGACTTGCTCGATCGCCCCCGCCAGCCCATGCCCGCACCAGCAGCACGCATCCTCGAGGTAAGCAGCGGTGAGCGCGGCGTGCCGCCGGTGCATGATGATGCCCACGAACAGGTTTCGGCTCAGGAAGAGCCCGGGGATCGCGAGAACGAGCAAGAGCCAATGACGAGCGGTGACTCCCGGGACCTTCCAGTCAACGAACGAAGCCAGGACAGGGATCATGATGAGCACGATCAGCGCTGTATCAAACACCCACATGCCCTACGCCCGAACCTGGCGATTCCAAGGCAGCAGGCGGCCGGTGCCGCCAAGCGGTGCGATGAACGCGGCCCAGTCCTCCCGCAGGAGTGCCGCGGCATCGCCGACCGGTCGCGCTGTGATGCACGAGGCAAAGCCTTTGGCGACTCGCCTGTGCTTCGCGTATTCGTCAAGGCCGCTCGCCCCCGCACACACCACGAAGCCAAACACGGTTCCGAGCCACATTTCAAAGTAGACCGCGAGCGCAAAGCCGCCGATCATGCCCGCGTACGTGGCAAGGAGAAGCCACCGCCGCGGCGCCCGGAACGACGGGTCGCGGCCGAAGCGGTGCTTCCACAGATCCCGCCATGCGCGGTAGTACGGCGCCCGCACCACCGCCGGGTCTCGGACCGCATCTGTTTCCCGCGTGGCGGCATTCTGAACGGGCGATGTCTCCACCCTGTCAGCCTACCGCGCCGCGGCAACCCATACGCGTTGCCTGCTCACCCCGCCAGCCGCCCGCTCTCGAGGTCATCCTGGATCCCCAGCGCCTTGATCTTCTTGTACAGCGTCGTCCGGTTGATCCCCAGCGCTTCTGCGGTCTGCTGGCGGTTGAATTCGTTGGCCTTGAGCGCGGCGACGATGATGCGGCGTTCGGGCTCGCGGAGCGCGGCCTCGAGCGTGCCGCCGTCCCATGTGCCTTCCGCGCTGCCTAGCGGGCCGGTCGCGATGCCGGCCCCGCCTGAGTGGCCCCCGCCCGGGATCATCGCCGCCAGCGGCGAGTCATTGCTCACCACCTGCGGCGGCAGATCCTCGACCGTGATCGTCGGCCGCCGGCAGAGCACCGCCGCACGCTCGACGATGTTCATGAGCTCGCGCACGTTGCCCGGGTAGGCGTACCGCCGCAGGTGCTCCATCGCCTCGGGCGCGAAGCCGACGATCTGCTTGCCCAGCTCCGCCGCGTGCTTCTTGAGGAACCGCTCGGCGAGGGCGGGGATGTCGCCGATGCGTTCGCGCAGCGGTGGGAGTTCGATCTTGACCACATTGATGCGGTAGTACAGGTCCTGGCGGAACTGGCCCTCGGCCACGAGCCGCTCCAGCGGCTGATTCGTCGCGAGGATCACCCGCGCATCGACCTCGACCGTCTTGTTCGAACCCACCGGCTCGAACTTGCGCTCCTGGAGCACGCGAAGCAGCTTGAGCTGCATCCCCGGCGAGGCCGAGTTGATCTCGTCCAGAAAGATCGTCCCGCCATCGGCCGCGAGGAAGCGGCCGACCTTGTCGGCGTGGGCGCCGGTGAAAGCCCCCTTCACATGCCCGAAGAGCTCGCTCTCCAGCAGCGTCTCGGGGATCGAGCCGCAGGAGATCTCGATGAACGGCTTGTCCTTCCGCGGCGACCGGTGATGGATCGCGTGCGCGATCAGGCTCTTGCCCGTGCCGCTCTCGCCGGTCATCAGCACCGTCGTCCGGCTCGGCGCCACCGCCTCGATCAGGTCGTAGATCTTGAGCATCCGCGGGTCGGAGCCCGCGATGTTGTCGAGGTTGTGCCGGCCATCGAGCCGCCGCCGCAGCGACATGTTCTCCGCGAGGATCGCCCGCTGCCGCAGGGCCCGCTCGACCGCCTGCATCAACTCGCTGTCGACGATCGGCTTGGTGAGGAAGTCGCACGCGCCGGCCCGCAGCGCCTCGACCGCCGTCTCGATCGTCCCGTACCCGGTGATCATCACGACCGCCGTGCCGCGGTGCTTCCTGCCAAGGTCGCGCAGCAGCTCCATCCCGCCCACGCCCGGCATCGACACATCGCACAGCACGATGTCGAACGGCTTCGCACGCTGCTCGGGCGTCTCCGCCGCGGCGGCGTCGAGCGCGGCCATCGCCTCGCCCGCGTTGAGCGCGGTGCTGGTATCAAAGTCCTCCGCGGCGAGGTGCTCCGCGAGCGACTCGGCCACGATCGGGTCATCATCAACAATCAGAATCCGGCCGCGCACAGATCCTCCGGGCGTGTTGGCGTGTCGAGTGTCGGGGTGTCGTGGAAGTCTGTGAAGCGAGAAGTGGCGAATGTTCCGCTCACGCCGCCCCGCCCAGCCGCATCTCCCCCATCCGCGTCGGCGCCGGGAAGCGGATCCGCAGCACCGCGCCCCGCGGCCCCTTCCCCGCCGTCTTGAGCGCGGGCATCAGTTCGATCGATCCGTTCATCCCCTGCACCACCGAGCGCGCTACCGCGAGGCCGATGCCCGTGCCCCGCGGCTTGGTCGAGAATCCAAGGTTGAACACGCGGCCGGAGTCCCCCGGGGGCGGCCCCTCGCCGTCGTCCTCGATGTCCAGGCAGAACCACTCGCGGTCATCGCGGCCGAAGGTCCGGCCCTTGGGCGCTTCATCGGGCCGCACGGTCACGAGCACCCGCCCGCTCCCGCCCCGCCGCGCCACCGACTCGACCGCGTTCTGAATGCCGTTGAGGATCACCGTGTACAGCGCGCCGCTGGGCAGTTCACCGATGTGCTTGGGCGCATCGATATCGATCTGCACGCGGTTCTCGCCCGCGAGCGGACGCAGCACATCCGCCGCGTGATTGATCGCCTCGCCCAGTGTCACCGGCCGCGCCCGCGACAGGTTTGGCGAGCCCAGCGCCTGGTTCTTCCCCTGCATCGCCGCGTGCACCATCTCGGCCATCCGCTCGAGCCCATCGGCCGCGGCGGTCAACTGCCGCGCCGCATCGCCAACAAGCGCGTTGCTCAACGCCAGGTTGGTCTCGACGAGCGACTTCCGCGCCAGCCCGACATACCGCAGGCTGCCATCGAGAATGCTCCCGATGTCGTGCACGACCCCCATGAGCCGGTCCACCTCGTCGTAGGTAGCCTCCGGGCTGCTCCCCGCCGCGGCCCGCTGGCGCGCGTTCTTATCGGGGGAAGGGGAGGGAGTGGGGGAGCCGGGTCCGCGCGTGTCATCACCGCTGTTCATGGCTGTGTCTCATCGGCCGCGGCGGGGGCCGACTCGATCCTGATGTTGCCGGGACGCACCATCAGGGGAGCGGGAGGCGCGAAAAAACCGGCCGCCATGTGGCGGCCGGTCAACACGGATGGTTATTGGACACTGCCGCCGGGGGGATGGCGGCGGAGTCATGGCGGCTGACTTACGCCAGCCCGAGCGCCTCG
>JBDZUZ010000046.1:0-23841 GCA_040255445.1 Planctomycetaceae bacterium | reverse complement strand
GCTGAGCGCCGGTGTGCAGCACCAGCAGCCCATCGCGTCGCCGCACAGGCGGGCTCTGCTGCGCCCGGCTCACCATCTCCGGGTCGAGCGATGCCAGCCCGTTGAGGATGTTCTCCATGTGCCGCTGGCCGACGCGGGCGTAGGCCACGACCAGGTGCGACCCGGCCATGACACCCACCTCTCGCCCATCGCGGAGCATCGCGCTCGCGACACCCGCGCCGAAACTGATGAGCCGTTCCATCTGCGGGCCCGGTTCGGTGACATCGAGCACGAGCCAGAGCCGGTCGGCGGGCCGCTCCTCGGTCTCGCGCACAACCGTCGTCCCCAGCCGCGCCGAGGGCCGCCAAGCGATCAACCGGCGGCTGTCGCCGGGGACGAACTCGCGGAGCGAATGGAACTCGCCAGCGCCGCTGGGATCGCGCCGCCCCTGCCCGGCCTCGCCCGCGCCCAGAGCCCGATCGAGCATGCCCGGCTCTGGCATGAGGACCGCCGGACGCACCAGCGCCCGCTGCGCCCCCGTGAAAGTCACCGACTTGCGCGTCAGGCCGAAGGGGAACGTCGTCCACACCCGCACCGCCCAGAAGTCACACGGCCCCCGCGCCGTCGGGCGGATCGTCGCCGTCGCCGTGACTTCCCCCCGCGCCGGCACGGACGCCGCGAACGCCACCGGCCCCGGCATCCGTTCCCACCAGGGCGCGAACTCCTCGCTGGGCCCCTCGGTCGGGAGCTCCTCGATGTACAACGCGAAGGCCGAGAAGAACCGGTTGCGGTTGCGAACCCGGTAGCGGATCTGCATCGGCTGATCGACCGAGCCGATCGGCGACGGCTCGCGGGTGATGTCGATGCCCATGAGCGCAGCGCCGCTGAGCACGCCCGAGACCAAGAGCCCTCCGACCGCGAGGCCGAAGATCCAGAAGAGCAGGTTGTTCTGCCCGTTGATCGCGCCCAGCACGAGCACGACTGTCGTCACGATGTAGATGAGCCCCGGGCCGTGAAAGTGGTACCGGCGGGCCGAGACCGTCAGCCGCAGCGGGCCCGACCCCGGCGCTGCCCCGGGTGTGGGCAACGGAGCGGCGGTCTCCGCGGTCGCTGTCGCTGATGCTGGCCGCACACGTCCTCCGGCCGACCCCCGGACTTACTGTGCCGGCTTGAGGTCGGCGGGGGCGGGCAGTTCCTTGATCGAGGCCAGCCCGAAGTGATCGAGGAAGGCCTTGGTCGTTCCGTAGAGCATCGGGCGGCCGAGTTCCTCGGCCCGCCCCTTGATCGTGATGAGCCGGCGCTCCATCAGCGTCTTCAATACTTCGCCGCAGGAGACGCCGCGGATCGCCTCGAGTTCGGCCCGCGTGATCGGTTGTTTGTACGCGATGATCGCCAGAGTCTCGATCGCCGCCCGCGTCAGCTTGCTCGCCGCCTTGGTCTTGTGATACGCCGCTACCGCCGCGGCGAACCTGGGGAGCGTCATCACCCGGTACCCGCCCGCGACGGTCTCGACCCGGAAGCTCCGGCCGGTCGACTCGTACGCGGTGTTGAGCGCGGCGACGGCATCGGCGATCGCCTGCCTGATGATCGCATCGAGCGGCGGGGTTTCGCGGTCGTCAGGCGCGGGACGGATCAGGCCGACGGCCTCCGCGAGCTTGCCCTCGTTCACCGGCCGCTCGGTGCTCAGCAGCACCGCCTCGATCGAGCCGAGGAGGTCCGGCGTGAGCTCGATGGTGGTCGCGGGCGCGGCCGCCGCGGCGGGCTGGTCGGGGGACGCGGCGTGGCCCTGCTCGGGCTGCTCGGGCTCGGCGGGCTGCTCGACCTGGGTCGGGTTCTTGGCGTTTCTGGCCTTGGGCATGGCGGGGCGATGCTAGCGGGCTTGCGACAGAGGCGAATCAACCGACAGGATGGTGCTGGTCAGCCGACCAACTTGGCCAGCAGCTCGGAAATCCCCTGGCCGCGGGTCGCGACGGTCTCGAGGATCGGCCGGCGGCCGGCGACATCACGCAGGTCCCGGACCAGCTCGTTCTCGCCGGGGTGGTCGGCCTTGTTGCAGACGAACAGGTCGGCGATCTCGAGGATGCCCGCCTTGTCCATCTGCACCGCATCGCCCATGCCGGGGGTCAGGACCACCGCGGTCATGTCGACGTACTGGCGGATCCGTGTCTCGTTCTGCCCCGCGCCGACGGTCTCGACGAAGAGCGTGTCGATCGCCTGGTCGCCCTCGAAAGCGCCGCCGATGAGCTCGATGATCTCGGGCACGGCGTGGTAGTCCTCGCCGCTGATCGCCAGGCTCCGGTAGTAGACCGACTGATCCAGCGTGTTGAAGTCGACGCGGAGACGATCGCCCAGGAGCGCGCCGCTGGTAATCGGGCTCATGGGGTCGAACGCGATCACGCCGCAGCGGCCGGTGCGCCCCGTCTCGCCGGCCTTCACCTGCCGGCTGTACTCGGCGACCATCTGCGCCACCAGCGTCGACTTGCCCGCGCCCGGCGATCCGGTGACGCCGATCACGCGCCGAGGCTTGCGCTTCTTCGCGCCGGCGCGGACCGGCTTGCCGTCGTGCACCAACGAGATGTCGCGGGCCAGCTGCGCGGCGGGATCACCACCGGCGATCTCCGGCGTCCGCTGCTTCACCGCGCCGTGCACCGCGTTGACGATGTCGATCAGGCCCACACCGGTGGTGAAGCACTTGGCAATCCCGCCCGCGATCAGCTTGGGGATGTCGTCCTGCGGCAGGATCCCGCCCATGTAGATCGGCAGGTCCGGCCGGCCGAGGGTCTTGAGGTCGTTGACCAGCCGCGGCCCGAGCACCAGGTGCGAGTTGGACATCATCGAAGCGCAGATAACATCGCAGTCTTCATCCCGCGCCGAGATCGCCAGGCTCCGCGGCGTCTGCCACAGGCCCGAGTAGATCACGTGCACACCCGAATCGCGGAGCGCCCGAGCGATGACCTTCACACCCCGGTCGTGCCCGTCCAGGCCCATTTTCCCCAACAGCACACGGGACCGGTGCGGCAGGTCTCCGCAGCGGTCCTTCTTCTCGAACTCGGTCGTGGGGACGTTGAGCGTCTGGGTCATGCGGGCCTCATCGCGGGGAGAACACAGCCCGCGGCCGGCGAGTCCCGGCGGCGGGTCGGCCATTCTACCGCCCGACTCCGACCCCACCGAGGCCCGCCGGGCCCCGATGCCCTACTCAGCAACCGGCGGGCGGATGTGACCGTGGTCGGGCGGGGGCAGCCGCAGGTAGCGGCAGAAGATCCCGGTCCCGATGTAGAACGGGATCGTGTCGAGCAGCGCGGCCGCGAGCTTGAAGACATAGCTCGCCCCGATGATCGCCCAGAGTTGGGGCCACACCCCCGCGCTCTCGTTGAGAGGAATTGTGCCGGTCGCGAAGTGCGTGATGAGGATGACCGCCACCGTGTCCACCATCTGGCTGATCATCGTCGAACCGTTGTTGCGGAGCCAAAGGTGCTTGCCCTTGGTGAGGCTCCGCCAGAAGTGGAACAAGTACACATCGACGAATTGCGCGGTGAGGTACGCGATCATCGATGCGAAGACCGCGCCAAATGCCAGCCTGCGGATCTCCATGAAAGCGCCGGTCGGCGCGTGCGTGTCAGCCGTCGTCCCCGGCACGATGCCGCCGACATACAAGACTGCCAGCACCCACAGATTCAGAATCAGCCCAACCCACACCACCTGGTTCGCACGCCGGTGGCCGTACAGCTCCGAGATGAAGTCCGTGCACAGAAACGTGATCGGGTAGGGCAACACGCCGAGCGCCATCACGAACGGGATCTTCCACTCCAGCAGCGGCAGCGTGAACGACAGATCGATGAACCGCGACACCCCGAGGATGTTCAGCATCGTCAGGCTGCCCAGGAAGATCCCCGCGAGGATCAGGAACACCCACTCGCGTCGGTCGTGCAACTCCTCCTCGGTCAGCTTCTGCTGGCCGGGGTGCAGGAACTGTGAACTCGGCAGGATCGCGAGCGGCGTCGGCATGGCGGCAATGTACCCGGGTGCGTGCGGAGGGGCGTGAGCGGTACCCGGCGGATTCGATGCAGCCGCCCCCACGGGATGCACACCGCCCGCGCAGAAAACGGCCCCGGCGCGATGGCCGGGGCCGTTGCCCGTTCTCTCATTGAGCCTCGATGCCTTGATGCCTCGTGGCTCGATGCCTTCCGGTCCGTCGCCCTTTGACTGACCTCGATCAGTCCACCCAAGCCAGATACGCCGCAAGGATGTCCCGCGCCGCGGCAAGATCGCTCGTATCGATCATCTCGGTCACCGTGTGGATGTACCGCGTGCCAACCGTGATGCCCACGGCCTTCGCGCCCGCCGCGGTCTGCTGCGCCGCCGCGCCGTCCTGACCGCCCGCCGCGAGGATCGTCCGCTGGTAGGGAATCTTGTGCTTCTGGGCCAGCTTCTCGACGTCACGCACGAGCTCGTGATCCGAGATGAACGAACTGTCCTTGATGTGCAGCCCGAAGCCCTGCCCGTGCACCGTCACAGACTCTTCCTCAGGAACGCCCGGCGTGTCGCACGAGAGCGTCACATCCAGCCCCAGCCCGATATCGGGCAGCACGCTGAACGCCGCGGCCTTCGCGCCGCGGAGACCGACCTCCTCCTGCGTCGTGAAAGCGACCACGACCTCGCAGTCGTGCGCGGTGCCGTTCTTCTCGAGCTTGCGGACCGCCTCGATGCCCAGCCAGCACGCAACGCGGTTGTCGAGCGCCTTGCTGACAAACTTCTCACCCACCTCGATCGCGGGCTCGTCCATGACCACATAGTCACCGACCTTGACCTTCTTCTTCACCTTCTCCGCGGGCAGACCAATGTCGACGAAGAACTCCTTGACCTCCGGGACCTTCTTGCGGTCCTCAGGGCTCGAGATGTGGATCGGCCGGCCGCCCGGGTTCATCACGCCCTTGAGATCGCCCTCGTCGGTGCAGACCAGCACGCGGCGGGAGAACAGGTTCCGCGTATCAAACCCACCCGCGGGATTCAGCCAGATGAACCCCTTCTTGTCGATCGCGGTCACATAGAACCCGATCTCGTCCATGTGGCAGAGCAACATGACGCGGGTCGGGCGGTCCTTGCCGTTCTTCGCCGCGGCCGCCTTGCCCTTGCCCTTCTTGCCCGCAGCGCGCGGATGGCGGCGGCAGATCAGCGTGCCCATGGCATCGCGCTCGACCACATCGAAGAGGCCCTTGACCTCCTTCTCGATGAGAGCACGCACACGCTCCTCGCGTCCGGGGACGCCGGGGGTTTCGCACAGACGCTTGAGCAGATCGAGATTCTCCACGGGCTTCGCACTCCTCTGTTAAGACCCGCCCCGATCGCGGCCCATCGTGGGGCCGCGGCACGCGGCGGGGCTCAAGTATGGCCCCGCGGAGCCCCCGCGTCGAATCCGATCCGGCCGGGAGTACCATGCGCACTCACCCGCGGAGGACCGAGTGCGCCAGAGCCCGATCGACAACCTGCACCTGGCCAGCGAGGCCATTTTCCTCGAGTACGGCGATGCCGCCGCGGCCGAGACCCCGGCGGGCGTCCCCGTGCGGGTCGTCGGGACCTACGGCGATCTCCCTCTTGAGTACGCCGCGATCCGCCGCGGCTGCGCTCTGTTCGACGAGCCCTGGCGGGCCGTCATCGAGGTGACCGGCCCCGACCGCCGCGAGTTCCTCAACCGCATGATCACGCAGGAGCTCAAGGACCTCACCCCCGGCGGCGTCCGCAACGCCTTCTGGCTCAACCGCAAGGGCCGCATCGATGCGGACCTGATCGTCGCCGAGCTCGGCCCCGCGGACGGCGACCGCATGCTCATGCTCTGCGATGTCCATAGCGCGAAGCGGGCGATCGACGGCCTCAACGCCTACATCATCACCGAGGAAGTCACGCTCGCCGACCGCACCGAACAACTCCACATGCTCTCGCTCCACGGCCCCACCGCGGCGAAGCTCCTCGAGGGGATCGCCGCGACCGCGCCCGCGGAGAAGTCAACCGCGACCACCACGATCGCCGGGCATGCGGCAACCATCATCCGCCACGATGCTACCGGCGACCCGGGCTTCCTGATCGTCGTCGACGGCGCCGCCGCCTCCGACGTCTTCCGCACGCTGATCGAGCAGGGCCACGACGCCGCCCACGGCGAGCACGGCGGCGGCGTCACGTCGACCAACCGTCTCGCGGGCGAGGTCAAACTCCGCCCCGCGGGCTGGATGGCCTTCAACATGGCCCGCATCGAGGCCGGCTCGCCGCTCTACAACATCGACTTTGGCCCCGAATCACTCCCCGCGGAATCAGGTGTGCTCAAAGACCGCGTCTCCTTCACCAAGGGCTGCTACCTCGGCCAGGAAGTCGTTGCCCGCATGTACTCCCGCGGCCACTCCAAGCAGGAACTCGTTGCCGTCCGCTTCGAGGCGGTCAGGCCCGTCGCCGATGAAGCCCCCCTGCTGCCAGAAGGCGGAGCGCCGCTCTCGCCGGAAGGCGGCGAACCGATCGGCGCCATCACCAGCAGCACGCTCAGCCCGATGCTCGGTTCGATCCCCATCGGATTTGCGCAAGTGAAGCAGGCGCACAAAGCCCCCGGCACGAAGCTGATGACCACCGCCGACGGCCAGCCGGTCGGCGCGATCGTGCAGGAATCACTGCGTTTTTGGAGCCGCGGCAATAGCAGCGGTACCGCCGGGAACTGAACCCCGCCGACGGTAACTGATCTCGAGGTCATCACCCAGCCGCTTCACCCGCCACAAGTTCAGCCGCCTGGCCGCGTGCAGACTCTCGGCCACCCGCCCCACCGCCGCGGCCCGCGCCAGTTCATCGCCCAGCAGCATCGGCGCGAGGTACACCACCGCCTCGTCGATCAGGTCCGCCTCGAAGAGCGAGCCCAGGATCGCCGGCCCCGCTTCGGTCATGACATTCGCGATCTGATGCCGCCGCACGAGCTCGCGCAGCCCCGCAGCCAGATCGATGCCGCGGCTCCCGACCGGGCTGGGCGCGAGCCCGATCAGTTCGACACCGGCTGAGCGCAGGGCCGCCACCTTCTCCGCACAGATCGCCGCGGTGAGCAGTTCCTCGTGGCAGAAGATGGTCGTCGGCTGCTCCTGTGCTGTCGTCACGACCTTCGCATCGAGCCGGATCTCGAGGTCGCTGTCGGCCACGATGCGACGGGCGTTGCGCCGAACGCGCCGAACCCCGCGGGCGTTGAGCATCGGATCATCCGCGGCGATCGTTCCGATCCCCGAAAGGATGCCATCGACCCGCGCCCGCAGCCGATGCACCCGGGCCCGCGAGCGGTCGTTGCTGATCCACTTACTCTCGCCGGTCCGGGTCGCGATCCGCCCGTCGATCGTCTGCGCCCACTTGGCGATCACCCACGGCAGCCCGGTCGTGATCCGCTTGATGAACGGCGCGGCGAGACCCGAGGCCATCTCGCTCTCGACGCAAAAGTCGCACGCGATGCCGCGCCCGCGGAGGAACGCCGCCCCCCCGCTCTTGGCCGGGTTCGGGTCTTCCGATGCGTACACCACCCGCGCCACACCCGCCTCGACCAGCGCCTCGGTGCACGGCGGCTGCTTGCCGCGGCTCGCGCACGGTTCGAGCGTGACGTAGACAGTCGACCCACGCGGATCCCCGCCGCGGCGGCGGCAGTCCGCGATCGCTTCACGCTCCGCGTGCGGCCCGCCGAACTTGCGATGATGTCCGACGCCGATCACCGCCCCATCGCGGACGATCACGCACCCCACCAGCGGGTTGGGCTCGACATACCCCGCAGCGCGCCACGCCAGCCGCGCGGCCAGATCCAGCATGCGCTTCGCCTCGCTCACGCGATCCTCACCAGGCCCGCGCGATCGTCGGCGGTCAGCAGAGTTGACGCATCGACCATCCACCGCTGCGCATCCTGCGAGTAGCCCGCTGTCGGGCGCAGCTCGACCACGCCCTTCTCCAGCCCGACGCCAGCCCAGTACCGGTTGAACCGCGCCATCGCCAGCTCGCGCGTGAGCTTGGCCGCCATCGACGCCAGCGCGATGGGCATGTGCCCCGATTCGCCCTCGGTCAGGAACGCCACCCCCGCCCGCCGCGGCCCATCGGTCACGATGTACCGGCTGCGGAGATCGGTCTCCTCCACGATCTCGACAGCCGCGCCGGGGATCGCCCGCTCGAGCAGCGGCGCGTAGCACATCCGCCCGCCCAGCCGGTCGCACACGATCCCGAGCCGCGCGCCGTCACCCGCCGCGGCCGTCGTCTCCGACCACGCGTCCCACGCGTGCCGCATGTGTTCGACAATCGCAACCGCCGTCGTCTCGGCCTTGCTCCCCGTCGAACGCACCACATCGTTGAAAGCACGCTCAGGCACCGCGCGGCACGCCAGCCGCAGCAGCGAGACACCGTTCTTCTGCATCGCCCCGGCGAGCTTCGAAGCGCCGATGCGGACCTCGCCCTCGGTCACCGCTTCGGGCACCGGCCGGCACGCGCCGCCGTAGCAGGGGTGATCGCCGAAGGCCGCGCCCAGCCGCTCGAAGAGCATCGTGTCGGTGGTGATGAACGACGGCGTCACCGCGCCGTGTACCGCGCGGTCCATCGCGTGCAGGAAGGTCAGCACCCCGCGTTCCAGGTGCACCGTCGGCTTGGTGGTCTTGACCGAGTTGGCGAGCTTGAGCTGCTTGGAATCGGCGATGGCGATCCGCCCGCTCTTGGGCGTCGCCCCGCCGCGGCCGGGCTCCCGGCAGACCGCGGCCTTGAGAATCTTCCACAGGTCCGTGCCGGCGGCATCGTCCTCGATACGGAACGCGGCGCAGCCGACACAGAGCGGGCCCAGCGTGGGCCCGTACCCGGCTTCATCGATCCCGACGATGATGGTCGCCACGCCGCGCCCGGCCTCCCGCACTCAGGAGCCCGAAGGGTTGACGCCCGGCGCCACGCGGCGGCCGCCCTGCACCGGCGGCGCATCCGGCGCTGCATCGGCGGGCTGGTACTGGCTGCTGTCCGGACCGGCCACCGTGCCCGGGGGTGGGCCATCGGGCATGAACTGCCAGATGATCAGGACGATGGCGAGGACCAGGATGCCCACGCCCACGCCCAGTTTGATCTTTTCTTCTTTGGTCTCGAGCATCGATGCTTCCTTTCCGCGCCCGCCGCCATCCGCGGCGGGCGTGTTTCAATCACCCGAGCGTACCACACCCGCGGGTCTCCGCGGCCGAACCGACAGGCCCGGCCGATCGCGCCCGGCCGGCCCCGCCCGCTCCAAAAAGCAAAGGACCCGCCGTCATCGGGCGGGTCCTTCTGCGATCAAGTGCGGCTGAGAGGAGTCGAACCTCCACGGGTGTTACCCCACTAGAACCTGAATCTAGCGCGTCTGCCAATTCCGCCACAGCCGCAAGAACTGGGCGGGAACAGTAGCCGGTCCTCAACCCTTGGACAACGCGCCGGGGTTCGTCGCCGGGTCCCAAAAGACAGACCCGCAAAAACAGAAACGGCCGGCACGCCCTCCCCCTCCGGAGAGTGTGCCGGCCGCTGGGTTCGCCGCAGCGCTGATCCGACGTGCTGCCAACCACCCGGCGGCGGGGCCAGCGCTGCGACGATCCTCCCCTCCCTCTCTCCCTCTTCCTGCTCAGTCCCCGGCGAGGGCTTCCTCGGTCTCGGCCGCCTCATCCGCCGCTTCCTCATCCGTGGGGGTCACCACCTTCACCCCCGGCACGGCCTTGGCGCTGAGCACCTGCTTGCGGATCTCCAGGAACAGGTCCGGGTTCTCCTTGAGGAAGTTCTTCGCCGCCTCGCGGCCCTGGCCCAGGCGCACTTCGCCGTAGCTGAACCACGAGCCCGACTTCTGCGCCACCTTGCTCTCGACCGCCAGGTCGAGGAGGTCGCCCGCCAGTGAGATGCCCTCGTTGTACATGATGTCGAATTCGGCCTCGCGGAAGGGCGGCGCCACCTTGTTCTTGACGACGCGGGCCCGCGTGCGGCTGCCCACGGTCTGGTCCGCTTCCTTGATCGCGCCGGTGCGGCGGACATCGATACGGACCGACGAGTAGAACTTGAGCGCCCGGCCGCCGGTCGTCGTCTCGGGGCTGCCGAACATCACACCGATCTTCTCGCGGATCTGGTTGATGAACACCACCGTGCAGTTGGACCGCGCGATCACGCCGGTGAGCTTGCGCATCGCCTGGCTCATCAGCCGCGCCTGCAGGCCCACCACCGCATCGCCCATCTCGCCCTCGATTTCAGCCCGCGGAATGAGGGCGGCCACCGAGTCGACCACGATCAGATCCACCGCGTTGGACCGCACCAGCAATTCGCAGATCTCGAGTGCCTGCTCGCCGCTGTCGGGCTGCGACACGAGAAGGTCATCGATATTGACGCCGATCTTGCGGGCCCACGAGGGATCGAGCGCGTGCTCGGCATCGATGAACGCCGCGACGCCGCCGTCCTTCTGCGCCTGGGCCGCCACCGTCAGGGCCAGGGTCGTCTTACCGCTGGATTCTGGTCCGAAGATCTCGACGATGCGGCCGCGGGGGATGCCCTTGCCGCCCAGCGCCAGATCGAGAGAAATGGACCCGGTCGAGATGCCCGGGAAGTTGAGGTAGGCCTCCTCATCCATCCGCATGATCGACCCCTTGCCGAAGGTCTTGTCGATCTGGGAGAGCGTCCGCTCCAGGGCCGACTTCTTCTGCTTGTCGTCCATCTTGACCGAGAAGTCGCTGTTCTTCGCCGAGCCGTTATCGCCGCGTGCCATGGGTATGGCCTTTCTGAAATCTGTCGTGCGTGGCCGCCGCCGGAACGGAGGTCGCCCGACCATCCAGCATGGGGTCCTCCCCGGGGGCCGACAGTGGCCCGGACCGGTGGGGGTCGGGGGCGATGCTGGTCGCGAGCCCGACGGGGGAGACGGTACCAGAGCCCAAACAGGTCGTCAATGTGCGGGAAGCGATTGGGGTGCGATCGGCTGACATAGGGGTGTCAGTGGCGCGGGCAGATGTGGAAAAGTGGTCGAGTGGTCACGTGGCCGCGTGGTCACGTGGGGAGGCGCTGATGCCGCGGCGGGGGGCGGGGGCGGCGGTTCTTGCGCAATTGGCCGCAGTTGCAGGAGTTGCAACGACCGTCGCGGGAGTTTTTTCTGCCGTCACAAGAGCTGCAACGGTCGTTGCGGGAACAAAAACGGTCGTCACGAGAGCCGTAACGGTTGTCAACGGAACATTTTCTGCCATCACCAGAGTTGTGACGGTCGGCGAAACTCTGTTGACGGCGGGAAAGGTCGTCGTTCCCACCGTCCGGATGATCATGCGCGAGCCATCAGCCGCCGTGCCCATCGGGTCCCGCCGCGGTTATCGACTCACGCCGGGGCGAGCTCGGTCTGCTCGACCGCCGCCGGCGCCACACCGAGCATCGCCCCCACCCGGGCCGCCGCGGCGTTGCCGCTCTGCAGGGCCCCCTCCATGTAGCCAATGAACGCCGGGCACATGTGCTCACCCGCCAGCGCGAGGCGGCCGTGGTCGGCATCGAGGAGCGGATAGATCGTGGTCAGTTCGCCGGGCGCGGGGAAGCAGTAACCCGCCTTCGTCCATTCCTCGGCGGGCCACGCCATGAAGCGCGTCGATACGAGTTCACGCTGGTAGCCGGGGTAGAGCTGCTCCAGGATCGCCGCGTACTTGTTGTTTCGTTCCGCGGGTGTTGCCGCCAGCGCTTCGGCAGCGCCCCGGCCGCCGGAGAAACTGTGCAGCGATGCAGCGCCAGCGCGGGGCTGATTGTCCGTGCCGTCCCACGTCATGGAGGAGATCGTGTCGGTGAGACTGAAGGGGCCCCGGGCGTGGTCGCGCCACACCGACCGCCGCAGGTGCGACAGGAATTTCAAGTTGAGACCCATCTGCGGCCGCGGCAGCGTCGGCGCTGCATCATCACGCTGGATCTCGATGCGGTCCCACACCGATGGCGGCGCGGACAGCACCACCGCATCGCACTCGATCATCTCGCCCGCGGCGGTCTCGACCAATGCGCCATCCGCGCTGACTCTGATGGACTTCGCGGGTGTCTTGAAACGGATGTTGCCTTCACCGATCGCCCGCGCGAGCGCGAAAGCCAGCGCCTGGTTTCCCTGGAAGCAGCGGTACACCTCGCTCTGCGTCCAGTAGTCCTCAACACCCCCGCCGCTGATCTGCGCCAGGTTCGCCAGGTGGCTCTGCTTCGCGGGATCCACGCCGTTGTTGGCCTCGAACTCCACCGCGAGCGCGTGCTTCGCGATGTCGCTCAGTTCCTGCCGCGAAACCCACGCGGCCACCGTCGTCTCATCGATCCTGTCGGCGCCCGGCGAGCGCCACGGCCGCAGCGCATCGATCGGCCGGGCTTCATCGTTGAGCACGGCCATCCCGGCTTCGAGCTCTTCCCAGATCGCATCGGATTCCGCCGCGGTGAGCATCCGGCCATCGAGGATGATCGGCGCTTCGCCCTCCTCCTCGGTGACATCGCGGAAGCCCAGCCCAAACCGCGCGGCGTACGCGTTCCACAACGGGTGATTCGCGCCGACCAATTCGCCCCCGCCCTCGATCACCGCGCCGGGCACGAAATCCGTGAAGGACAACACCCGTCCGCCCACGCGGCCGCGGGCCTCGAGCACCGTCACGCTGCACCCCATGTGCTGCAATTCGTACGCCGCGGCGAGTCCCGAGAACCCGCCGCCGATCACGACGACCCGCGGCCCGGCCCCGCTCCTCGCCGCTCGCTTCTTCGCCGGCCCGGCGCAGCTCGCGAGCATCAGCGAAGCCGCCGCAGCGCTACCCGCTTTGAGAACCTGACGACGCGAGAGCAGGAGTTCGCGGTCGGTGTGCGACTGCGCGAGACGGGCGAGCAGCGATCGTGCCATGTGGATCCCCCCGGATTGATTGGGGTTCAGAATACCGGACGCCCGGCCGGCGCGGAATGCAACGCGGAACGCCACCCCATGCGGAAACCCGCCGGGCCCCGGCCAGACCGAACCGGGCCAGTCCGGTACGCTTGGGCCCTATGGGAACGACGATGCAGGAGAAGGGATCACCGGCAGGCAGCGGGGCTTCGGCGGCGGGCGGAGCGCCCGCGGGCGGCCTCAAGGCCACCGCCGCGGAGTACGCCAGGCAGGCCGCGGCGATCCGCGCTGGCGGCGGGGCCAAGGCGATCGAGCGGCAGCACGCCAAGGGCCGCCTCACCGCCCGCGAACGGGTAGCGAAGCTGGTCGATCCGGTGGAGAGCGCAAAGCCCGGCACGGGTGTGGGGGCCGGCGATGTCCACGCCGCCGAGATCCCCAACTTCCAGGAGCTCGGCCTCTGGTCCGCCTTCGGCATGTACGGTGAGCACGGCGGGGCTCCCGCGGCGGGCGTAGTCACCGGCATCGGCCTCGTGCAGGGCCGCCGCTGCATGATCATCGCCAACGATGCCACCGTGAAGGCGGGCGCTTTCTTCCCGATGACCTGCAAGAAGATCATCCGCGCCCAGCACGTTGCGATGATGGCGCGGCTGCCGCTCATCTACCTCGTCGACTCCGCCGGCGTGTTCCTGCCGCTCCAGGAAGATGTCTTCCCCGACACCGACGACTTCGGCCGCATCTTCCGCAACAACGCGGTGATCTCCGCCGATGGCATCCCGCAGATCGCCGCGATCATGGGCTTCTGTGTTGCCGGCGGCGGGTATCTGCCCGTGCTCTGCGACACGCTGTTGATGACCGAAGGCTCGGGCCTCTACCTGGCGGGCCAGGCGCTGGTGAAGGCCGCGATCGGCCAGGAAGTCACGGATGAAGAGCTTGGCGGCGCGCAGATGCACGCCCAGATCTCCGGCACCATCGACTTCCGCGAAAAGGATGATGATGCCTGCATCGAGCGGCTGCGCTCGCTCGCCGCGAAGTACCCCGGCGCGAAGGAGACGAACGCGGCCGCGGGCGTTGCGAGCTTCGTGTCCGCCGACAAGATCTACGACATCTTCACCGATAAGCCCGGCGCGCAGTACGACGCCAAAGACATCATCGCAACGCTGGTCGACGCCCGCGCTGTCCCCAACAGCGACGGCCACGAGTCACTCGCTCCCGACTTCGATGAGTACAAAGCCGAGTACGGGCAGTCGCTGGTCTGCGGCTACGCCAAGATCGGCGGTCACCCCTGCGGCATCGTCGCCAACCAGAAGAAACTCGTCCAGCGCACCATGGCCGGCGGCAAGGCGGGCCCCAGCAAAGCGGTCCAGATGCCCGGCGTGATCTACGACGACAGCGCCGACAAGGCCGCCCGCTTCATCATGGACTGCAACCAGCGCAAGATCCCGCTGATCTTCCTGCACGACACCACCGGCTTCATGGTCGGCCGCGACAGCGAGCAGGGCGGCATCATCCGCGCCGGGGCCAAGATGGTCAACGCGATGAGCAACTGCATCGTCCCCAAGATCGTCGTCGTCACCGGCGGCAGCTACGGCGCGGGCAACTACGCGATGTGCGGCCGCGCGTTCGACCAGTTCCTCGCCTTCGCCTGGCCGGGCGCCAAGTGCGCGGTGATGGGCGCGAACCAGGCCACAGGCGTCCTCGCCACCATCGAAGAAGCCAGCCGCAAGAAGAAGGGCGAATCAATCGATGAGGCAACGCACAAGCAGATCCTCGCCGCGGTGCACGCCAGCTACACCGAACAGGCCGACATCCGCCACGGCGCGGCCCGCGGCTGGGTCGACCGCATCATCGAGCCGCACCAGACCCGCGAAGAACTGATCGCCGCCCTCGAAGCCGCCGCGCAGGGCTGGGACTACAGCAAAGACTTCAAGACTGGCGTGCTGCAGACCTGATGCCGGATCGCCGCGATAGAAGACCGCGAGGGTGAGAGAGAACGCACATGCACGATGACCAGGGGCCGCCGGAGAACGGCCCCGATCCCGACAACACCGAACCCGCGCTGCCGCGGGATGCGCACCAGCCGTCGGACTCGCCCTCCGACCTGGGCCTCCCGCCCCGCGACCCCGCGCACAAACCCGAGCCCTACCAGGAACGCCACTGCACCAGCCGCGGCGGGCCGATGGGTTTCGGACACGAAGCCCTGGAACACGGCCTCTTCGACCTCTACCCCGCCGAGCTCGCCGAGAGCGAAACGCACGATGCCTACAACGAGGCCGTCATCGCCTACGAACGTGGCGACATCGACGCCGCCACCACCGCCTTCACCAAGGCCGTGCAGCTCGACGGCGAGAACGTCCCCGCCCGCACGAACCTGGGCCTCTGCCTCATCCAGTCCGGCAGCCTCGAATCGGGCATCCAGCAGCTCAAGGTCGCCGCGGCCGCGGGCGGCGGTCACCCCTTGATCCACCGCAACCTGGGCGTCGCGCTCAGCATGACCGGCCGCAACAAGGAGGCGATCGAGGAACTCGAGAAAGCCATCGCGGCCGACGACGACTACGCGGACCCGGTCTTCCTCCTCGGCGTGCTCCGCTCCCGCGAGGGCGACCACGACGGCGCGATCGAGTGCATGCTCCGCGTCACCGACCTCGAGCCCGAGAGCTGCTGGGCGTGGGACAACCTGGGCATCGTGAGCGCGCAGGCCGGACGGATGGACGCCGCGATCGAGGCCTTCGAGAAGGCCCGCGACCTCGATGAATCGCACCCGATGCCGCACTACAACCTCGGCCGCGCCTACGCGGCCACGAGCCGCTACGAAGAAGCCGAGGTCAGTTACCGCCGCCACCTCGAACTCGAGCCCGAGCACAGCTGCGCGTACTACGAACTCGCGGTCGTCCTCTCCAACCTCGGCCGGCACGAGGAGGCCGAGAAGCTCGTCCGCGAGTATCTCGAGTTCGAGCCCGCCGACCCCAAGGGCCACTCGAGCCTCGGCGTCGAACTCATGCTCCAGGACCGACCCGATGAGGCCGAATCCGCGTACCGCGAGAGCCTGCGACTCGACCCGTGGTACGACTGGAACGTGCGGCTGCTGGGCGTTCTCGAGAAACGCCGCGGCCGGTTCGATCGCGCGGCGGCCTTCTTCGAAGAGGCCCGCGCCCGCGACCCACAGATGCCCGGCGGCCGCGCTGACCTGGTGATGCTGCTGGCCGAACGCGGCGACTACACCGATGCGATCGCGATGCTTTCGAGCCCCGCCGACCCCGAGGAACGCGGCCTGTGGATCAACCTGATCGAAGTGCTGCTCGACCGCGAACCCACCGCCGCGGAGGAGGTCGCCGCGGCCGCCGCCTGGCTCTTCCCCGCCGAGGCCTGGGCTCCCGGGCTCCGCGGCGTGGCGCTCACGCGGCTGGGCCGCATGGACGAGGCCGTCAACGCGCTCCGCGATTCACTCGCGATCAGCCCGCAGGACACGGTCGCCCGCTGGCACCTGGCCGTCACACTCGCCGAGCTCGAACGCTACGAAGAAGCCCTCGCCCTCCTCGAAGCGATCGTCAACGACACGCCCGACGACCTGGTCGCCCGCAAAAACCTCGCCTTCGTCCTCAACGGCCTGGGCCGCCAGACCGAAGCGGTCGAACAACTCCGCGCGGTCGTCGAGATCGATCCGGATGATGAGTACGCGAGCGGGATTCTGAAGATGCTGGCGGAGGAAGACGAAGAGGCGAGATGACCATCCGCTTCACTCGCAGCCGCATCACGACCCGCGCCGCATCGTCCACACAGCTACCCCGATCAGCAACAGCACGGGTATTCCATACAGAACGGCATTGAGCAGGAGCTGATCACCTGATACCGGCAGCACGCGCGACGGCATCGCCGGCGGCGTCGATGTCTCCGTCCATCCCATCCAGAATGCTTTGCTCATATCCGGTACGGTGCCCTCCGCCACACGACGCTCAACAAACGCATTCCTCGACGCCCGCCACGCTTCGGCCTCAGTGCGGGCCGCGGCGAACCACTTGCGGATCCTTCTCGCATCAGCGGGCTCCACGAACCCATCGTCCTTTGCGAGTTCCTCCCAAGCGGTCCGAATCGTGCCCGCAAATCCCGGCAATAGCGAGGAACGTGCGGGGTCCGCGAGCAACTCCGTCACGCGCGACCGGGCCGCGGCTCCCAAGTGGCCATCACCCCGATCGTCCAGCGCCATCATCAACGCGACGAAAAGGTCGATGCTCTCCCACCCATCGCCGAGCACGATCAGCCCCGCGATCCCTTCTGCCGCATCGGAGTATCCAGCACTTTCGAGATTGCCAAGCCCGAGCGCCCCGACGGGCGGTGCATCCAGCCCCGAGAAGACCGATGACTCATCCCACGATTCCGATATCGCCGGCGGCGTGATCAACCACCGAATCGCCATCAACTGATACCGCTCCCGCCCAAAGTGCGCCTCGGGATTCAGCTCGATCGCCGCGGCGATCAACCGCTCCGCTTCCTGCAAATCACTCAGATCCCCGCGGTCCTTCCCATTCCGCAGCCAGCGGTGCGCGTGGAACGTCCCCAAGTTCGCCAGGTACCGGTACTCGTGCTCGACCCGCTCCGGGCTGCCCTCGGGCAGCAGATCCAACTGCGCCCGCTTCCCCGCCATCACCGCGATCGCCTCATCGCCGCGGTGCAGCCGGTCCAGCGCCACGCCGACATCGTCATACAAATCCAGCCGCGCCGGCTCGGCCTCGAGCAACGGCTGCAAATGCCGCAGCCGCGCCTCGTAATACACCGGCTCGAAGCGATCAAACCGCCCCGTGATCGCCTTCACGATCAGCTCGTTCCCCTTCGCTTCCTGCGCCAGCGTGTCGCGATCCCACAGACACCCCGCCCGCGGCGACTCAACCGTGCGCGGCATCAGACTCACCACCGCGAACAGCCCCGCCACCAGCACAACCAGTGCCCAACGCATACAAAGCCCCCAATCCGCGGCGGCGTCCCCGACAGCGAGACCGCGTACCGCAACACCACCACACCAGCGTAAGGACAACCCCGGCCATCGGTTGGCCCCTTCCCGCTACCATCGCACCGATGACCGACCGCGTCCGCATCACCGATGTCTCCCCCCGCGATGGGCTGCAGAACGAGCCCGGCGCGATCCCCACCGCCGACAAGGTCCGCCTCGTCAACCTCCTCGCCGCGACCGGCGTCGACGAGGTCGAGGTCACCAGCTTCGTCAGCGCCAAGTGGGTCCCGCAGCTCGGTGATGCCGCCGAAGTGATCGCCGGGATGACCGCCGCGAAACAGGCCCGCGACACCGCGGCCGACACCGCCCCTCTCTACGCCGCCCTCGTCCCCAACGAAAAGGGCCTCGACGCCGCGCTGCAGGCAAACGCCGCCGCGGGCTTTCCCATCATCGGCAAGGTCTCGGTCTTCACCGCTGCGAGCGAAACCTTCAGCCGCAAGAACACCAACGCCTCGATCGCCGAGACCATCGAACGCTTTCGCCCGGTCGTTGCTCGCGCTCACGCCGCGGGCCTCCTCGTCCGCGGCTACATCTCCTGCATCATCGCCTGCCCCTTCGAAGGGGCCATCGACCCCGCCGCGGTCGCCGCCGTCGCCCGCTCGCTCATCGAACTCGGCGTCGACGAGATCGACCTGGGCGACACCATCGGCGCGGGCGACGCCGCATCAATGAAGCGACTCCTCACCACCTACACCACCACGCACAAGAACGACCCGACGCCCATCACCATCCACCTCCACGACACCTTCAACCGCGCTGCCGAGTGCGTGATCGCCTCGCTCGATCACGGCGTCCGCTCCTTCGACGGCTCCGTCGCCGGCCTGGGCGGCTGCCCCTACGCCAGCACCCCCGGCCGCCGCGCCCCCGGCAACATCGCGACCGACCTCCTCGTCCGCACCATCCACAACGCGGGCTACACGACCGGCGTCGATCTCGACACACTCGCTCAGGCCGCGGCGTTCGCGCAGTCCACCGTCACCGCCGCCCGCATCGCACACGCGAACGCCTCCAACGCCGAAGAGGGCGACCCGCAACACAATCAGCCCGGAGCCCCCCAGTGATCTCCGTCGAGCCCCGCGGCCACACCGCCATCATCCGCCTCGACCGCGCTGACAAGAAGAACGCGATGACCCCGCCCATGCTCGCATCGCTCGCCAAAGCGATCGAGACCGCAGCATCCGCGCGAGCCATCGTCGTCTCCGGCGTCGGCGAGACCTTCTGCGCCGGCTTCGACCTCACGCTCTGCCGCGACGACGACACCGCGCTCGAAGCCCTCCTCACCGGCCTCTTCCGCTGCGTCACCGCGCTCAAGGAAGCCCCCAGCGCCGTCGTCCTCTCCGCCCACGGCGCCGCCATCGCCGGCGGCTGCGCCCTCCTCGCCGCGGCGGACATCGTCACCACCACCGACTCCGCGAAACTCGGCTACCCGGTCGTGCGCCTGGGCATCTCCCCCGCCGTCTCCGCACCGACGCTCCGCCATCGCATCGGCGACGGCCCCACCCGCGCCCGCCTGCTCGACTCGGGCCTCATCGACGGCCGCCGCGCCGTCGTGATCGGCCTCGCCGATGAGTCGCTCCCCGATGCCGCGGCGTGCGAAGCCCGCGCCGTCGAACTCGCCCAGCA
The DNA here is from genome assembly GCA_040255445.1 of Planctomycetaceae bacterium. Lineage (GTDB taxonomy): Bacteria > Planctomycetota > Phycisphaerae > Phycisphaerales > UBA1924 > JBDZUZ01. Next base: position 4,405 of record JBDZUZ010000046.1, on the reverse strand, counting down.
ACTCGCCGAGAAACCGCCCCACGCCATCGGCTGGACCAGGCGCTGGCTCAACCGCCTCGAGACCTGGCCGCCCGCCGCCGCGCCCGACCTCGGTCTGCAAACCTCACTCGCACTCGCCGGCAACGATGAACAGCGCAGCCGCCTCGCCGCCCTCTGGGCCAGGCTCGATGCGAGCAAGACGAACTGACCGCGGCCGCAAACACACCCGCCCCCACCGACCCCACCACCACCGCCAGCAGGACCCGCCCTCATGACCACCCTCGCAACCTTCACCCACACCCCCGGCGGCCCCGCACACATCACGCTCAACCGCCCCGATGCACGCAACGCCCTCTCGATCGATCTCATCAAGGACCTGCACGCATCCGTAAGGGCCGCCGCCGCGAGCAACGCCAGCGTCCTGGTCATCCGCGGCGAGGGCAAAGCCTTCTGCGCCGGCATGGACCTCAAAGCCGTCCTCAACGACCCCGATGCACCCGGCCAGCTCCTCATGAGCCTCGCCGAACTGTGCCTGGCGATCCGCTCGCTGCCAATGGTCGTAATCGCCAGCGTCAACGGCGCGGCGATCGGCGGCGGCTGCGGCCTCGCCTGCGTCTGCGACCTCGCCATCACGCACGCCGATTCCAAGATGGGCTTCCCCGAAGTCGACCTGGGCGTCTGCCCCGCCGTCGTTGCGCCGTGGCTGGTCCGCAAGATCGGCCCCGGCAAGGCCCGCCGCGTGCTGCTCTCCGGCGGCCTGATGTCCGGCCGCGAAGCCCACGCCCTCGGCATCGTCGATCACCTCGTCGATACCCGCGAGCAGCTCGATGACGCCACCAACACACTGGCCGCCCGACTGAACGAAGGCGGCTACAAAGCCCTCGCCGCGACCAAGCAGCTCCTCAACACCCTCGACGGCTCCCTCGATGAGGCCCAGTCCCGCGAAGGCGCCCGCCTTTCCGCAAAGGTCCTCGCCCTCCCCGAGGCCAAAGAGATGCTCGCAAAGAAGCTCTCGAAGTAACCGTTTTCACCGCGGCCTCTTCCGCCCCGCTCCGCGCTCTGCCATCGCCGCGCCGACACGCCGCTGTCACATCCCAGCGTGCAACTGCTTCCCGCCCCGCCCGCCCCGGAGTAGACTAGGGCTGCGTTTGCCTCTCTGATTGGTGTACGTTCGGCGTACCGCGTCGCGGTGCGCCCGCGTCCCCGCCAGCCCAAGCCACCGACTCCAGGGGTGCCGATGTCCGTAGAAGCCCTGCCCATCCAGCGGGAGAACGCCGGTCCGTTCGCCGGCATCGTCGTCGTCCGGCTCGAACAGCCCGGCAAGCCCGTCGTCGTCCTCGACCACGACCTCATCCGCCGCCTCGAAGCGACCATCAAGTCGCTCCCAAAGGACGCCCGCGGCCTCGTCCTCGCCTCCGCGAGCGAGCGCGTCTTCGTCGCCGGCGCCGACCTCAAGGCCATCTCCGAGCTCGACGACGATCAGCTTCACCGCTACCTCGAATACGGCTCCAGGGTCTTCGGCATGCTGAGCCAGCTCCCCTATCCCACCGCCGCGGCCATCAACGGCGCAGCGCTCGGCGGCGGCCTCGAGCTTGCGATGCACTGCGACGGCCTCATCGCCGCGCCCCCGCCCGACCGCGACGGCCAGCCCGGCAAGCCCTACCCCGTCGGTCTCCCCGAGGCCGGCCTCTCGATCTGCCCCGGCTGGGGCGGCACGAACCTGCTCCCCGCCCGCATGCGCCCCGAGCGGGCGATCGCCATGACCGCATCTGGCACGCCGATGATGTTCGACCAAGCCCGAGAAGAAGGCCTCTTCGATGAAGTCGCCGCCAGTCAGGCCGACCTCATCAACACGGCGTGCCGCTGGGTCGTTGATGCCGCGGAACTCGCCGTCCCCAAGCGCGATGGCGCGCCCTCCCGCTGGATCGGCCGCGGCCGCCGCGCTGCAGAATGCGTCAAGGCCCTCGACTCCGTCCGGGCCGATCTGCCGAAGACCGGGAGCGCTGAGGCCGTCGCCGCGGCGGTCGACGCCGGGCTCTCCGGCGGCTGGGAAGCAGCGCTCAAAGTCGAACGCGATCGGCTCGTCAAGCTGCGTCGCTCCCCCGAGGGCAAGGCCGCCATCGACGCGTTCTTTGCCAAGTCCGCAAAGCCCGCCCCAGCGCCCAAGGGCTGACCGGGCGGCTACAACAGGTGTGCGAGAAGAAGTGTTCAATCCCCCGGCCACAGCCGGGCATCCACTGCGAGGCGTGAAATGGCTGACCTGAAGAATCTCAAGGGCATCAAGGAGTCGGACCGCAAGCTGCTCGAGCAGGCCGAGGAGTGGCTCGGGCCCGAACCCAGCACCATGGGCCCGGTGAAGAACCTCTTCTGGGGCCGCATGAAGAGTGAGTTCTACTTCCCCTATCCGCAGTCGGATGCAAAGGAAACCGCCGAGTGCGATCAACTCCTCGCCCGCCTCGAGGACTACCTCAAGAACGAGCACCCCTCGGTCCACATCGACCAGGAGCAGGAGATCCCGCAGGCCTCGCTGCACCGCCTCTTCGAACTCGGCGTGATGGGCATGACCATCCCCAAGGAGTTCGGCGGCCTGGGCATGGGCATCACCAGCTACAACCGCGTGCTCGAGCTCATCGGCTCGTACTGCGGCTCGACCGCCGTGCTCGTCTCGGCGCACCAGTCGATCGGCTGCAAGGCCGTCATGCTCTACGGCAACGAAGAGCAGAAGAAGAAGTGGCTGCCGCACCTGGCCAAGGACTGGGTCTCGGCCTTCTGCCTCTCCGAGCCCAACGTCGGCTGCGACGCCGGCGGCCAGGAAACCCGCTGCGAGAAGAGCGCGGACGGCACGCACTACATCCTCAACGGTGAGAAGAAGTGGGCCACCAGCGGCGCCCTCGCCGGCCTTTTCACCGTCATGGCCAAGCAGAAGATGCCCGATGGCCGCGAGCGCATCACCGCCCTGGTCTGCCATCCCTGGCTCGAGGGCGTTGACATCTTCCAGCGCAACCGCAGCAAGTGCGGCATCCGCGGCACCTGGCAGGCCCGCATCAAGTTCAACAATGTGAAGGTCCCCGCCGAGAACATGCTCGGCCAGGAAGGCCGCGGCCTCAACATCGCGCTCTCCTGCCTCAACTACGGCCGCTGCACGCTCTCGGCCGGCATGCTCGGCGGAGCCCGCCGCGCTTCGGCTCAGGCGACCAAGTGGGCCACCACCCGCTTCCAGTTCGGCAAGGCCCTCGCCGAGCAGGAACTCGTCCGCAAGCGCATCGCCCACATGGCCGCCCTCAACTACGCCATGGACTCGGTCCTCTACATGACCACCGGCATGCTCGACCGCAAGGACGAGGACCACCAGGTCGAGACCGCCCTCTGCAAGGTCTTCTGCTCCGAGATGGGCTGGCGCGTCGTCAACGATGCGATGCAGATCATGGGCGGCGAAGGCTACATGACCGAGAACGAGGTCGAGCGCATCTTCCGCGACTCGCGCATCAACCTCATCGTCGAGGGCGCCAACGAGGTCATGCAGTCGTACATCTTCGGCTACGGCGGCAAGGCCCTGGCCGAGCGCATGCTCGGCATCAAGAACGCCCTGCTCAAAGACCCCGATGAGAGCCTCGGCGCCTTCATCGGCAAGGCCCTCAAGGCCAGCACCAACCCCAAGATCATGAAGGTCGCGATCCCGCTGGGCCTCGAGGTCTACTTCGGCATCCGCGGCACGATGCCCCGCATCGACAACCTGCACAACGACCTCCGCCCCCACGCCGAGCGCCTCTGCGTCCTCATCCGCGAGCTCTCCCACCAGTTCAAGGTGCAGAGCAAGCGCTACGACGTCGCGATGCTCACCCGCCAGGCCGTCCAGGCCCGCATGGCCGATGTCGCCATGTACCTCCACGCCTGGGCCTGCACGCTCTCCAAGCTCGACCTGGACCTCCGCAAGCACCAGGGCAACGGCGCCGGCGACCTCGAGTTCCAGCGCGACAAGGCCGCCGCGATGCACTTCTTCGATATCGCCGAACTCGAGATCCACAACCGCTTCACCGAGCTCTTCGAGAACGCCGACGACACCATGCTCGAGACCGCCACCGCGGCGATCCGCTACAGCGATTCCCTCCCCGCGAGCGACTTCGTCATCCCCGAGAAAACGCCCACCGACCTCCGCGGCAAGGGCCGCGAGGTCACGCAGAAGGGCATCAAGCAGTTCGGCTCGGCCCCCCGCCGCGAGCCGGCCGAAGTGACCTACTGAACCCGCCTCCACAACGTGGTCACCACCAAGGCTGCCCGCGGACGCGCGGGCGGCCGTTTCTTTGGTGCGTGGGCGAACACGGACAGATCCGCGGCGACCCGCCGGCCGCGATCCCGACACTTGCCGCTCTCCGCGATCGGGATAGGGGGGAGCCTTGCGGCTCCTCCCCTCCCACACCACCGTGCG
>JBDZUZ010000045.1:22537-23907 GCA_040255445.1 Planctomycetaceae bacterium | reverse complement strand
CAAGAAGGTTCAGGGGGTCAGCGAGGAAACCACCACCGGCGTCCATCGCCTCTACGAAATGCAGAAGGCGGGCAAGCTTCTGTTTCCGGCGATCAACGTCAACGACTCGGTGACCAAGAGCAAATTCGACAATCTGTATGGCTGCCGCCATTCGCTGATCGACGGCATCTTCCGCGCCACCGACGTCATGATCAGCGGCAAGGTCGCGGTGGTGTGCGGCTATGGCGACGTGGGCAAGGGATGCGCGCAGTCGCTCAAGGGGCAGGGAGCGCGGGTGATCATCACTGAGATCGACCCGATTTGCGCCCTGCAGGCCGCAATGGAAGGGTTCCAGGTCCTGACGCTTGAGGATGCCCTCGGTTATGCCGACATCTTCGTCACCACCACCGGCAACCTGAACATCATCACCGCCGATCACATGAGCCGCATGAAGGACAAGGCGATCGTCGGCAACATCGGCCACTTCGACAACGAGATCGACATGGCCGGCCTGACCAAGATCCCCGGCTGCAAGCGGCACAACATCAAGCCGCAGCTCGACGAGTGGATCTTCACCGACGGCAAGCTCGCCGACGGCACCGCGATCAAGGCCCACTCGATCCTGATCCTCGCCGAGGGCCGCCTGCTCAACCTGGGCTGCGCCACCGGCCACCCCAGCTTCGTCATGTCGGCCAGCTTCACCAACCAGGTGCTGGCCCAGATGGAGCTCTTCGCCAACACCGGCAAGTACGAGAACCGCGTGTACGTGCTGCCCAAGAAGCTCGATGAGGAAGTCGCCCGCCTGCACCTGGCGAAGCTGGGCGTCAAGCTCACCAAGCTGAGCAAGGACCAGGCCGAGTACCTGGGCGTTCCGGTCGACGGCCCCTACAAGCCCGAGCACTACCGCTACTGATCCCGACGCCGGCCCGCCTTCTTCACCCGCCGGCTGATCGGACCTTGAAACCACACGGGGGCCCCGTCGAGAGACGGGGCCCCGTTGCTTTTTGATGAACTTTGCGCTCGAAAGGGGGGTGTTCTCAGCACACCTGCTTCACTTGTTCTCAGGGCCGCGTATCACTACGCATCTCAACGGCTGGAAACGGTTTCGGCCGGGGGAAAGGAGGCCGACGCGAGGACCGCGCGGCAGGGAAGAGTTTGGGGGCAGGGTTGTGTCAAGGGCGAGCGAGGGGACATTCCGGAAGGGGCGCGGCTGTGGGCGCGAACGGCGGCGGGGCTTCACGCTGATCGAGCTGCTGGTGGTGATCGCCATCATCGCGGTGCTGATCGCGATTCTCATCCCCGCGGTCGGCAAGGCGCGGGCGGCATCGCGCACGCTGGTCTGCCAGTCGAACCTGCAGCAGCACGGCGTCGCCACGCAGAGCTACGCCGCG
>JBDZUZ010000045.1:20816-22527 GCA_040255445.1 Planctomycetaceae bacterium | reverse complement strand
CACGCTCTTCTCGTTCAGCTGGGGCATCGGCGGCATCCGCTCGCGCCCGACCGAGTTCCCGGATCTCAAGGAGAGCGCTGGAGTGGTCGAGGCCGCGGCGGATCAGGCGGTCGACATCATCCGCCGCCGCGGCGACCGCGCCGACGGCGCGGCGAAGATGCCGCGGATCTCCGACTGGATCCCCCACATCCTCTACAGCCACCTCGTGCTGCAGGATTACATGGCCCAGCGGCTGCCCGAGCCCGTGGTCGTCTGCCCGGAAGATGCGCACCGCCGCAACTGGCAGGACTGGCGCAGGTTCGATGCGGGCGAGTTTGGGAACATGCAGCCGACGCCCACGCCGCACAACAGCCGCTGGCCGTACAGCTCCAGCTACCAGACCGTCCCCGCGACGTTCGCCCCCGATGCGGTCCGCATGGGCCGCGGCACGCTGATCCAGGGCGGCGACATGAACAGCTATCTCATCGCCGGCCCGCGGACGCAGGACATGCTCGGCGGCCGCCGGCTGAGCGAGGTCGCGTTCCCATCACAGAAGGTGCAGATGCACGATGAGGCCGCGCGGCACAACGGCGCGGCACGCATCTTCGCCGACCCCGATGCGGTGCAGCCGATCCTCCACTTCGATCAGTCGGTGCGCCTCCGCAAGACCGCGCACGCGAACCGCGGCTTCAAGCCCGAAGCCCCGCGCTCGGTGCTCTTCACGACCTTCACCTACTTCGCGCAGCCGTGGGAAGCGCCCTCGCGCCACGCGACGCTCATCGGCCACTACCGCTGGACCCGCGGCGGGCTCCAGGGCGTCGACTTCGGCGGCGGTGAGGTTGATACGTCGATGTGGCGGTGAGCGAGAAACATTTGATCGCGCGAGGAGAGGAGCCGATTGCGCGAGCAATCGGAGTATCTGCGCTCGCGGAGATTCACGCTGTGCGGCGTCCGAGCCGCACGCGGCAGTCCATCACTGCTCGTGAAGGACGTAGTGAATCGCTCCGTCGACCGCCTCGAAGAAGTAGAGATAGCGGGTGCTCCCCTCGGCCGTCCAGATCTTGTCGGTCGAAGTCCGCAGACCCGCCTCACGTAGGCGTCTGCTCGCCCACGCCTTGAACTGCCCGATCGCGAGCTCGGGCCGAATGTCGCACACCACAACAACGTGGACGTGTGTCCGTCGGCGTTGAGCGCGAGAATCCTCCAATCGCGGTGAGCGGCATGATCCACGATGGCGGTGTGCACGATCTCGCGCTCGGTATCCGCCAGCTTCACTCCGATTCGGCCCTCGGGCGTCATGCCGGCCTGGGCGATCCTCCTGAGCACGGGTGATGCGGGGGTCTTGGGCGTGCCGTACACATTGTTGTACTTCTCGACCGAGCCGCGGGGATCGCCGTGGATGCGAGTGCCGTAGCAGGTCCACGTCAGGAAGTACGCGAGCGGCTTGTTCGACATCGGCCGCGGAGATTACCGGAAATCCTCCGGATGCGGAGGATCGACCACAAACCCGGGGTGGACGCAAAGTAACGGAGGTCGCCTGGCGGGCCCAACGACATTGGGGGCCGCATTGTGCCCGCGTCCCACCAGGAGCCGATTGCGCGAGCAGTCGGGGTAACAGAGGCGCAGACACGCCGTGAGGGACCCTACTTCAAGAGGCGTCAACCGCAGCAGGGTCGGCAGGTCACACTCCGATTGCTCGCGCAATCGGCTCCTCTTTGGTGTCCCGCCCCCG
>JBDZUZ010000045.1:0-20716 GCA_040255445.1 Planctomycetaceae bacterium | reverse complement strand
ACGGATGCGACGCGAGCGAACGCCAGCGCATATCGAGGGTCATCCTCCCGGCCCTCGACGACCAGACCGAGCAAACGAATCGCCCACGAGGACACTCCGATTGCTCGCGCAATCGGCTCCTCTTTGGTGTCCCGTCCCCGACGGATGCGACGCGAGCGAACGCCAGCGCATATCGAGGGTCATCCTCCCGGCCCTGGACGACCTGACCAAGCCAACGAAGTGGCCACGAGGAACACTCCGATTGCTCGCGCAATCGGCTCTTTCGCCGCTCACGCCGGTCCCGCTCAACTCGACCGAGGCACCTCGACCCAGAGGAACACTCCGATTGCTCGCGCAATCGGCTCTTTCACCTTTCGCCGCTTACGCCGGTTTGTTCAATTCGTGCGAGGCACCTCGACCCAGCTCGTCTGCGTGTGCCGCACGATCGCGCCCGTCGTCACGTAGATCACCTGCTCGGCGATGTTCGTGCAATGGTCCGCGATGAGCTCGCACTGCGAGGCGATCTCGTGGAGGCGGAAGGCCTCATCGACGCTCATGGTGCCACGCGCGATCCGCTCTTCGGCATCCCGAAGGATCGCCGCCTTGAAGGCCGTCACCGTGTGCTGGCTCTGCAGGACGACCTTCGCCAGCGCGGGGTCGCTTTTCTGCATCGATGAGTTGGTATCCCGCAGGATCCCCACCACGCTGTTGGCCATCACCTTGAAGGTGTCGGGGAAGGCCGGTGCGTTCGCCCCCGGGCGCGTCAGCTCCGACACATCGACCGCCGCATCGGCGATCCGCTCCAGCTCGTTGTTCACCTTGGCGATCGTCAGCACCATCCGCAGCTGGCCCTGTTCGAGGGCGGCGCTCTCCTGAGCTGCCTCGGTCAGGAGCTGCACCGCCGCCTTCTCGATCGCGACATCGGCATCATCGATCGGTGTGTCCTGCTTCTCTATCCCCCCCGCCCGCTCAGTGTCGTTCGCAAAGAGCGCATCGAACGCCGCCTCCAGCAGCGTCTGGACGCGCCGACCCTGTGTCACGAGATCCTCGCGAAGACGGTCGATCCGCTTGGCAAACCCCTCGGGCGTCATCGGCATGGTCATTCCCCGCAGACGCTGCAACGATATCGTCCCGCCGCGTTCTCTGCCCGAGCATCGCGGCCCGATATTCTTACCGGCCCGCCGCCGGCCCACCGGCCGCGGCGGCCCCCGAATCCCCGTCCACCGCTCCCCCAAAGGACCCACCGATGAGCTTCATGATCGAAGACGTCCGCGCCCGCCAGATCCTCGACTCCCGCGGCAATCCCACCCTCGAGGTGGATGTCGTTCTCGCCTCCGGCGTCGTCGGCCGCGCTGCGGTCCCCTCGGGCGCCTCGACCGGCGAGAACGAGGCGGTCGAGCTCCGTGACGGCGACAAGGAGGTCTACCTGGGCAAGGGCGTCCTCAAGGCCGTCGCCAACGTCAACGAGCGCATCTGCCCGGAGATCCTGGGGATGGACTGCCGCGAGCAGGAGGGCATCGACGCCCTGATGCTGCGCCTCGATGAGACCCCCAACAAGGCCCACCTGGGCGCCAACGCCATCCTCGGCGTTTCGATGGCGATCGCCAAGGCCGCGGCGGAGGAATCGGGCCTGCCGCTCTACCGCTACCTGGGCGGCTCGGGCGCCAAGACCCTGCCCGTGCCGATGCTGAACATCCTCAACGGCGGCAAGCACGCCGACAACACCGTCGACTTCCAGGAGTTCATGATCCAGCCCTGGGGCTTCGACAACTTCCACGATGCCATGCGGGCCGGCGTCGAGATCTACCACACGCTCAAGAAGGTGCTGCACGAGAAGAACCTCTCGACGGCGGTGGGCGATGAGGGCGGCTTCGCTCCGAACCTCAAGAACAACGAGGAGGCCCTGCAGATCATCGAGCAGGCGGTCAAGAAGGCCGGCTACAAGTGGGGCGAGCAGATCTTCGTCGCCCTCGACCCCGCCACCAGCGAGTGCTGGAACGAGGCGGCGAAGGACGGCAAGACCGGCTACAAGATGTTCAAGAGCACCAAGGAAGTCGTCAGCACCGACACCATGATCGAGATGTGGGCCGACTGGTGCTCCAAGTACCCGATCCGCTCGATCGAGGACGGCCTGGCCGAGAACGACTGGGACGGCTGGGCGAAGCTGACGAAGAAGCTGGGCGACAAGGTGCAGCTCGTCGGCGACGATCTCTTCGTCACCAACAAGCAGTTCCTGCAGAAGGGGCTGGATCAGGGCTGCGGCAACGCGATCCTCGTGAAGGTCAACCAGATCGGCTCGCTCTCCGAGACCTTCGAGGCCGTCAACCTCGCCACCCGGCACGGCTACGCGGCGGTCCTCTCGCACCGCTCGGGCGAGACGGAAGACTCGACGATCGCGGATATCGCGGTGGCGACCAACTGCGGGCAGATCAAGACGGGCGCTCCCGCGCGTTCGGACCGGAACGCGAAGTACAACCAGCTGATCCGGATCGCGGAGCAGCTTGGTGATACGGCGGTGTATGGTGGGAGCATGTGGAAGCGCGGGTGAGTTGATCGCGCTGGAGTTCCGTGCCTTTGGTACCCCCACGCTCCGCGTGGGGGTTTTTCGTTTCAGTCAGCGTTCATGTCCCCGAGTCGCGGAGCGACGCAGAACTGTCGCCGGAGGCGAGCGTAGCGGACCTGCTGACAACCAGACACGAAAGGATGCTGCTCCGCCGGTGCGGTGGCGCTCACCACCACTCCTCCGTGTCCATCCCCTCCGCCTGCATCACCGCCCCCAGCCGTTCGTGCAGATCCGGCGGCGGCTCAACGACATCGCTTCCGACATCGAGTATCAGCCGCGGCGCGGCCCTGGTCTCGCCGAGCTCCTTGCGCTCATCAAGAACCGTGAGCAAGTGGAACATCGCAGCCGTCGCGGCATGACGTGTGAGCCGCTGGACCAACGCTCGCGCCGACTCATCCTCTAACAGTTCGAGCAACGCTCGTTGATCCATCTCAGCCGGGAAGAGGAACTCAAGCGCCCTTCTCTCAGAGCGAAGCGATGCGATATTCGTATCGACGCTTCGAATGATGCTGCACACCTCGCGCAACAGATCGCCGCCCGCCTCGTTCATGGAAACCTCCAAAGCCCGCCTTGAAGGCGGGTCGCACCAGCCGCGGGCCGCAGGTGTCGCTCGGAGCCGGCCTACCCCTTCAAGAACGCCCCAAACAACCCCGCCAGCCGATCCATTGACGCCGTGTCCAGCACCACCGTCCCGCACGCTGACCACGGCCAGTCAACCCCCGGCGGCGTCGCCGCGCTCAGCCAGAATCGACCGCGCCCATCGCTCCGCACGCGAATCTCCAAGTCTCGCGATTCGCGACCCCAGACACGCTCGAACTCCGATGCATGTCCCGCCGCGCACTTTGCCAGGAACGAATCGATGCGCTCGTCAATGACCGACGGCCCATGGATCGACCACTCAGCCCGGCACGCCCCGAAGAACCCTTCTCCCCACTGCCGCGACACCGAATCATCGAATTCGTACGCGACCGCGAACGATCCGCCCGAATCCGGATCGCTGTGCGGCGTCCCGCCGCTGAACACCAGCCGCCCGGAGTGCTCGAGACACGGCACCGTCAACACCCCATCCACCAACTCCATCGCCCACCCCCGCGAGCCTCGCGCCCCACTCAATCCAGCCAATCCCGCGCCGCCAGCCGCTCCGGCACGTACGTCTCGGTCACATACGAGATGTCCTTCGTGATCAGCGACTCGACTTCCATCTTGAAGCCGTTGCTCAGCATCCGGTCGATCTCGCGCTTCCAGCCCTTGTGACCCTCGAACCACGGGTAGGCCATGATCTCCCGCGCCCGCTTCACATCGTTGTCGGAGAGGTCGATCTTCACCGCATCGGGCAGCTGGCAGTCGACATAGTCCTTGGCGCGGATGCCCAGGAACTTGGCCTCGGGGATCGCCAGCCGCGTTGACTCATACGCCAGCGAGATCGAGCCCTGCTTGATCACCGAGTAGATGTAGTGCCCCCAGGGGTCGCAATCGAGCAGGCAGATGATCGGCAGCTTGAGTTCCTGATTGAACCGCTGCAGCAGCCGCCGCACGCCTCGCGGCGGCTGGCCCGCGCCGTGCGTCAAAATGCAGTTGTTCTCCTCCCAGAAGCGGTCCTCGTTGAACCGGTTCCAGACCGTGCCCTTCTCGACGTGCAGGACGAACTTGGCCTCGCACTTCTTGAACTGGATCACATCGGGCTCGACGATCGAGGGGATCGCGTAGCCGCCGGAACCCATGCGGCGGCAGTCGATGTCGTCGCCCTTGTCGGTCAGCGTGATGTTGCCGACCATCGCGCCGCGGTTCTCGGCGAAGATGTGCAATTCTTCGCGGAGCGCGCCCAGCGACACTTCCAGATCCTCGAGGATCGGGTCGCTCTCGTCCTGCGTGTCGAAGGTGTTCTCCTTCGTCCCCGCCACCGTGTGCTTGGCTTTGTAGAACACACCACGGAGGCTGCTGGTCTTGCCGGCATCGATCAGGTCCTTGATCGTGCTGGTGTGCAGCATCGTCTGCATGAACTGCTTGGCCTGATTGAGATTGAAGAGCTGCCGCTCCTGCGCGGCATCGCCCATCTCCAGGATCCCCCGCTTCTTGTTCCAGATCGTGTTCGATCGCGTGCGGCTGGGGATCGCGACCTTGGGCTCGACGCCGCTCAGCGCCGACTTGGCGATGCGGTCCGCCAAGCCGGTCAGCTTCTTCATCGTCGCGGCATCGCGTTCTTTGACCTTCGCCGAGGTGCCGCCGCGGGCGCCGCCCGCGGCCGCGCTCTTCGAACCGCCCGCCTTCGCCGCCACCTTCTTGCTTGTCTTCTTCGCCATGTCCGTTCTCAGCCGCGGCCGAGCCGCGTGTCGTCAAGCCCGCGTGTGGTCAATCTCGTTGCATCCGTGCCGATCGCCGCCAACGCAGCGCCGCATCACTCGAAAAGCGACTTCTCATCCACCGGCACCAGCCCTCCGCCCGTCACCCGCATCCGCGGCTTGGGCTTCTTGGGCTCGGGCTGGGGCGGGCTCTTCGCCGCCGCGGCGGAGGGACCGGCCTTGCCGGGCTTGCCACTGCTGCCGCCGGCAGCGCCTGCGCCACCGCTCTTCTTTGCGCCCTTCTTGCCGGTCTTCTTCGAGCTGCGCTTCGAACCCTTCGCCGCCGACTCATCGTCTTCCGCGTTCGCCAGCGCGTGCACCTTGAGCGCCGCCGCCTCCGCGGCGGACAACTCACCCACCGGCGGCCCGTCATCAAGCCCCGGGATCCGCCGCGCTGCCTGCTCGACGATGATCACACCATCATCATCGCTCGGCTCGTCCTTGACGACCTTGCCCTCATCATCGAGCACCTGGTCCGCCACGGCCGTCCGCTCCCTCGCCTGCTCAAGAAGGGCTTCGTACAGCTTCTTGGCATCCGTCCCGTTGATCGCGTTGATCGCCTGGGCGATCTCGCCGATGTACCGCTCGAAGATGTCGCGACGCTCGGCCTCGCGCCGCATCTTCTGCCGCTTGCGGAGGTACGTGCCCAGCTTCCGCCCGCACTCCATCAGCGCGAGCTTCATCTCCTTGCGGATCTCGTCGTAATCCGCAATGGCTTCCTTGCTCTCGCTGGTGAAGGGCACCCACACGCTGGCCATGTGGATCATGATCACCAGCGGCCCCACCGGCAGCGCACCCCGTGGGTGCGAGAGGTTGTAGTTCTTCCAGCTCGTCTCGGTGACGGCTTTGAAGCTCGAGCACGCGCTCTGCTGGAAGAGCAGCGGCACGCGGTTGGCGAAGCGGATCACGCGGCCCGGCTCATCGCCCGGCAGATCGCCGCCGAACGCGAGCGCCGCCTCGATCTGAAACGGCCGGCCGCGGTAGACCGCCGCGGTGCGCGACGACGCCGCGTAGAACTCGGCGCGGACGCCCTTGAGCATGCCCGCCAGCATCTGCCGCACGCCGATGGGCGCGAGGCAATCGGTTGGCGGGGGCGGCAGCTTCGCCTCCTGCAGTTCCCTGAACAGCTTCTCCGCCAGCGCGTGGTCGATCTCATCGGCCCGCGTCCGCGTCGTCACGCCGATGGCGCGGCAGATCGCCGAGGCCGATGCGGGCGACACCCGCGAGAACGACTCCTGCAGCACCTTGAACAGCGACACCCCTGCGGGCTGGTCCTTGAGCATCTGCAGCAGGATGCCCAGCTCGATGCCCTTGGGGTGCGGCTGGATCTCCTGCGTCTCGGGCGGAAGCTCGTTGACCGCACGCGGGAAGATCGTGATACCCGCGACCTCGGTGGTGATCATCGGGCCGGTCGGCGCGGCGGCGGCGGTTTCGCCCGCCGCGGCATCACCGCTCGCCCCTTTGGCGCCCTTCGCCGCGTCCAGTCCCAGCTGCCCATCGTCCTCGACATCGCCCAGGCTCTTGAGCGGCGGGATGAAGGTGATCTTCGCGTGCGGGTTGGCGATCGCGGTCAGTTCAAGGAACTCATCGACGCTGCCGCGGCCGCGCTGGTAGCGGCCCTCGAGCTCGATTGAGACGCTCGTGCCGGTCGGGTAGTCCGCGCTGTCGAGCACCGCGACATCGCGCGGCGCGAGGCTCCGCATCCGCGCCGGCGGGAAGTCCTCGGTCTCGTCATCGACCGTGACCTCGGCGCGGTTGGTCTTGGTGTTCATCGCCAGCTCGATGTGGTGAGCCGGCTTGTTCGCGGCGGGCCGCGTGTGGATCACCATCGGCCGCCCGGTGGTGATCAGGCCGTACATGCCCGCCGCGGAGATGCCGATGCCCTGCTGGCCGCGGCTCATCTTCAATCTGTGGAACTTCGAGCCGTAGAGCAGGCGGCCGAAGATGTTCTCGACCTGCTTGCGGACGATGCCGGGGCCGTTGTCGACGATCGTGACGCGGTAGCGCGAGCTGGGCGGCCGCTTGCCGGGCTTGCCCCCCGCTGCGCCAGCCTCTGTCGCGGCGGCCTTCTTCCCCTTCCCCGTCTTCTCGCTCGCGGGGTCGACATACAGATCCTCGATCACCACCGTGATATCCGGCAGCACCCCCGCTTCCTCGCACGCATCGAGCGAGTTGTCGACGGCCTCCTTCACGGTCGTGAGAAGAGCCTTGCGGGGGTTGTCAAAGCCCAGCAGGTGCCGGTTCTTCGCGAAGAACTCGCTGACCGAGATATCCCGCTGCTTGGCCGCCAGCGTCTCCGCCGTGACCTTCTGCTTGCCGCCCCGGGTTGTTGACTTGCTTCGCTCCATCGTGGCTGCGGACGACATCCGGGCCCTCCCTGGCACGGGGTTGCACTCTCTTCACGTTCACGATCGCCGCGGCGGACCGCTGCGCCGCCAAGCATATCGCCGCGTCTGCCCGCCCGCGGCCAAACCTGCGCTCATCCCCGCACACGAGCCGCACGAACCCGCCCTGTTCCTGCTATCGTGGGGCTCACGCTGAGCGTCGCCCCGCGGCGTTCGCCCCCGTTGCGGGTGGGCCCGGTCCGCCCGCCGCCGTACATCGACTACTTCCGCCCGCCGCCGCTCCGCGGCGGGCGACCTTCCGGGCCGCTCCCCGCCCCATCGGCTGCGAGCGAGCCCACAGAGAGCGAGGACGCAATGCCCGCGCGAAAACGAGCCGCGCCCTCACGCATGATCATCGTCGCCAACCGCCTGCCGGTTCGCCGGCAGGGCACGGGCGACAACCAGCGCTGGGTCCGCTCGTCCGGCGGGCTCGTCACCGCGCTGACCCCCATCCTGCAGGAACGCGGCGGGGCGTGGCTGGGCTGGACAGGCACGGGCGATGACCCCACCGGGCCGTTCGACCACGACGGCATCCACATGCGGCCCGTGCCCATGTCCGCCGCGGAGATCGAGGCCTTCTACCACGAGATCTCCAACCGCACCCTCTGGCCCCTCTATCACGATGCGATCCGCACGCCGGAGTTCGACCGCCGCTGGTGGGGACCGTACGTCACGGTGAACCAGCGTTTCGCCGAGGCCGCGGCGGAGGTCGCCAAGAAGGGCGACTTCGTCTGGGTCCACGATTACCACCTGCAGCTCGTGCCAGCGATGTTGCGCGAATTGCGGCCCGATGTCCGCATCGGCTTCTTTCTGCACATCCCGTTCCCGCCGGAAGAGCTCTTCGCGTGGCTCCCGTGGCGCGAGCAGATCATCCGCGGGCTGCTGGGGGCGGATGTCGTGGGCTTCCAGACCTATGCGGGCGCACAGAACTTCTCCCGCGCTGCGCGCAAGTACACCCCCGCCACCGGCACGGACACCCAGCTCGAATACGACGGCCGCACCATCCGCACCGGGTCGTACCCGATCTCGATCGATTTCAAGGACTTCGAGGAGACCGCACAGAAACCCGAGGTCGTCGCCGCGGCGGAGAGCATCCGCCGGAACCTGGGCGCGAGCCGCAAGATCCTGCTCTGCGTCGACCGGCTTGATTACACCAAGGGCATCGACCAGCGCCTGAGCGCTTTCGAGCTGATGCTCGAACGCAAGGCCGCGACGGTCGAGGACTGCGTGATGGTGCAGATCGCCGTACCCAGCCGCGAGCCGGTGCCCGAGTACGCCGCGATGCGTCGGCGCATCGAGCAGATCGTCGGCCGCGTCAACGGGGATTACAGCGAGCCGGGCCGCATCGCGGTGCACTACTTCCGCCGCAGCTTCCCGCGTGATCAGCTTGTGGCGTACTACCTCGCGGCGGACGTCATGCTCGTCACCCCCTACCGCGACGGCATGAACCTGGTCGCCAAGGAATACGTCGCCACCCGCGCCGACAACAGCGGTGTGCTGGTGCTCTCGGAGTTTGCGGGAGCCGCTCAGGAGATGCGGCGGGCCCTGCTCGTCAACCCCCGCGATGTCGACGGCATGAGCGCTGCGATGGAACGGGCGATCCATATCGACCCGGCCGATGCGAAGCAGCGCATGTCCATCCTCAGGACCACCATCCGTCGTCACGATGTGTTCGACTGGGCCGATTCCTTCATCAGGGCAGTGCAGCCATGACCAGCTACAGCCAGGACCTCGCCGCCGTCGCCACCACCCCGGTTCTTCTCGTCGCGTGCGACTACGACGGCACGCTCGCGCCCATCGTCTCGCACCCGCCCGATGCGCACCCCGACCCCGCGGCGATCGGGGTCTTGAAGAAGCTCGGGGAACTCCCCCACACGCACCTGGCCGTCATCTCCGGCCGGAGCATGGCGGATCTGCGCAGGTTCGTCGGCAACTTCCGCGGCCTGCATCTGGCCGGCTCGCACGGCGCGGAGATCGATGGCGACACCGAGCTGACCATCCCTACCGGCGGCCCCGCGCTCCTCGATCGTGTTGTGAGCGAGTTGCACGCCATCGCCGATCGTGTCGAGGGTGCGACGGTGGAGGAGAAGCCCCACGGCGTTGCCTTCCACTACCGCAACAGCCCGGACCGTCTCGCCGAGGTCGCCATCCGCGACATCATGGCCGGGCCCGCCCAGCACAAGGGCGTGCACGTGCTGAGCGGGCACAAGGTTCTCGAGCTCACCGTCGTCAAGCCCGACAAGGGCCGCGCCCTCAACTACATGCGGCGACGGCTGGGCGCGAGCCGGGTGATCTTCATCGGTGACGACGTCACCGACGAGACCGCTTTCGAGACCCTCCCGGCCACCGATCTCTCGATCAAGATCGGTGCGGGCGAGACCAGCGCCCGCCACCGTGTCGAGACGCAGGCCGACACCGCGCCGATGCTCGAGGAGGTCTACAACCGTCGCGCCGCGTGGCTCGCGCAGCGGAACATCCGCCCCATCGAGCGGCATTCGATGCTCTCCGATCAGCGAACCGTCGTGCTCGTCGACGACCGGGCCCGTGTCGTCTGGGGATGCTTCCCGCGCATCGATTCTCCCGCGATCTTTTCCGAACTCCTCGCCGATGAGCAGCGCGGCTGCTTCGAGATCACGCCCGCCGATGCCGGGCCCGACGACCCGCCGCCGTCGCAGTCCTACATCGGCGACACCTTCATCCTTCAGACTCGCTTCAAGAGCTTCCGCATCACCGAGTATCTCGACTGCGTCGCCGGCCTCCCCTACCAGCGCGCCGGGCGGACCGATCACGTGCGCATCGTCGAGGGCAACGGCGTCGTGAAGCTCCACTTCCGGCCGCGCCTGGACTTCGGCCGCACGCCCACCCGCCTGATGCCCCGCGAGAACGGTATCGAGATCGACGGCTGGACCGACCCCGCCGTGCTCTTTTCCCCGGGCGTCGACTGGACGATCACCGACGACGGCTACCACCAGACCGCGACGGCCGAACACACGCTCACCGGCGAGCCGCTCCTGCTCGAGTTCCGCTACGGCACCGCCAGCCTGCGCCCGTCCGTCGTCGCCGAGACCGAACGCCGCCGCCAGACCGCCCGCTTCTGGGGCGGCTGGCTCGACACGCTCGATCTCCCCGAGATCCACTCCGACCTCGTCCGTCGCAGCGCGCTCGCGCTCAAGGCTCTTTGCCACGGCCCCAGCGGCGCCATCTGCGCGGCCGCGACCATGTCGCTCCCGGAGCACCTGGGCGGCATCCGCAACTGGGACTACCGCTACTGCTGGCCCCGCGATGCCGCGATGTCCGCCGCGGCCCTCGTGCGCCTGGGCAATACCGGCGTCGCCGTGAAACTCCTCGACTGGATCGTCGGCGTCGTCGACACGCTCGAATCGCCCGACCGCCTCCGCCCCATTTACACCGTCACCGGCTCGATGCTCGGGCCCGAGGGCGAGATCGCCGAACTACTTGGCTACGGCGACAGCAAGCCCGTTCGCATCGGCAATGCCGCGAGCCACCAGGTCCAGCTCGATGTGTTCGGCCCCATCGTCGATCTCGTGGCGCTCCTCATCGAACGCGGCGGCTCGGTCACTCCGCAGTACTGGCGCCTTGTCGAGGCGATGGTCCACGCCGTCGCCGCCCGCTGGAACGAGCCGGATCACGGCATTTGGGAGATCCGCGGCCCCAAGCGCCACCATGTCCACTCGCGCGTCATGTGCTGGTGGGCTGTTGACCGCGCCATCGCCGTCGCCGACCACCTCCTCGGCCGCGCGCGCCCGGATTGGGCCCATCTCCGCGACACCATCAAAGAAGATGTGCTCACCCACGGCTGGAACGAAGAGGCCGGCGCCTACACAACCGCCTACGGCGACCTCTCGCTGGATGCGGCGACCCTCTGGATCGGCATCACCGGCCTGACGCCCCCCACCGACCCGCGCTTCCTCAAGACGATCGAAGCGATCGAGAAACACCTCGTCCGCGACGACCTGGTCTACCGCTACCTCTGCGATGATGGGCTCCCGGGCATCGAGGGCGCGTTCCTGATCTGCACCACCTGGCTTGTCGAGGCCTACACCCTCGTCGGCCGCCACGACGACGCCCGCCGCGTGCTCTCCCGCGTCGCCGCCCTCGCCGGCCCCACCGGCCTGCTCACAGAGGAATACGACCCGACCTACAAGATCGCGCTGGGCAACTTCCCGCAGGCGTATTCGCACCTGGGCGTGCTGAGCGCGGCGGTGCGGCTGAGAGACGAAGGGACAAAGGGACAGAGGGACTAAGTGACAGAGTGACCAATCAGCGGTGGCCGCCAAGGAACCGCCCGCAAGCGCTTGCGTGAACGATGCGATGGGGCGCGGTGTGCCGGCAATCGGTCGACCGGCGCTGACGTGGCGGTCGGCAAACGAGGGGGAACGCTCAGGGCGGTGCGGGGCTGCCAAGACAGCAGATTTCGCAGCGACGGTCGTACGCGTCACACGGCGATCAAGGCCGGCCCTCCCCACCACTTTGTCCCTCTGTCCCTCTGTCCCTCTGTCCCTTTGTCCCTTTGTCCCTTTGTCCCTTTGTCCCTTTGTCCCTCCCGTCAACCCACGCCTAGGCTTTCCCCCCAAAACCAACCCCCACAAGGAACCCCCATGGAAACCACCCTCATCATCCTCAAGCCCGATGCTGTCCAGCGCGGCCTCATGGGCCGGATCATCAGCCGTTTCGAGGACAAGGGCCTGCAGGTCGTCGGCGCCAAGATGATGCAGATCAGCCAGGAACTGGCCGCCAAGCACTACGAGGCCCACAAGGAGAAGGGCTTCTACAAGGGTCTGGTCGCCTTCATGACCAGCTCGCCCGTCCTCGTCCTCGCCGTCCGCGGCATGAACGCCATCACCATCAGCCGCAACATGATGGGCGCCACCTTCGGCAGCAAGGCCGCGGCGGGCACCATCCGCGGCGACTTTGGCGTGTCCAATTCCTTTAACCTCATCCACGGCTCCGACAGCCCCGAGGCCGCCGAGCGCGAACTGGGCCTCTTCTTCGCCAAGGGCGAGGTGCAGGACTTCAAGCGTCCGGGCGATGCCTGGGTGTACGACATGTCGGGCGGCAAGCCGGAGTGATCGAAGACTGACGCTCGAACCCAACCGCCCGCGGCTGATCGCGGGCGGTTTTCATTGCGCGTGTTGCGTGCGTGCGCCGAGACGCGCACCGCCGAGGCAGCGCCGCTCAAAAAGAATCGCCCGCGGCGCGAGGCCGCGGGCGATCCTCTCCTCTCATCGACCTGTTGTACTAGTCACTGATCAGCGGCGCGGCGCGGCGGGCGCGGCCATCGCGGACGCTGCGCCGTTCCGTCGGTCGCCCCCATCGCCCTCGCAAACAAGATCCCACGTGGTCGGGGATCCGTCGTTGGCGAGGGAGGGGTCGTGGTGGGTGGTGTTCTGATCGCGGGTCGCTCGATGGCATTCGCCGCACCGCGGGAGCGATTCCCCGGGGAGCATTGCGATCGTGACGTCATGATGTGCGGCGCAGCGAAACACACCGCCGCGTGGGCACACGCTTCCAGAAAGCCTTTGCGTAAATCACTGCCTTTTCGCGGGTGTACTCGGGACGCCCGTCTGGAGAGCCCCGTCCCTGTCGCGACCTTGGCCGCGTTGGCGGGGGTGTGGTCGGCCGGTCTGAGCCCTGCGGACACGCAGCGGTCCCGGCCGATACTTCGACGGTAGCACCGCCAACTCCGAACTCAGCATGAAATCGAGAGGATTCCCGTTCTTTTCCCGGCGGAAACACAACGGGCCCGCGAGCACGCCCGCCGGACCCGGCGACATTCAATGTTCGTTCGGAATCGCGGCTCTCAGGGAGCGACCGCGCCCTGATGAATCGTCGCGATGATCTCGGGCGGCTGCTGCGCGATCTGCTCGGCGATCTCGCGCCGGTTGATGTCGACTTCGCGGGGGAAATCGAACGCGATCCGCACACGGTCACCCTTGACCGAAGCGATGCGCACGATCCCGATCGGGTTCTTGGGATCGCCGATCACGACCTCTTCACCTTCACGACGCGTGATGACCAGCATGCCACCGACTCCCATCCTGGGCGCCGGGCTCACCGGCGTCTCCACCCACAACCCGCGCTGCCCGCGGGACCCCCACTCCGGACTTCCACCGACTCCGTTATACCGTCGGACGCCGGGAAAGGAAAGGGACAATCCCGATCCGCAAACCCGACACTCCCCCGGCACACCCCACCCCCGCCCGACCCCCACCCGATTTTCGCCACCTCCGGACGGCTTGATCGACCTCTCTTTGTACGCTCGCCGGCCGGGCTGGTTGCCAATTCGGGGACAGGGGAAACCGAGAGAGCCCCGATCCCAGGGGCTTCGGTCCCGATAGTACCCCACCTGTGGTGCGATCTGCCGCGCCCCACCCCCGATCCGGGTCAGGCGACCGCCTCGACGCCGCGGATCTCGGGTATGTGGGCCTTGAGGTTCCGCTCGATCCCCATCTGGAGGGTGATCTGGCTCGAGGGGCAGCCGATGCAGGCGCCGTGGAGCCGGATCCGGGCGATCCCCTCATCGGTGATCTCGACGAGTTCCAGATCCCCGCCGTCGGACTGGACCGCCGGGCGGATCAGATTGATCACCCGGTCCGCCCGCTGGCGGATGTCGGCCGGGTCGTTCTCGTGTTTCCGCGGCTGGGACGGAGGGTTGGCCTGCGACATCGTGCGGGATGGTAGTGGGCCGCGGTGGCAATGACGACCGCCGCGGGGAAGCACCACATCCGCTCCCTTGCCGAGCCCCGGGCACGCCGACCGCATCGCAGCGCGATTAGACTGCCCGCAATGTCGATCCGTGCCCTGAGCATCGCGCTGGCGATCACGCTCGCACTCGCCGTCGCGGCGTTCTTCCTGCTGCGCCCGACCGCCTCAACCGGCGGGGCCGCGGTGCCATGGCTGCAGAACCTGGATGTCAACGGGATCGAGCGGATCGAGATCTCCTGGGAGAACCGGCCGCCGGCGGTGCTGCGCATCGTCCGCCCCGCCGACCTCTGGCTGGTCGAGACGGGGCAGGGCGGCATCGCGTGGCCGATCAACACCGGCAACCTGCGCGGCGCGGTCCGCCTGCTTTCCCAGCTCGGCGGGCCGGCCGATCCGACAGCGAGCGCCGACACCGCGATCGGCGCCGCCGCGGCGATCACTTTCACGATGCGCGGCGGAGCGCAGCACCGGCTCGAGGTCGGCATGCTCTCGATCGGCGGGCGGACGCCCGTGCGGATCGCAGGCGACGATGCGGGCCAGACCCGCCTCGCCGGCGGTGACCTGGCCCGGGTCTTCACGCCCGAGGGGATCGAGGCGTGGCGGCTCAAGGCCCCGTTCGTGCCGGCGGGGTCGGCGATCGACCGCATCGAGATGCGGACCCGCGGCCGCGGCACAGTGATGGAACGCGTCAGCAGAGGCTGGGCGCTCACGGAACCGGTGCGGGTCGCGGCGGACCCGGCCATGGCGCAGGTCGGCGTCGAGCGGCTGATGGCGATCCAGGTTGCGCAGTTCTACCCGGGCGCGGACGCCGCGGACCCGGCTTACGGCCTGGATGATCCGGTCGCGCGGGCAGAATTGCTCTGGCGCACGCCCGATGCGCGCGATGCGGGGGGCGGACAGGGCATCCGCATCATCGAGCGCCTGCGCGTGGGCAACGCCGTCGATCCCGCGGCGACGCGCGTGTACGCGATCGCCGAGGGTGTGTTCATCGAGGGCGAGAACGAACGACCGCTCTACGGACCGCTCGTGCTCGCGGTCGATCGCGCCACGCTCGACCCGGTCGATCCGAGCCCAACCTTCTACGCCGCCCGGCGCGTGCTGGACATCACGCCCGCGGATGTGGGCTCGCTCCGGCTCGCGGCGGACCAGCGGGCGATGGAGACCGAACCCGCGCTGCCGCGGGAGGGCGTGATCGAGTTCGAGCGCACGCTCGACCGCCGCTGGAGCCGCGATGGCGGGCCGACGCTCAGCGAGACGAGCGCGGGGATCGATCTCCTGCTGCAGGTGCTCTCGGGCGAGGAGGCGACAACGCTGGAGGTTGATCAACCCGCGGGCCTGCGCTCGCTGGCGACGATCGCCCTGGTCAGTCCGCGCGGCCCGGTGGTGGCGGAGCTCGCGCTGGGCACGGTCCCGGGCCCGGACCTGGGCGTCGGGCCCGGCGATCCCGGCCTGGTTGTGAAGTCCGGCAGCGTCTACCGCATCTTCCGCGGCGGGGATGCACGGGCGGTGCTGGCGTGGCTGGAGGCGGTGCTGCGGGGGTGAATTCGGACGTCGGCGCCCCCGATGTGGCACCGATGTTGCTTTGAACATCGGTGCTTCCCAGGCGTCGCACCACGCATTGCACACGCGCGTGCCACCGAGATTGCTCTGAATCTCGGTGGCCATCAGACATCGCATCACGCATTGCACACACCGCTCGCGCAATGCATGGCACGCAACGCATGGCTCAAAAAGCGTACCCTTGCCGGCATGCTCGTCGAAAAGCGGATGCGTACCCAAGGCAGAGCGGAGGCGGTCGTGAGCGGAGTTGATCCTGTGAAGCACGCGTTGCGGCCCGAGCAGGAACGACACCTCGCGCACCGCATCGACTGCATCATCGAGGCGTTGCTGGCACGGATCTCCGCCGGCGAGTTCACCAATGGCGAGGACGGGAAGCCCCCTCTCTGGCAGATCGATATGACCGTAGCGACGCTCGAGGAGATCCGCGAGCAGATCGGCGCACCGCCGCGGCACAACGAGCCTCGCTATGGCACATGGGCCATGCTGATCGACTCGTGGAATACGAGGCCAGATCGCGAGTACACCGAGATCATCAGGGTCGGTGACATCTGGGAGTGTCTGAAGAAGGGGAGCCCGATCGACCCTGCGAGCTGGCAGACGACGTACGACATTCCGGTTTGATCGCGGCGTAGCCGGCGGGTAATTCGCCCACCGCGTTGGGACCGTGGGGAGCAACACCATGAACCCAGATGAAATGATGCCGCAGGCTGTCGGGCAGCTGCCTGGCGAAGTCTTCGAGGTCGACACCGCCAGGCGTGTGGAGGTAGAGCAGTTGGTTGCGGCGTTCTCGAAGACACACGCCTGTAAAGTGATGATGCAAGAAGGCTTCGGCGATGAGGATGAAGAGGACGACTTCGGTTTCCCGGCCACATGGATGGTGTCTGTCAGCAACTCCGAGCCGTGCTGCAGGTATCTGGGGAACATCTGCGACCTTGGCATCGTGGCGATCGGCGGGCTCCCGCTGATTGTCGCGGGAAGGACGCTTGATGATGCACGCGAGCTGATGGCGTGCATCGACCAGCACTGGAGCCTCACGGTGCTCAGGCACGAGGGCGACAAGATCGACCCCAGGAAGTTCCTCGATCGCCCGGATCATTTCCCCTTCTCGTGAGTCTGAAAGATGCGTCCGGCCGCGATCGCTCTGTCGGGCACGTCGTCGGTACTGGGCAGGGGCCGTTGAGGGAGTGAACCCACATGGGACAGAGGACGGCGGGTGTTCTGAGGATCTTTGTAATCCTGTCCGTCGCCGTGCTCTCTCTGGGAGGTTGCGGAACGGCCGCCGTGCACAAGGATGACATCGGCGTGCTGTACGAGTCGTTCTGGGATGATCCCGCCGGATGGGACGCAGTGGTTCTCGCGGATGGCACTGCGATGTGGCGGACGAACCGCGGGCACGAGATCGAGCTTGGGCGAGTACCGGCGGATCTGGTTCCGCGGCTGTTTAATGCAGCTCGGCGGCTCGCGGATCTTGGCGACGCCGCGATGGTCGATGTGGTCGACTCTGAGCCGAGCACCGTTCGAATCCTGTCGCGCGGACCGCAGGTCGCGGCCACGTGGGACGAGATCGTCAGCCCCGGCTACGGCTTCACATCTGTTCGCGATGATGCAGCCTTCTCGCTTGCCAAGCGGTTTGTGCATGCGTGGGTCGAATTCGTCGCCACCATCAGCCTCTGCATCTCGCGGGCCGACGAGATCTCAGCCGAGGAAGTTCCTCGCGAATCTCGCATCCACCTCGAAGAGATCAAGCGCGAGTGGCTGGAAACAACAGCGCGGTTCCCGCCGGAAGCTCGCTCGGTCGGGTCGCCATCGCAACGGGTCGACGCGGTACTGTACGAATGGGACAGGGTCGACGGCCGCGGATGGAGCGTCCTTGTGCTGCGGAGCGGCACAGCGGTTGTGCACCACAATGTCGATGAGCAGGTGCGGTACGTACGGACATCGCCGGAGATGCTGCAGGTCATCTTCTCGGGAGTTGAGCGGATGCACGCCGATGCGTGCAACTTCTCGCACCCTGTCAGCGCGGCCCAGGACTGGTTGACACTGCGTCAGGGTGATCGCTGGATTCGGTATTCGTGGGAGCCGCTGATCGAGCCAAACTACGGCGTATCGCTCGGCACGAAGGAGGAGTTCATTGCGGAGTTGGACTGCATACGCACATGGACGACGGTGCAGGCGTGGGTCGCTTGGATAGCGTCGATGCCTGGCAACGCCGAGCCACCGGGCGATCTGACGCCGGGGGAAGAGTCGCTGGTTCAGGAGTTTGTCAAAGAGATCGAGTTTCGCCTGCCGCTCTGGACCCGTCTCTACAACCGGGACACGCGATTTCAGGACAGCGTTCCGCCAGAGATGGAGCAGATGCCGTAGCGCCATCGGCACAGGCTCCCCGGTCGGGAGGTTCAGCACGGGCTCCTTGCACGGCTTGCGGCGGCTTCAATGGCACTGCGCGAGCGGCGTGTGCAATGCGTGATGCGGGGCCCGGGAGACACCGATGTTCAAAGCAACATCGGTGCCACCTCGGAGTTCGATACGGCGGCTCCATCGAGTGCAACGCGGCGTTCTGGTTGCCGAAGAAGCATCGGAGACGGTCGTTATGGAGGGCGTCGATGCGTGAGGAGGAGCCGGATGCCGGGATCGTCGCGGGGGATGCAGGGCGAGCTCCGCGACGAGGTCGGTTCGATTCGCTCTGGCTGCGGGCGGTTGCGCTGTGTCTCTGGGCGGCGGGCGTGTACTGGCTGCACTTCCCGATGTGGCGGACGATCTACGAACGCGGCTACCAGATGCACAGCGGCAAGGCGCAGTTCACATCGCATTTCGGCGCAGCGGTGATGGCCTTCGACATCGCAGCGTTTGCCTGCCTGTTATTCCTGCCCCGTTTCCGGTTCGTGAAACTGGCGCTGTGGACGGGCTACTGGGTCGCTTCATGGTGTGTGGCTTTCCCGGTGGCGGTGGTGATCATGTGGATGTTCTGACGAGTCGATCTCACCGGCTCCATCCGCCGTGGTACGACATCGGTGAAACAGCGACTCAGCATCACGGGTTGCTTACGCCGCTTGTACGGCGCCTTGACGCCCGGCGCAGCGTTGTCCGTCCGTTCCACGCGCAGCGTGGGGAAGCACAAGGGACTGCGCGAGCGGCGTGTGCAATGCGCGCCGCAGAGCCTGGGAAGCACCGATGTTCAGAGCAACATCGGTGCCACGTCGGAACGGTCAGGGTGGCACTTCAGAGGCGCAACCCGTCGGAGTCTTTGACGCCGAGGGTCTTGTAGATCTCGCGCGTCGCGGTCGAGCGATTCAGCGTGTAGAGGTGGATGCCCGACACGCCGTTGTCGAGCAGGTCGCGGCACTGCTCGGTCGCCCAGTGCACCCCGACGCGGCGGACGGCCTCATCGTCGCCGCCGGTGCGGTTGAGGGCGCGGATGAGCGGCGCAGGGAAGCGGGCGCCCAGCGCGAGGTCCGCCATCCGCCGCATGCCCGCGACACTGGTGATCGGCATGATGCCCGCGATGATCGGGATGCGCACGCCCGCGAGCTCGCAGCGGGCGCGGAAGTCGTAGAAGTCGCGGTTGTCGAAGAAGAGCTGGGTCACGATGAAGTCGGCGCCCGCCTCGGCCTTGGCCTTCATGCGGTCCATCTCGACCAGCCGGTTGGGCGTCTCGGCGTGGCCCTCGGGGTACCCGGCGATGCCGATGCCGAAGCCGCGCTTGTCGGGGTGCCCGCCCTTCTCACCGAAAGCACGGATGAAACTGACAAGGTCCGCCGCGTAGCGGAAGTCCTTCCACGGCGAATCGGTCTCGACCGCCTTGGGGACATCGCCGCGGAGCGTCATGATGTTGGAGATCCCCGCCGCGGCGTACCGCCGCAGGATCCCCTCGATCTCGGCCTTGTCGTGGCAGACGCAGGTCAGGTGCGGGATCGGGTCGAGCGTGGTCGAGGTGCGGAGTTTGACCACGAGGTCGTGGGTCATCTCCCGGGTCGAGCCGCCGGCGCCGTAGGTGACCGAGACGAAGGTGGGCCGGAGGGGTTCGAGGTCGGCGATGGAGGCGTAGAGATCCTCCGCCGCGGGTTCGTTCTTGGGGGGGAAGAACTCGAAGGAGAAGGTGCTTCCGTGCTTTTTGAAGATGTCCTGGATGTGCATGGAGTGACCGCCGGTCGGGGACGCGGCCGAGTCGTTCGGCCGGTCAACGGCAGACTATATCCATATTTGCGGATGAATGGATGAAGCGGCCCGGCCGCCCTGCGAGGCTCAGCCGCCCGTCTTGCGTCCGGGAATCAGGCCCTCCAGGCCCTTCTTGGCGTCCTCGATGGTCTTCTCGGCGTCCTTCTTCACCTCGTCGACCTTCTCCCTGGCCTGCTCGGCGGTCTTCTGGAGGTCGCCAGAGAGCTCGACGCCCATGCTCTCGAGGCTCTTGAGCTGGGCGAGCTGGGACTGCAGGTCACCGAGCAGGTCCTCGGGGATGATCCCCTGGCCCTTTTCTGCGACGGCGGTCAGGACGGCCTTGATCAGGATGCTGGTGAGCTCCGCGGCGTCGACGGGCTTGCCGCCCGAGCCGACGTCCTTCAGGGTGATCTGGTCGATGGGGACATCGAGCTTGGTGAGCTGGGAGGCGATGCCGGTGTCGACATGGACCTTGATGTTGCGGATATCGATCAGATCGATGACGAACTTCTTGGCGGGTTGATCACCCGAGGGCGGGGGCTTCTCGCCGGACTCGAGCCGCTTGAGGTTGTCGAGGATGACCTGGAAGTTGGCCTGGTTGGCATCACGCTCGATGTTGACGTCGAGGTCGGCGAGGTTGATCGAGGGGACGCGGATCAGGTCGGTCTGGATGCTCTGCAGATCGAGGGCGACGTTGGTGTCGTTGAGCTGCAGGAAGTGCGGAGTGTCGAAGCCCTGGGGGTTGGCGACCTTCAGACCGGACATCGCGAACGTGCCCTTGGTGAGGCCGACATCGACGGAGTTGACGGTCGTGGGCACGCCAAGCGCGTAGCTGCCGCCTTGCTCGATGCCCTTCTTGGCAATCCCGTCGATCCCGGCGAAGACGGCGCCGACCAGGCCGACAACAAGGAGGACGACGACGACGGCGAGGACAGCGACAATCTTGATGGCTTTCTTCACGGGTCCCTCCGGGTGGGTGTAGGTGTGGGGATGTTAGGGCGGGGGGATGGGGG